>JAHZHA010000026.1:33018-58724 GCA_019420525.1 Bacillota bacterium
TTTCCGGAGAAGAGGGATGGCAGGAAGACGTGGGGTCACAGACGGCAGATGACGACAGATACGACCGGAATTACGACGACGGGACGTATGAGAACGGAAATGACAGCAGTGGATACGGCATTATCGGAGAAAACGGTCAGGAACCGGAATCCGGCACACAGAATGACAGTTCTCCGGCTTCTTCTGATGGAAGCGGCAGTGAAAAAGAATATGCCGGCAAAATCGTCGTCATTTCCGATACCGATGGAATCATTTCCATTCTTCGGTATGATGAAAACGGCAGAGTGACTTCCAGGGAAAAAACGGATATCGATACGGCTATGCTCACAGAAACAGATCAGCAGCTCTTTAAAAAAGGCTTCATCCTGAACGATGATTCCGAACTGTCCGAACTTCTGCAGGATTTTGAGGGGTGATGAAATTTCATGGACAGGATGACTGTCAAATCGGTCCGGAGGATTATGATTGCCGGTCTCACAGTCGCGGCCGGAGCAGCCATACTTTTTGCAGCGGTTTCTGGCTGTGCTTTTCTGAACGATACGGTGACGGATGAGGCATGTGAAACTATTTCAGCAGCAACAGCCGATCCCGAACTGGTAATCCCGGGAGGAAGATCCGTGGGGGTAAAACTGGATGTGGAAGACGTTCTCGTAGTCGGCCTGGAAGAAATAGAGACAGAAGAGGGAAAAACTGTGAATCCGGGTCTGAAAGCGGGGTTGCAGATCGGCGATGTGATTTTGGCTATCGACGGAAATGAAGTTCACAGCGCTGCTGACGTGACAGCTATCGTAGACAGCACGCAGAACAGAAGCGTCAGATTGAAAATCGGCAGAAAAAATGAAATCCGGTATCTCGATGCAGAACCTGTCAAATCGGCAGATGACGGCAAATACCGCCTGGGAGTCTGGGTAAAGGAAAAAACTGCGGGCATCGGAACGCTCACATATTATCGCCCGTATGACGGAACGTTCGGCGCTCTCGGTCACGGCATCACTGATGCGGAGACGGGAAGCATCCTCAAAGTAGCGGAAGGACAGTTGCTCGACGCACAGGTGATGTCCCTGAAAGAAGGAAAAAGAGGAGATCCCGGAGAGATCAGAGGGATTTTTTATGAAGCTGATCAGCCTCTGGGTGAACTCGTGAAAAACACGGAATACGGCATATTCGGTAAAGCGGATACCGATCTTTCTTCGGGGGACTATGCCGTTCCGGTACATACAGCAGAGCCGGATGAGGTGAAAAAGGGAAAAGCGTGGATACTGACTACGGTGGAAAAAGATAAAATCGAAAAATTTGAAATCGAAATAGAAAAGATAAACGATGACAGTTCCGATTCTGTGAAAAATATGGTCATATGTGTCACAGACGAAGATCTCATAGAGAAGAGCGGCGGGATCGTTCAGGGGATGAGCGGAAGCCCGATTTTGCAGAACGGAAAACTCGTGGGGGCGGTGACTCATGTCTTTGTCAATGATCCCACGAGAGGATACGGAATTTTTATAAGCAGCATGCTGAAAAACGCGGAATCTCCGATACTGTAAAAGAATACTTGTGAACGGCGCTATGTCCATGTATAATAATAGACGGCTGTGTATAAACAGACAAAAATAAACATAGATAAATGAGGTATCAAATATGGAAAGAAGAGTCGGTACTGTCTCCAGGGGTATTCGCGGTCCGATTATCCGTGAAGGAGACAATCTCGTAGAAATTACAGTAGACAGCGTATTGGCAGCTGCAGAGAGTGAAGGTTTCGAACTCAGAGACCGTGATGTCATCGCTCTGACAGAGTCTATCGTTGCCCGCGCCCAGGGAAACTATGCTTCCGTTCAGGACATCGCTGCAGATGTCAGAGCAAAATTCGGAGGTGAGACGGTAGGTGTCATTTTCCCGATCCTCTCCAGAAATCGTTTTGCCATCAATCTTCGGGGCATCGCTATGGGTTGCAAAAAGATCGTGCTGATGCTCAGTTATCCCAGCGATGAAGTGGGAAATGCTCTTCTCACTTACGATCAGATAGACGAAGCGGGTATCAATCCTTATTCCGACGTTCTGACACTGGAAAAATATCGTGAGTTATTCGGCGAAGTCAGACATGAATTTACAGGCATCGATTACGTGGCATATTATTCGGATATCATCAGAGAGGCCGGCGCGGAAGTGGAGATCATATTCGCCAACCACGCGCAGAAGATTCTCGATTACACGGACTGCGTGCTGACCTGCGATATTCATACGAGAGCCCGCACGAAGCGTCTGTTAAAAGCCGCCGGCGCGCGGATCGTATACGGTCTCGATGAAATTCTCAACGCTCCGGTCAACGGAAGCGGGTACAATTCAAAATACGGTCTTCTGGGTTCAAACAAATCCACAGAAGACAAGATCAAACTCTTTCCGGAAGAATGCAGCGGACTCGTCCGCGAAATCCAGAGTTCGATACTGGAAAAGACGGGAAAACACGTGGAAGTTATGGTCTACGGTGACGGCGCATTCAAAGATCCTCAGGGAAAGATCTGGGAGCTGGCGGATCCCGTCGTATCTCCGGGGTATACCGACGGTCTTGTGGGCACTCCAAATGAGTTAAAACTGAAATATCTCGCAGACAATGACTTTGCAGATCTCAGCGGCGCAGAGCTGAAAGAGGCGATCGCTGAGAGTATCCGTTCGAAAGAAAAAAATCTCGTGGGAAATATGGCTTCTCAAGGAACGACGCCGAGACAGCTTACCGATCTCATCGGTTCTCTCTGCGATCTGACGTCGGGTTCCGGAGACAAAGGAACACCGTTTATCCTGATTCAGGGATATTTCGACAACTTTACCACCGAATAAGAAAATTATCTTTCAAAGCGCTTGCGGAGCCGCCGCAGGCGCTTTTTTCGGGCTGCAGGTTTTTCACGGAATTCGGAAAAAGAAGGAAATTTTTTTCCTGACCGGCGTACCGCCTGCGTGATTGATTCTCCCGGAAAACAGTGGTAGTATTATGGACGTAACAGACAGAAACAGTGCTGAATCCTGCGCGCCGTTCCTGTATAATAGTTACGGATACCTGAAAAGGTAAAATGAAATAAAAGCTGAGGTAGAAACATGCTGGAATTAAAAAATGTGTCATTTGAAGTGACAGAAGAGAATAGCAGAAAAGAAATCATCAGAGACGTCAGCGCGGTCATTGAAGACAGCAAATTTGTCGTCATCACCGGACCAAATGGCGGAGGCAAGTCGACTCTGGCAAAACTCATCGCCGGTATCGAAAAACCGACATCTGGAAAAATTTGTTTCGACGGTACGGATATCACTGATCTCGATATTACGGAAAGAGCCAAGCTGGGAATCAGTTTTGCATTTCAGCAGCCGGTGCGCTTTAAAGGAATACAAGTGCTGGATCTGTTGCGCATTGCTGCCGGCAGAAGAATTGCGATTCCGGATGCCTGTGAATATCTTTCGGAGGTAGGGCTGTGTGCCAATGAATATATTAATCGTGAAGTCAACAGCAGTCTTTCCGGAGGTGAGCTCAAGCGCATTGAAATTGCTACAGTACTAGCCAGGGGCACAAAACTCTCTATTTTCGATGAGCCGGAAGCCGGTATTGATCTCTGGAGTTTCCAGAATCTGATTCAGGTTTTTGAACGCATGCAGTCCAGAATCGAAGACGGTTCTATTCTCGTGATCTCCCATCAGGAGCGCATTATGAATATCGCCGACGAAATCATCGTAATTTCAGAAGGACAGATTACGCAGCACGGCAAACGCGAAGAGGTTCTGCCGGGCCTTTTGGGTACGGCTTCCGCTGCAGATATCTGCGATGCATTCTGCCAGGGAGGTGCTAAGAGATGTTAAATGATGTACAGTTAAAGCTGCTTGAAGAAATCGCTGACCTTCACGGAGTACCGGAAGGCTCATATAATATCCGGGCGAACGGTGAAACAGCAGAGCGCAATACTACAGCTAACGTAGATATCGTATCGAAGGAAGATGTCAGCGGCATCGATATCTATGTCAAACCTGGCACGAAACATGAGAGTATTCACATTCCGGTGGTTCTCAGCAAGAGTGGTGTCAAGGAGACTGTATACAACGATTTCCACGTGGGTGACGACTGTGATGTGCTGATCGTAGCAGGCTGCGGTATCGATAACTGCGGCAAGCAGGATTCCGAACATGACGGAGTCCACCGGTTCTATGTAGGAAAAAATTCCAGGGTCAGATATGTGGAAAAGCACTACGGGTCCGGTGACGGCGAAGGCAAAAGAATTCTCAATCCGGTGACTGAAGTGTTCATGGAAGAAGGAAGCTTCATGGAGATGGAGATGGTTCAGATCAAAGGCGTCGATTCAACCGATCGAAGAACCACAGCGGAACTGGCGGCAGGTGCTTCTCTCGTAGTTCGTGAACGTCTGATGACTCATGGCAGCCAGAGTGCGGTGAGCTTTTACGAAGTGAAGCTCGACGGAGAAGGTGCCAGCGCAGATGTCATATCCAGATCCGTGGCCAAAGATTCTTCTTATCAGAAGTTCGATTCACGTATCTGCGGAAATGCTCCATGTTCCGGTCATACTGAATGTGATGCCATTATTATGGACAACGCCCGGATTCTGGCTATTCCGCAGCTGGAGGCAAACGACATCGACGCCGCTCTTATCCACGAAGCGGCCATCGGTAAAATTGCAGGTGAGCAGATTATCAAGCTGATGACACTGGGACTCACCGAAGAGGAAGCAGAAGAGCAGATCGTCAACGGATTCCTGAAGTAACATTATTAGAAGTCGATATTGATAGTATTCGCTGATTGACAGACGAATCAGAGACAGGAGAAAAGACATGGCAGTAAACGATCATTTTGAATCCATGGAGAATGTCACTATTCTCGAACATCCGCTTCTGAAGCATAAAATTTCTATTCTTCGCAATAAAGCGACGGGAACAAATGAATTCCGGGCTATTGTGGAGGAGATTGCGATGCTTATGGGGTATGAGGCACTGAGAGATCTCCCTACAGAAGATGTGGAAATCGATACCCCTATCGAAACGTGCAAAACGCCGATGATTTCCGGGAAAAAAATGGCAATCATACCGATTCTCAGAGCCGGATTGGGCATGGTCGGCGGTATGCTGGCTCTGGTGCCGTCGGCAAAAGTGGGACATATCGGCATGTACCGGGACGAAGAGACGCACGAACCTCACGAGTATTACTGCAAACTCCCGGAAAATATCGATGAGCGTATTATCGTGGTGGTAGATCCGATGCTGGCCACGGGTGGTTCTGCTGTCGATGCCGTCAATCTGATCAAACAGAAAGGCGGTACACACATCAAATTTATGGCGATTATTGCCGCTCCGGAGGGGCTCGAAAAATTTACACAAGCGCATCCGGACGTTCAGATTTACGTCGGCCAGCTGGACCGCTGTCTCAACGACAACGCATATATCTGTCCGGGACTGGGAGATGCCGGAGACCGTATTTTCGGCACGAAATAACACGCGTGGCAGCGGAAATAGAAGGAAAAGACAGAAAAACGGACGGAATGCGGGCTCATTATCGGTACGAGCCCGGCATTCCGTCCGTTTTGTTTTTCTGAGATTGTGCGTCTTCCTTGCGGAAAATTCCGTCCGTCTCTCCGGTGTTTCGGGATCAGAAATGGATCGTTTCCGGAGGTTCGGTGAAAGAAGAGAAGACAGCTGTGGCGTTTTTCAAGTACAGTACCTGAGTATTGTCGTCTTCTGCATCGTACATACTCTTAAGGTCAGGATAGTTATCCAGCATGTGTGCCTTGGCTTCCACACGGTCATCGTTGACAGCTTCCGCAGCGATCCGGAGCCATTTTTTGCCGTCGAAGGCGCAGATCTCAACTTTCGGATTTTCTGCAATCTGTTTTGATACATCTTTCGATTTTCCCGTCTGTATATAGATTTTATCCTCGAAGAGATCTACCGTCCCGAAAGGGCGTACCCGAGGCTGATCACCTTCTGTAGTTGCCAGATAATAGATATTGCACTTCTTTAAAAAATCGTAAACTTTTTTCATCGTATTACCTCCGCGATATTACAAAATCAGAGAAGACCTTTTGTGGACGGGATTCCGGAAACTCTCGGATCCTTTTCGCATGCGACGCGCAGTGACCTGCCCAATGCCTTGAACATAGCTTCCGTCACATGATGGTCGTTGGAGCCGTAAATCTCTTTGATGTGAAGATTCATGCGGGCGGAATAGCTGAACGCATAAAAGAACTCCCGAACCATCTGCGTGTCCATGTCCCCGCAAGAAGAACCGTGAAAATCCGCATCGAAGATCAGATACGGGCGCCCTCCCAGATCTACTGCACACAGGATCAGAGCTTCATCCATAGGCAGCAGGCAGTGTCCGTACCGGGTGATTCCGTTTTTGTCGCCCAGCGCTTCCGCGACAGCCTGACCGAGAACGATCCCTGTGTCTTCGATGGTATGATGACAGTCTACCTCCAGATCACCCCGGCAGCTCACTTCCAGATCGAAAAGACCGTGACGGGCGAAACCGTCCAGCATGTGATCGAAAAATTTCACTCCTGTATCGATTCTTCTCTTTCCGGATCCGTCCAAATCGATGGATATGCGGATTTCCGTTTCATTCGTCTTCCTTTCGACAGCGGCTTTTCTGTTCATTTCTTACCTCTCTGACGTTAATACTCCGTCCTTCCGCGGCATTCTTTCCACAGGGCCATTTTTCTGCAGAAGCGCGGAGTTTCTGACGTTTCTGCTCACCGAGATAACGGCGGGTTCTGTCGAATCTTGTCGAAGAATGACGGATTTTAATTGTTAAAGTGATTGTTATCAGCGTTAAAATTAATTAAAATCAAATTGTACTATAATTTTACAGGAGGAGAGAACCAATGTCAAAGATCAAACTTGCTATCGCAGATGACAACAAAGACTTCTGCGACATTCTGCACGACGTGCTCAGCGAGGAAAAAGACATCGAAATCTGCTGGACTGCCAACGACGGGAGGAAAGTGCTGGAAGAAATCCGGCGCGACACTCCTGATGTGCTGATTCTCGACAACATCATGCCGTATATCGATGGCTTTGAAGTGCTGGAGCAGATCAATGGGATGGAGCTTGCAAAGTCTCCGAAAATCATCATGCTGACCGCCATGGGAAATGAATCCTTTACGAAAAAGGCCATCTCACTGGGAGCGAGTTATTACATAGTGAAGCCTTTTGATCTGCAGATTCTTCTGAAGCGCATCTACAGTCTCTCCGGAATCCGGAAAGAGGGGAATGCGCCTGCCGCGCCGAAGTCTGCCAGAAAGCTCATACGCAAAGAAGAAGGCGAGGAGATGTCAAATCTGGAAATCGATATCACAAATATGATTCACGAAATCGGTGTTCCGGCTCATATCAAAGGATACCAGTATCTGAGAATGGGCATCGCGCTCTGTGTGGAGAATATGGATCTCATCAGTGCGGTGACAAAAGAGCTCTATCCCATGATTGCAAAATCCTACAATACCACGCCGAGTCGTGTGGAGAGAGCCATCCGCCATGCCATCGAAGTGGCGTGGAACAGAGGAAAACTGGAGACCATCGACAGCCTGTTCGGCTATACGGTACACAACGGGAAAGGTAAGCCGACAAATTCTGAGTTTATCGCTATCGTGGCCGATAAACTGCGTCTGGAACGGGCGGTGTAAAATATATTCATATCTTATGAGCGATACGGATTCTTCCGATATCCTTCTTTCGACGACGCTTACGACCGGCAAAGAAACAGATGACGAATCACGGAGCAAGAAAATGAGTGAAAAAATAAAAGGACAAAGACAGAAAGAAGCCGGCGCTTCCGGCAGTGCAGGAGAAAAAAATGCCGCGAAGAAAACAGAAAAAGGCGGCTCAGTCCGCCTTTTTCATAAATTTGAACCTATTTTTGACGATCAATGCAGAATTTTGATTCTAGGAACGTTTCCCTCGGTAAAGTCCAGAGAGCAGAATTTCTATTACGGTCATCCCCGCAACCGCTTCTGGCGCATCATAGCGGAGCTGACACATTCTCCTCTGCCTGTCACGAAAGCGGAGAAAACAGAACTGCTTCTGAAAAATCACATTGCCCTCTGGGATGTTATCGAAAGCTGCGAGATCACTGGCTCGAGTGACAGCAGCATACGGAATGTCGTTCCCGCCAGACTGGAACGCATCCTTTCGGAAGCGCCCGTAGAAAAGATTTATGCCAACGGAGGAACTGCGAAACGACTCTTCGACCGTTATCAGAAAAAACAGACGGGAAGAGAGATCATCGGACTTCCGTCCACAAGTCCCGCTAATGCGTCTTGGAGCTATGAAAGTCTGCTGCAAGTTTGGAGCTGTATCATTCGTGAATGAGATCTTCCAGTTTCAGCTGCTGCAGATATTCCAGCACCCGGAAGGCGAGTTCCAGAATAAATGCATTTTCGTAATCGTTGATATCCAGATAGAGAAGATCTTCGATCCGTCCCATTCTGTAATTTATGGTATTTCTGTGGCACGAGAGTTCCGAAGCCACACGCTGTATGCTTCTTCCTGATTTCAGATAAACCGCCAGAGTTTTGACGAGTTCAGAGTTATGTTTTTTATCGTAGTTGAGAATCGGTTCGAGACACTTAGTATATTCTTTGAGAATCTCCTGATCTTCCGATGAGAAGAGCATTTTGTAAAATCCCATTTCGTTGAAAGTGATACATTCACCGTTTTTGAATCTGGCGTAGCTGACGGCTGCCCGGGCATTGCGAAAGCTGAGTCTGATATCCGAAATATTGTGGACTATCGTGCCGACGCCGCAGCGAAGCGTATCAGAATGATGAATCCCCCGCAGATCTTCCGTGATTTTTCTGGCATATTCATATGCGTTTTCATATTTGATATCCTGCAGAAGGATGATACCGTAACCGGCTTCGCGGAAATAGAAAAACTTTTCGCCCAGCGTGTCTCCCAGCGTGTAGAAAAAGTGGTTCAGATATTTGTAATTTTCGTCGTTGGAAGACTGGAAAAAGCTTTTTTCATCGTCCTGAAAAGCGAGTATGATGTAATCTGCGTGAAGAGGAAAACCGAACCGGAGGACGTACTCTTCGCTTCTGCTGTTCAGATGAGGGTCATACAGAAGGCCGCTGAGAATATCATTGATCGTGTCATAAGCGTGATCGAAATCGAAGAGTACAGCGCAGGTTTCTCTCGTGATATCTCCAATATGAATGCTCTCCGGAACACAGAAAAGTGGAAATTGAAGATCTCCGCAGAGATTTTTCACTTCATCCGAGATGACATGCGCTTCATCGCCTGAGGAGCAGGCATAGAGAATCAGTCCGCTAACGTTCATCTCGTTCAGACTGCGGATATAATCGATCAGTTCTTCTGTGCTGACGTTTGTGTGTTCTGTACTGATTACCAGATCCCCGCTTCGCAGCAGATGAAGACCGGATGCCATTTCGTCCTGCTGAATCCAGCGCACCATGCGGTAAAATCCGTCTGAACCCGCCAGGAGAGTGAGAGAAATCTTATCCTTAATCCTGTGATACAACGATCCAACCATCAGTTCCAATGCAAAAAATCCCCCTTTATTTACTATGTCATTTACTATATTTCTATTATATCATTATTTGTGCCCGCAGCATAAATATCTTTGCGGAATACAGAAATTTTTTTTGAAAAATCCGTCATTTCATTCGTTTTTTTAATCTTTTGTTGTAGACCATTCACATAATCCGGTCATATAATCCGCAAATTATTTCTTTTTTCTTTCCACCGGAAAATTCGTCTAAGGGAGTCCCTTTCCGGGTATATTTTTTCAAAAGAAAGATCTTGTTCCAACAGCGGATTTATCATATAATAATCCGGATTGAAAGACGGAAACGGAGAAAAGGAGCATAGAATGGTAGTATCAGATGAGATTCTGGCTAGAATCAATGAACTCGCAAAAAAAGCGAAGACGGAGGGCTTGACGGAAGAGGAAAAGTTAGAGAGAGAACAGCTGAGACAGGAGTATCTTCAGAATTTCCGGAAAAAATTCCGCAGTCAGCTGGAGCAGATTCAGATCCTCGAACCCGACGGCAGCGTTACACCTGTCAGAAGAAAGACATCAAACGACAGAAAAAACTAAAAAAGATACGTTTGTACTGCGCAGAATTTACAAATTCCGCGCAGTCTTTTTTTTATCATGAATCTGCAGGCGCCGAAGGGGAGTACGGAAATTTTTCCGCGTCGCGTCAGAACGATTTATGCCGATACTCGGCGCTGAAAGGAAGGAGATTATGATGAAAGAAAGAACTGTCGGATCTGTAAAGGTGATTCTGCTCGTGATTGCAGCCGCTCTGTTTTTTTCGGGATTTGCCGAAGCCGGAAGAACGCAGCCGGAAAAAGAGGCGGCAAGACTTATGGTGTATCGGGCCAAGACAATGCAGCGGGCTGCGTTTGCCGGAGAGAGCGACGCCGATGTCTATTCCCGGCTGGCGGAAACGGAAAGCCATCCGCTTCTCCGGGACGATATGAACGCCCTGCGGGAAATCCGCAGCAGCGATATCGATCGGATCATTAACGCGAAAGTGACCGGATGCGAGATGAAAGAAAAAAGTGCCGGGACCCGGTTCTTCGAAATTTCCGTGAAATGGTATCTTCTCGGGTATGATGGATATTATTCGGAGGAAGTGACTTATCTGGTGCGGACCGTCACCTGCGGCAGAAAAATGTATCTGTCGGACTTACAGCCGGCATGACGTTACCTAGCAATTAAATAGGTAAAAAAATCGATTAATAATGAATTATAAGTTTGAAATAAGAGTATTTTATATAATATTATTTTATATTTTTGAAAAAATATACTATAGTATATCATTTTGGACGGATTTGCAAAAAAAAACGGTTTATCTTCTTCACAAAAAAGGTATAATATACCCAGTAAAATCTTCGGATTACAAAATCGCATGCGAATTTAACAGAAATAAATATTTTGTGGAAGGATAAAGATATAAAATGGAAGACAAAAGACAGGTTTATCTCGATTATTCCGCCACCACACCGGTAAAACAGGAAGTGGCAGATGAGATGATTCCATATTTTACGGAAAAATTCGGCAATGCTTCGTCGCTTTACTCGGTGGGAGCTGTTGCGAAGGATGCCCTGGAACACGCCAGAGAGCAGGTGGCAGCGCTGATCAACGCGGCGCCGAGGGAGATCATATTTACCTCTGGCGGTACGGAATCGGACAACTGGGCGCTGATCGCCATGGCCAGGAAGATGAAGCATAAGGGACGTCATATCATCACATCCGCCATCGAGCATCACGCGATTCTTCATACGTGTGAATACCTCAGGCGGCAGGAAGGCTTCGAAATCACATACGTGGGTGTTGATTCCGAAGGAATCGTGAATCCTGCGGAGGTTGAGGCGGCTATTCGTCCTGATACGATTCTCATCAGCATCATGTATGTGAACAACGAGGTGGGCAGCATTCAGCCGGTCAGAGAGATTGGTGAGATTGCGGACAAACACGGAGTTCTGTTCCATATCGATGCCGTTCAGGCCGCAGGAAATGTCCCGATCGATGTCAGGGATATCAATGTGGACATGCTTTCCCTCTCTTCTCATAAGATATATGGACCGAAGGGCGTGGGAGCCCTCTTCATCCGCGCCGGATTGATTTTGCCTACATATATACACGGCGGAGCACAGGAGAGCAGAAAGCGGGCGGGCACGGAAAACATTCCTGCCATCGTGGGCTTCGGCAAGGCTGCGGAAATCGCCAAAAGAGATTT
Source organism: Bacillota bacterium (assembly GCA_019420525.1). Taxonomy (GTDB): domain Bacteria; phylum Bacillota; class Clostridia; order Peptostreptococcales; family Anaerovoracaceae; genus Alangreenwoodia. Next base: position 44,766 of record JAHZHA010000026.1, read on the forward strand.
TGACAGTCACGTGGCTCACGTCAGCGAGCTCAGAGATCATTTCGTGAAGAGAGTGCTGGAAGAAATTCCCCACACTTATTACAACGGCAGTAGAGACAGACGTCATCCCGGAAATGCCAATATCACTTTCGAATATATTGAAGGCGAGGCGATTCTCCTCTATCTGGATTTTGCCGGTATCAGCGCATCCTCCGGTTCTGCCTGCTCATCGAAGTCGCTTCAGCCGTCTCACGTACTGGAAGCCATGGGTGTTCCGGTCGAGCTGATTCACGGTTCCATCCGCTTTACTTTCGGCGACTTCACTACGATGGAAGATACAGACTATGCAGTCGATCAGTTAAAAAAGATAGTAGATAGGCTCAGAGAGATCTCATCCATCTCTGAGGAGAAAGGTTGGTAAATCAATATGGCAATGTATAACGATACAGTAATCGATCACTTCATGAATCCTCACAATGTAGGTGAGATCGAGGACGCTTCCGGTATCGGAACTTTCGGAAGTCCCGTCTGCGGCGATATGATGCAGATGTCCATCAAGGTGGACGAAAACGGTGTCATCACCGACGCGAAATTCAAAACTTACGGATGCGGATCAGCCATCGCTTCCTCCAGCATCGCCACCGATATGATCATCGGCAAGACATGCGAAGAAGCGCTGAAAGTCACAAACGACGACGTTCTAGAGGCGCTGGGAGGCCTTCCTGCGGTAAAAGTTCACTGTTCTATTCTTTCCGAGCAGTCCATTAAGGCTGCTATCTACGATTACGCGCAGAAAAACGGGCTGGAATTCGAGGGACTGAAAGATTACGATCCCGACGCTGAGGATCACGATCACGACTCCTGTGAAGTGGATATAGACGACCTGTAAACGGGTCGCGCTGCTTTACAGAAAAATAGAAGCAAGCAGAAGATCAAGGGGCTGTCTTTCAGACAACCCCTTTTCAAAGTTCGGAGATAAAAAATGGCAAATAAGCTGACACCCATGATGCAGCAGTATCTTGACATCAAGCAGCAGTATCAGGACTGTATTCTGTTCTTCCGTCTCGGCGACTTTTATGAGATGTTTTTCGATGACGCCGTCACCGCATCGAAAGCGATGGAAGTGACGCTGACGGGAAAAAACTGCGGGCTGGAAGAGAGAGCACCCATGTGTGGCGTACCGTATCATTCCGCAGACACCTACATCGCAAAACTCATCGAAAAGGGATACAAGGTCGCTGTGTGTGAACAGACGGAAGATCCGGCCACAGCGAAAGGTATCGTAAAGCGCGAAGTCATACGGATCGTCACGCCGGGAACTCTGGTCAGTCAGGGAATGCTGAACGAAAAAGAAAATAATTATCTTGCCGGCGTATTCGCTTCAGAAGAAGGAGCGGCCCTGGCTTACTGCGACATCTCTACAGGCGAACTGGTTTCCGGTGAATTCACGTCAGGAGACGTCTGGGGAGATCTCCTCAATGAGTTGATCCGCATCGACGTGAGAGAACTCATCGTCAGCGAATATCTCAGGGACACGGAGTTTTACCGGAACGTGTCGGATCTTACGAAAGCGTATCTTTCCGTTCTTCCGGACGCGTATTTCGACAGTGGACAGGCGGAATCCTCTATAAAGCGACAATTTCATGTGGGCTCTCTCACGGGAATCGGACTGGGAGAAAGCGCGCTGGCTGTCAGGGCTCTGGGAGGGCTTCTGGCATATCTGCAGGAGACACAGAAGAGCAGCCTGGCTCAGCTGACGCAGGTGAATATTCTGGACAACGGAGGACATATGGCGCTGGATAAGTCAGCCGTCAAAAATCTCGAACTCACGGAAACTCTGTTTGAAAAAAAAGTAAAAGGCTCGCTTCTCGGGGTATTGGACAAAACGCGGACAGCCATGGGTTCCAGAAAGATGAAAAGGTGGATCCGGGAACCCCTGAATCATTCGGAAGAAATCAATCTGCGGCTGGACGCCGTGGATTTTCTCATCGGCGATATCATTCTGCGCAACAATCTCAGCGAAGCGCTGAAATCCGTCTATGATCTGGAACGCCTTTCCGGCAGAATCGCCGGAGGAAACGCCAACGGCAGAGATATGTTGGCGCTGAAAAACTCTGTGGCGGTGCTTCCCGAGATCAAATCGGACCTGACATCCTGCAGAAGTGAAATGCTCCGGATGCTGGCAGAGAAAATCGACACACTGGAAGAAATCTATCAGAAGATCGATGCAGCTATCACCGATGACCCGCCGGTGACGATCCGGGAGGGCGGTCTGATCCGGGACGGCTATTCCGCGAAGTTAGATGAAATTAAAGAAGCCTCCGGCGGAAGTCTAAGCTGGATCATGAATCTGGAGTCCAGGGAGCGGGAACGTACCGGCATTAAAAAGCTCAAAGTTGGGTACAATAAGGTCTTCGGCTACTACATCGAAGTGTCGAAAGCACAGGCGGAAAACGTGCCGGAAGATTATATACGCAAGCAGACACTCGTCAACTGCGAACGTTATGTGACACCGAAGCTGAAAGAGATGGAATCTGTCGTTCTCAATGCGGAAAGCCGGATCAATTCCCTGGAATACGAGCTCTTTACCGAGCTGAGAGAATATCTGAAGACTTTCACGAAAAAGGTTCAGGAGACAGCAGACGCCGTTTCCGATCTGGATGTGCTGTTGTCTTTTGCGGACGTCAGCAGCCGCAACGGGTATGTCCGTCCGGCAGTCGACGACGGCGACGTGATCAGCATCACGGGGGGGCGTCATCCTGTCATCGAGCAGACTATTACAAACGGAGTCTTCGTATCGAATGATACATACATCGACCGCGATCAGCAGAGCCTGCTTCTGATTACAGGGCCAAATATGGCCGGGAAGTCCACGTATATGCGCCAGACGGCGCTGATCGTGCTGATGGCGCAGATCGGATGCTTCGTGCCGGCGGAAAGCGCCAAGATCGGCGTAGTGGATCGCATATATACGAGAATCGGTGCCTCGGATAACCTGACCCAGGGACAGAGTACATTCTTCGTGGAGATGAGCGAACTGGCATATATCCTGAACACGGCTACCGCGCGGAGTCTTGTGATACTGGATGAAATCGGAAGGGGTACCAGCACTTATGACGGTCTCTCCATCGCTTGGGCTGCCGTGGATTATCTCTGCGGCAGCCGGCGGCATATCCGCACGCTTTTCGCTTCGCATTATCATGAGCTGACCGTGTTGGAGGAATCGCTGCGCGGATTTAAAAATCTCAATGTCTCCGTCAGCGAAAAAGACGGCGACGTGGTATTTCTTCACAAGATTGCGGAAGGAAGCGCCAGCAAGAGTTACGGAATACATGTGGCAAAGCTGGCCGGCGTGCCTCAGCCGCTGCTGGATGCTGCCGAGGCAAAACTGCAGGAACTGGAGAATGCTTCCGCTTCCCGGCAGGAGACGACATGCGTTCCACTGCTGCAGACGGCCGGATCTTCCGGAGAAGAAGACGGAAATTCCGGAGCAGCGTCAGGAGAAGAAAAAACGTCTCCGGAAAAAACACAGGAAGCGCAGCAGCTCTCCTTCCTGACTTTCATGAGTCATCCTGCGGTAGAAATGCTCAAGTCTCTGGATCTGATGAACATCACGCCTTCCGGTGCCATCGCTGTTCTGGAACAGCTGAAAAAAGCGGCGGAGGAGACGATGTAATGAGTATAGATTTGTGTTAAGATAAAATGAGTTACAGGCCATCCACTGCAAATGGAAATCCGGGTGCGGCGGATGTGGAAAGAGAGACGGGAGGCATTCAGATGGCGGATTTCATAAGAAAAAAAATCTCAGAGCTGCCCAAACAGTTGGCGGACAAGATCGCGGCCGGCGAAGTGGTGGAACGGCCGCTTTCCATCGTCAAGGAACTCGTCGAAAATTCCATCGACGCAGGAGCTGATTTTATCACCGTGGAAATCAAAAAGGGCGGAAAAACGTATATCCGGGTGACGGACAACGGCTGCGGCATTCCCAAAGAAGAGGTGGAACTCGCCTTCAAACGCCACGCTACCAGCAAAATCTCAAAGATGCGCGATCTGGATTCCATCGAAACGCTGGGTTTCCGCGGAGAGGCGCTTTCCAGCATCGCAGCTGTATCCAGGACAGAAATCATCACCAAATCTCCCGAGGAGCCCGTAGGCACTTCTGTCGTCAACGAAGGCGGAAGTATCATCTCGGTTTCAGATACCGGCTGTCCTGACGGCATGACTATCGTAGTGCGGGATCTCTTCTACAATACGCCGGCACGACTGAAGTTTCTGAAAAAGGACAATACAGAGAGTTCTCTGATCATCGACTTCATTTCAAAAATCGCCCTGGCTTATCCCGGCATACGCGTCCGTCTGATCAATAACGGAAATACGCTTTTCACCACACCGGGAAGAGGAGACCGCTTCCTGGCCATCGCCACTGTCTACGATCCTCACACGGCGGAGAATATGATACGTATCGACGACGCCGAAGACGATATGTTTCACCTGGAAGGATACGTTTCGCCGCCGGACTACACGAGAATCAACCGGAAAAACCAGATTTTCTTTGTCAACGGCAGATACGTACAGAGCAAAGTGATCGAAAAGGCGGTGTCCGACGCTTACCGGCAGCGGCTGTTTGAAGGCCGTTATCCTGTAGTTTTCTTATTCCTCAGTGTGCGTCCCGAACTTCTGGATGTAAATATTCATCCGAATAAAAAAGAAATCCGCTTTGACGATGAAGACAGGGTCAGCGATTTCATCACCAGAGCCATAAAGAAAGGCCTCAGCAGCAGAGAAGCGGTGGGGGGCATCACTTTCTGCAGAGATGCTGATACTTCCGGAACGACTGCCGAAGCGTCGGCGTACAGTCCGGAAAAAAAGAAGTCGGGAAGAAAGCAGGAAAGCGGGCAGCACCAGATGGATATACGTGCGATCCTGAGAGAAAAGCGGGCGGAACAGGAACAGGCCTCCGCAGATTCCGTTTCGGAAGAGGCAGCCTCGTACCGGAGCATATCTTCTGACGCCTCTGCAGCTCCCACTCCCGAAAGATCAGGTACTTTTTCCGATATCCCGGCGAAGGAGAACGAAAAGAAGATTTTCGCTCCCCGCATCATGCCGCCGGAACGCGTTCCGTTTCAGATTTCAGAGATCCGGCCGGTGGGTTCCATTTTCGCATCATATATTCTGGGCGTCAGCGACGACACTTTTTTTATGATCGACCAGCACGCGGTGCACGAACGGATCTTTTACGAGAAGTTGACCAGAGAATTTTATCGTCAACAAAAGGCTTCTCAGACGGTAGCGCTGCCGCTGAAGATCGATGTGAGTCCGGCAGTCCGCGAAAAAGAGGAAGACTGGATGGATTTTCTGATAAATATCGGCTTCGGAATCGAAGAGTTCGGGCCGAGAACGTATGCTGTGAAGGCTTTTCCGATGTATATGGATTATGAGTCGGCCGAAGCGTTTCTGACGGATTTTTTCGACAGTCTGGATGAACCCGGGGCATTCCGGGACCGGCGGACGGCGGACCGGATCATCATGCGAGCGTGCAAAGCCGCGGTAAAATTCAATGACCGCCTTAGCGCTGCGGAAATCGATCAGCTGCTCCGGGATCTGGCGGCGGCAGAAAATCCTTTTTCCTGCCCTCACGGACGGCCGACGATTATCAAGATGACAAAGAGAGAGATCGAAGCGCTGTTTAAGCGTTAAAACCTTTCTCTGCGTCTTCTGTGAGAAAATATCACTTTTTTGTAAGAAAGCTGTAAGAAAACGGACTTTCAGCCACCACGGAGGATCTGATAAAATGAAAAACAGAATCATCCCCGTCATTGTCGGACCTACAGCTGTAGGAAAGACGGAATGTGCTATACGGATTGCGCAGGAGTTGGACGGAGAAATCGTATCTGCTGATTCCATGCAGATCTACCGGTTTATGGATATCGGCAGCGCCAAGCCTACGGCGGAAGAACAGGCAGCTGCCCGGCACCATCTCGTGGACACCATAGACCCCAGAGAGCCTTTCAGTGTGGCCGAATACTGCCGGATGGCCAGAGAATGTATTGAAGATATCTTCCGGAGAGGCAAGCTTCCGGTGATTTCCGGAGGGACGGGACTCTATGTCAATTCTCTGATTTACGACATGGATTTTTCCGCACCTCCAGCCGACAGAAATCTACGGGAAAAATATCAGACCATCGCTCAGGAGAAGGGAGCGGAATATCTCCATTCCCTGCTGGCAGAAGTGGATTCCGAGGCGGCAGCACGGATCCATCCGAATAATGTAAAGAAGGTGATACGAGCCATGGAAGCCGCGAAATCCGGCGAAAAAATCCCTTCTTTTGAAAATTCCTTCCGCAGGACATCTTCTTATACCTGCATTCTCATAGGACTTCAGCGGGACCGGGCGGAGCTGTATGATCGCATCAACCGTCGCGTTGACATCATGATGGAAGCCGGTCTGGAGGATGAGATCAGAAGACTCATGGACATGGGCCTGTCTTCGGAGGATATCTCCATGAAAGGTATCGGTTACAAAGAACTCATCGACGCCATGAACGGCTTCAGCACCAAGGAGGAAGCGGTGGAGCTCATCAAGCGAAACAGCAGGCGATACGCCAAGCGGCAGATGACGTGGTTCCGCAGGTATCCGGACATTCGCTGGTTTTATCTGACGGAAAATCGGGAAAATATGGAGAATGCGGACGCCGCGGAGAAGAATGGAGATGTGACGGAACAGATTCTCATGTACATCAGGGAAAAGTCGGCGGAAACTGCAGCTGAGGCGGAAAAGGCACAGATATGAAAGATACAGAGCAACAAAAGAAAAAAAGCGGAGAAGACGGAAGAGCAACGAAGAGTCTGAATCCTGAGGAAACCGTGAAGAGAAAGACCGAAATGCCGGAAAGAGAAAAAATCCGCCTGCAAAACAAGAGCGGAAAGCCCGACAATGTCGTTCTGAAGGAAATTCAGATCGAAGACGAGTGCGCGAAAATCCAGTCGGAGCTTCCGTCCTTTATGCGGGGATTTTTCGCGTATATGCGACAATCTCTGCTGTCCATGTCCCGACTGGCGTATCTTCACGACATCCGCTTTTTCTGTCAGTATCTCATCGACCAGACAGATCTCACCGAAGCGTCGGAAATCCGGCAGATCAAAGCATCGGAATTCGCCGCTATCCGAGGAGCGGATATCAATGTCTTCATCGACTACTGCCGGAGATACCGGGTCAGAAACGACGACGGAGAAATCGTTATCTACGAAAACAACAACAAGACTCTGGCCCGGAAGAAATCTTCTCTCTCGGTGCTTTTCAAATTTCTCTACCGTGAAGAGATCATCCCTCGCAACATCACCGATCAGTTTGACCCGATCCGGATCCCCAAGGTTTCTGACCGGGAAATCAAAGCACTGCAGGACAACGAGGTCATGATCATGCTGGACGCTGTCTCCACGGGAGAGCATCTCACCGAAAAGGAAAAGCAGTACTGGAAAAAGACGAAAAAGCGGGACAAAGCGATTCTCGTGCTGTTTCTGACATACGGACTGCGTCTGTCGGAACTGCAGCAGCTCAACGTCTCTTCTTTCAACTTTCAGAGGGGCGAATTCACCGTCTACCGGAAGCGCGGAAAAGAGTCGGCCATGCCGCTGAACAACCGCACTGTCCTGCGGGCTCTGCGGGAATATATCGAAGAAGAACGGATGAGCGAAGAAAAGATAAAACCGGGTCATGAAGATGCGCTGTTTCTCTCTCTTCAGGGGAGGAGAATGACAGAGCGCCAGATCCGTGAACTCGTAAAAAAATATACGTCCATCGCCCTGTCCACTTCCAGGTCTGCCGGCTACAGTCCCCATAAGCTGAGAGCCACCGCAGCTACATCTCTTATCGGACGGGGAAATTCCATCTTCGACGTGCAGAAGCTTCTGGATCACGAACACGTCACGACTACACAGCTTTACGCCGGCCACAGACTGAGTACAAAGCGCGATCTGGTGGGTAGCTTCGAATGGGACGACGACTTCGACAGGTGAGGCGGGGGAAAGGCTTACGGAACCGGCGTCACCACAGAAATCATATAGAAAAAATTGCATTTAAATGGATAATAAGGAAGAAAGACAACATGCAGAACAACACATTTCAGCTGCTGACAGAGGAATTCGGAATTTCACCAAAGGTTCTTGAACTCGTCAGCAGAGCAGAGGAAAAAACTGCCGCAAAATTTGCGGAATTAGATGACATAAAAGCGTACAATCAATATAAGGTTTTGGACGTATTTCGCAGAAACAAAATCAGTGACCGTCATTTTGCATGGAATACGGGATATGGCTATGATGATGCCGGAAGGGATGCACTGGAAAGCGTCTATGCAGATACCTTCGGAGCGGAAAGCGCTATCGTCCGTCCGCTGATCGTCAACGGCACGCATGCCCTGACTCTGACACTCACCGGAATCCTCAGACCAGGTGACGAAATCGTCTACTGCACCGGCGCTCCTTACGATACGCTGGAAGAGGTCATCGGCATCCGGGGCGAGGGCAGAGGATCTCTAAAGGAATTTGGCGTCACTTACCGCCAGGTGGAACTGCGGGAAGACGGAAGAATCGACATCGAAGCCGTAAAAAACGCCATCAACGATAAAACGCGCATGATGTGCGTCCAGAGAGCCACCGGTTACGGATGGCGCAGAGCGATCACGATTCCGGAAATCGAAGAGTGGGCTGCTGCGGTAAAATCCGTCAGACCGGACATAATATGTATGGCGGATAACTGTTACGGCGAATTTCTCGATACAAAAGAACCCACCGAAGTGGGTGTCGACGTCATGGCGGGCTCTCTCATCAAGAATCCGGGTGGCGGCATCGCTCTGGCTGGCGGTTACATCGCAGGACGAAGCGATCTCATCGAACTGATTTCCTACCGGATGACTTCACCGGGTATTGGAAAAGAATGCGGTCTCATGTTTGGCCAGACGCGAAGCATGCTTCAGGGATTTTTCATGGCTCCAAACGTAGTCAACGGTGCGGTAAAGGGTGCGATGCTATGTGCAGCCGCCTTTGAAGAACTGGGCTTTGATGTTTGCCCGACTTCACAGGAAGATAGAAGCGATATCATCGAGGCAGTGAAACTGGGTTCTCCGGAAGCCGTCATTGCATTTTGCCGGGGCATTCAGAGCGCGGCTCCTGTAGACGCCTATGTGACACCGGAACCGTGGGATATGCCGGGATATAACGATCCCGTGATTATGGCCGCCGGCGCCTTCGTGCAGGGATCTTCCATCGAACTTTCCGCCGACGCGCCGATCCGGGAACCGTACATCGTGTACTTTCAGGGCGGAATCACATATGAACACTCCAAATTCGGCGTAATCAAAGCGCTTCAGGCTCTTTACGACGAAAAACTCATTCAGCTTTAAATGACAATACAGGGAAAAAGGGAACGATCTTCAGGGGAAAAATGAATGACGGATAATTATAAGAAAACGATGGCGCAAAAGCCAGAGCAAGAAAAGAATAAAAAGAATAAAACAACTGGTATGAGCCGCGGCAGAAAAATACTGTCACTGTTTCAGCTCGCATTGCTTCTGGCAATCGTCGTGGGAATACCGGCCATTCTTTATTTTCGCAATCCGGAAATCATCGAAAATTTCAGATCTTTAGAAAAATTCAATGAGTGGATTGCACAGTACAAAAGTGTCGGCATTCTCATCTATATCGTCTGCCAGATCGTGCAGATCGTCATCTCCGTCCTTCCGGGCCAGGTGATTCAGATCGCAGGAGGATACCTCTTCGGTTTTCTGACGACGTTTTTGATTTCTATCGTCGGAGCCGCTGCGGGCACACTGATCACATTCTATCTGGCGAAGCTGCTGGGCCGAAATGCCATCATTCTCATCTGCGGAGAGGAACGTTTTCACAAATACCAGCGGATCATGTCGACGCAGCGGGCCAGAAAAGTGATCTTCCTGATCTACCTGATACCCGGCTTGCCCAAGGATCTCATGGCCTACGCTGCCGGGGTATCGGGCATCAACGCTTTTGAATTTATCCTGCTGTCACTGGCGGGCAGAATTCCGGCCATGACGGTTTCCATCCTCTTCGGCGTGAGTCTTTATTCCGATAATTATCTCAGCGCCGTATTGATCGCCGCGGCCATGGCGGTCATTCTGCTGATCTGTTTCATAAAGAGAAAAAAGCTGACCGCGTTTATCGAAAAAGCGGAGACGAAGACGAACGAACTCTACCGTGCAAAAACGGGACGCAGTCTGATGGATATCGAAGCGGATGAAACAGACGGAAGAAAGGAAGAAGACCGTACAGAAGAGGCAGCAGAAGCGGAAAATGCGGGAAAAGACGCAGACGTGCGGAGCTGAGAAGAAAAATGACACAGAGAAAAAAGCTGGCACACGGCTTTTTTCTTTTTCTCCCGAGGAATCCGACGGGGGAAAGACAATCTGCAGCGACAAAGGAGAATTTATGCAGTCCATATTACTCGAAATATTTTTATTGGCAGTGGGTTTTATCCTTCTGGTGAAGGGGGCCGACTATTTTATCGACGGGGCCTCCAGTATGGCTCTGAGGTTCCATATCCCGATGATCGTGGTGGGACTTTCCGCCGCTGCTTTCGGAACGTCTCTTCCCGAAGCCGCCATCAGCATCAGTGCAGCGTTTAAGGGAAATCCTGAAATTTCCGTGGGAAACGTGATGGGCAGCAATATCCTGAACATATTGCTGATTCTGGGAATCACCGCCTGTATTACGCCTCTCGCAGTGCGCAGAAACACCGTACGGACGGAGATACCTCTCGTCATCGGTGTCACAGTGTTCGTCACATGCGCCGGGACATTTCTGGGAGAACTGAACTTTTTCGTCGGAGCAATTCTCTGGGCGATTCTCATCGCCTTTTTTATCTATCTGCTGATTCTGGTAAAAAGGGGACGGGCAGACAGCGGAATGACGCAGGCTCACACGATACTCAGTCCGGGCAGATCTCTTTTCTGTATCGCCATCGGGATCGTCGCTGTGGTTCTGGGCAGTGATGTGGCCGTTGACAGCGCTTCCTCCATTGCGAAGTATGCCGGCGTCAGCGACAGGATCATCGGGCTTACCGTTATCGCTCTGGGGGCCAGTCTGCCGGAACTCGCCATCAGCGCAAAAGCCGCTCTGAAGGGAAATGCTGATATTGCCGTAGGAAACATCGTCGGCAGCAATCTCTTCAACCTTCTCTTCGTGCTGGGCACTACCACGCTTCTGACTCCGGTAGCCTTCAGCCGGAGCTTCATCGCTGACGGAATCATCTGTACTGCAGCGGCTCTGCTCCTCTGGCTCTTCTGCTCGAAGAACGGAAAACTCTCTTTGAGACACGGTTTTCTGATGATTCTCCTCTACGCGGCATATATCGCATATCTCGTCATGGGGCAGGCCGGATATTCGTTGATCTGACAGGAAAACGGGAATCTGCAGAAATTGTCCGTCACACAATCCAGAAGACCGTCATAATAGAGCATTGGAACTTTCCACGACAACATGTCGGCATCTGCAGTTAATTGCTGGAGTTTGCCGACAGCTTTTTTTGCAGTGATATATTCTCCGCTGCAGATCAGATGATACAGGTTATTGACCAAAGGTATTTTCACAGCAAATTTACTTTATTGCAATGCATAAAAATAAAAAGAACGCGTGTTTACATTTCTCTTGACTGCGAATAAATGTTCTGATATAGTACTATTAGAAAACAAATGTTCACAAAAGGAGGAAATGACCATGCTGAAGAAATACAGAATTGCATCCGCACCACGTTTTATCACTTTTATCACTATCTGCGTACTTCTGGTGATTTTTACCTTTATTTCCATACTGGGAATCAACAATGCGGAAGGTCTTTCCGATGAAAGTGCAGTATACCAGTGCCGGCAGATAGAAGTCAGCTCCGGCGATACTCTGTGGGATCTGGCTTCTGAATATGGTCCGGAAGACGCTGATATTCGGGAGACGATTCACGTCATCTGCACTCTCAATGATGTAGACGCTGGCAGCATCCAGGAGGGAGATATTATTATGATCCCTTCTGTGATCTAGGCATCACTTGTTCTCATTCAGCCACATTCATTCATAATTTAACATATGCAGAAAACAGCTGTTCGTTAGAGCAGCTGTTTTCTGTATCGGGAGATTGTTTCGGTTATCAGACAGGAGTTAGACAGCTAAGTTGGAATCCTGTAAAGCAGTGAAAAGTTTTCTGAATATCTGCGCAAAAAGCAGGGCATTGCGGCAAATAGAATAGAAAAGATCCGTGGTAAAATAGTGTATAATATAGCGGATAACAGATGTTTCGCAGATACCTGTGAGGATCTTGACAGATCAGAACGCATCAAGTATTGAAAAGGGGAAACGACATGATCTTTTATTTTTCAGGAACAGGAAATTCGGCGTGGGCAGCCGGGAAACTGGCTCGTCTCATGGGCGATAAATCATACGATATTGACGCTCCGTTTGAGTTGTCGGACGTGCAGGCGGCAGAGCGGATCGGATTCGTCTTTCCGGTCTACGCCTGGGGTGCACCGGAAGTTATGATCGATTTCGTAAAAAAACTCCCGAAAACGGACGCGTTTACTTTTGGTATCTGCACATGCGGCAGCGAGGCGGGACTCACCATGAAAAAATTTTCTGAATACTATCCTCTGGACAGCAGTTACAGTCTGGTGATGCCCAATAACTACATTGTGGGCACAGATATTGAGGAGGAAGACGTGATTTTGAAAAAGATCGCCCGTGCCCGGAGTGAACTGCACGATATGGCCCGGGAGATCCTTCATAAAAAACGGGTATGCCGTGTTCACAGGGGAAAAATGGCGGGAATCAAATCTTCTGTGGTAAACTTCGGATTCAATAGATTTGCCCGGAGCACAAAGTCATTTTATGTTACGGATGACTGCAGCGGCTGCGGCCTGTGCTCTTACGGATGTTCGGCCGATGCCATCACTATGCGGGACGGAAAGCCCGTGTGGACGAAGACACAATGCTGGCAGTGCCTGCACTGTATCAATGAATGTTCCCAGAAGGCCATACAATACGGGGAAAATACCGCGGAACGGCGCCGATATTCCATACGGAACTATGTTCCGTACGAGGAAAGGGTCTGAATATGGAAAAAGCTCAAAAGACCCGTTACAGGAAACTGCGGATTGCCACCGGAATCATTTTGCTGGCAGCAGTGATTCTGTCAGGCGCTTTCTTCTGGTATGTTTCCGATTATTATCACGCAGAGGACGTGGCGCTGGAAGTGATGGCACAGGATACCGGCATTACCGTGCGGGATAATCTGACGATTCTGTCTCCGTCCCATCCGGGAGATACAGCGATAATTTTCTATCCTGGGGCCAAGGTGGAAGCGGAAGCTTATCTGCCTCTGCTGAACCGGATACGTCAGATGGGAATTACCTGTATTCTGGTACATATGCCATTTCACATGGCGATTTTTGATTCCGACGCGGCGGAACATATCATGCCTCAGTTTCCTGAGATTGAACACTGGTATATCGCAGGACATTCCATGGGCGGCGCCATGGCTTCCAGCTTCGCTTCCGGACATCCGGAATCGGTAGACGGCCTGATTCTGCTGGGATCATATATTTACGGCGATTATCCGAACGACGACACGCTGACGATTTACGGCTCGCTGAATCAGAGTGTCGAGGATCATATCGACTATATGGAAAACATCGTGGAAATCCAAGGCGGAAACCATGCCCAGTTCGGAAATTACGGCCCGCAGAAGGGAGATCTTCCTGCCGAAATTTCCGCTGAGGAGCAGCAGGAGCAGACAGCGGCAGCTATTGAAGAATTTATACGGGAACAGAATCAGGAGGGAGAGCGCTGAAGGTGAATCAGATCTGAGAGAGCACGAAGCCGCCAGATTGCTCAGTAGAGAAACACTGTACAGTGTCCTGTAATGCTCGGTGGTCGTAAACAGTAATATGTGAATTTCTTGGAACAGGC
>JAHZHA010000027.1 GCA_019420525.1 Bacillota bacterium
TAACCGAAGGAAATTCCGATTCCATATTCTCCCGCCGCTGTGGATTTTGCAGGCTGAGAGCCGGAATGCATATAAACCGCTACATTCTTGTCCAGTTTATCCAGGTAATCCCATCCCGCTTCCTCTCCGTAGAGTGCCAGGATTCCGTTTACGGTAAGCAGTCCCGTTCCGGAAGACGCCGGGTTTGACATGGCGATCAGGCCCTCATATTTCGGATCCAGCAGATCCTGATAGGATGTAGGAACCGTGTCGATTCCCTTTGACTTCAGCACCTCTTTGTTTACGATGAAAGCCGTCTCCCAGGCATCGATACCAACCCATTCAGGAACCTCTTTCGTGTCTTTAAATTCAGGAAGAATGCGATCGACACCTTCCGGAGCATAACCTTCCAGCATGCCGTTCTGTGCCAGAACAAGCAGGCTGGTGGCAGACAGACCCCAGATGACGTCTGCTGTCGGGTTGTCTTTTTCTGCCAGCAGCTTTGATGTGATGACACCGGTGGAATCTCTCGTGATATTCACTGTAACGTCAGGATACAGTTCTTTAAATTCTTCCAGATAATCTGAAACCTGCTCGTCCTCCAGCGCTGTGTAGACGTTCAGCACGTTTTCATCGGCTCCTTCTGCACTGCTGCTTTTCCCGCTTCCTTCTTTCTGCACGCAGCCCGTAAAAGAAGCTGCTGCCAGAGCCACAGCCAGAGCTGCCGCCGCGATTTTCTTCATTTTCATCTTTTTCTCTACCTCCTGAAATATCTTTTATAACATTTCGTACTGTCTCAGATCATAACATCTGAAATTTAAATCTCTTTTTGCCAGGGTTTAAATCCTGATAAAATCTGCCTCGGTTATGTAAACCGAATTTTACATGAATCACAGAAACAGAATTTCACTGGACGGATGAGCCGGATATTCACCCGGGGTTGTCTTCGTCTTACCATAAGCGCCATGATAGTCGCTTCCCCCTGTCATGATGAGACTGAATTCAAGAGCTGCTCTCTGTACTTTCTTTCTCTCCTCTTCTCCATGAGAGGGATGTCTGTACTCGATGCCTTTCAGTCCGGCATCTGTCAGAAGGGGAAGCATGAAAAAATTGTCCTGCTGCCCCGGATGTGCGAGAACTGCCGTACCCCCGTCCCTGCAGATGGCCCGGACGCAGTCTTCCGGCTGCGGATATTCTATGTCGAAATCGCAAGGTCCTCCATTTTTAAAGATGTTATGGTAAACATCTCCAAAAACTGCATCCGTCTGTTCTGTCTCATAGAGATATTGCAGTATATGCTGTTTATAAATGCAGCCAGCGGACTTTGCCTTTATTTTTTCTTCATCGATGCGGTAATCCAGCTGTTTCAGTATTTCCATCTGTTTCAGACAGTTTTCATTTCTCTTCCTGAGAGTCTCCGCACCGATAGCCTCGATATGTGACGTACTGGTATAACCGAAGCCCAGAATGTGTGCTTTCACACCGCTCTCACCGTCACATGCAGACATTTCGATTCCTGCAATGGCACGAATGCCGGCGTTTTGAGCCATACGGACGTGTTCATCTGACAGTTTCGTCGTATCGTGATCAGTAAAAGAGATGTGGGTCAGGCCAACTGCCTTTGCTCTCTGTATGATCTGCGACACATCTTCACTGCAGTCTGACAGTGACGTATGTACGTGTAAATCCGAAAAATACATTTATTTCACTCCTTCAGAAAAACTGCCGTTGGATATGTTGTAGACATGATCACAAAGTCCGTCCATAAACTCCAGATCGTGGAAAATTCCGATCATGGATGTGCCCTCTGCTTTCATCTTCAGAAGGAGCTCTTTCACCAGCTTCTTCGTATTGTTGTCCAGTGATGCCGTGGGTTCGTCCAGAAGAAGAAGACGCGGCGCCTTTACCATGGCCTGTGCCAGATTGAGCCGCAGCTTCTCTCCTCCTGAAAACGTATTCGGATAGATATCCCACAATTCCTCAGAAAGCTTGAAGTACCGCATCATCTCTTCTGCTTTTTCTACCGCTTCTTCACAGGAAAATCCTGCGTCCAGAGCTCCGTTGATGACATGCTGCTTTGCAGTAGTTCTCGGCAGCGTGGAAAGGAACTGTGACACATACCCGATTTCAGCCTTCCGCAGCTGGATAATCTCCCTCTCAGATGCCCGGATCAGATCGATTTTCTCCAGAGCCAGGGAATCGTAAATCGCCTCTCCTGATGTCGCCAGATACGTGCGGTATATGCAGCGCAGTACAGTGGACTTTCCGGCTCCGGATTCTCCTACGATACCGATAAATCCGCCTTTTTCCAGGGTAAACGAGATATTTCTGCAGCTCTTTATCTCTCGTTTCTGTTCGTGAAGAAAGAAATTCTTCGTTATATTTTTGATCTCCAGAATCGGCGCCATATCACATACCGCTCCTTCCTCTGTAATTACAGCCGAATATACAGCTTCCGTCCACAAACACTTTTTCTACCGCCGGGAAAGCATGTTCATCACTGACGATCAGAAGATCTGCTTTTTTGCCTTCCTCGATGGTACCGATTTCTCCATCCATGCCTACGGCTTCCGCAGGATTCTTCGTGACCAGGGCCGTCGCCTCCCAGAGAGGCAATTCTCCGTCACGGTACAGACGAAAGACTGCCTGCAGCAACGCCTGGGGATAATAATCCGATACCAGGATACTTGCCGCACCCGCTCTGATAGCATCTACAGCCGAAAGATTCCCGGAATGCGATCCTCCCAGAAGTACATTCGGCGCGCCCAATACCGTCAGAAATCCCTGTTTCACCGCTTCCCGGGCAATGTCCAGCGTGACCGGGAATTCGCTGATCTTGACACCGAATTCTCTGTTGACCTGCAGTTTTTCCACCGAATCGTCATCGTGGCTGGCTACGGAGACACCGTTACTGTGGGCCAGATCTGCCATTTCCTTCAGCTGACGGAAAGAAAGAGAATCTTTCTCCTTTTCCCGGCGGACGATTTCCTCGAATTCCGCATCGCTGACTTCGTTTATCCCTTCTTCCAGATGTTTTCTGTAAATCTCCAGGTCTCTGTATTGCCCCTGTCCCGGGGAATGATCCATAAACGACAGCAGATTTACCGTCTTTTCCTCCAACATCTGCTTCACTTCATCGTAGCATTCGATATTATCTATCTCGTACCTCAGATGGTACCGATGACGGATGAGCCGCATTCCCTTCTGATAGTCGCTTACAAGTTTTACAAGTTTTTTCACACAGGAGGGTCTCCTGATTTCTTTCACATCCCAGGCACCTTCCTTATACATGGAAATGGAATGAAACATCGTGGTGATGCCGCACATAGTCAGTACGCGCTCCGCTTCCATAAATCCCATGGAAAAATCCATAAGAGCTGTGCTCCTGGGCTGAATGTAACTCTCGATCATATCGGAATGGATATCAATCATTCCCGGCATCACAAACCGCCCGGAAGCATCGATAACTTCATCTGCCTCACTTTCATCCGCGGTATTTATTTTCAGAATTCTCCCGTCTCCTATAAGAACGGATCCGCCGTAATCCACCCGGTCCGGCAGGATGATATTACCGTTTTTAATGAGTGTTTTCATTTTACTGTCGTTCTCCTTAAATCAGCGAATGTACTAACTGCTGTGTATATGGCTGCTGCGGATCATCCAGAATTTGATCGGTCAATCCCTGCTCGATGATTTTCCCGTTGAGCATTACGATGGTTCTGTCTGCCAGCATCCGTATTACTGCCAGATCGTGAGATACCAGCATAATGGAAACGTTGAACTCCTGCCGGATGCGCCGGATCAGCTCCAGGACTTTTGCCTGCACCGACAGATCCAGGCCGGTGGTGACTTCATCCAGAAGAAGGATAGCCGGATTGTTGGCCAGCGCCTTGGAAATCTGAACCCGCTGCTGCATTCCGCCGCTGAAATTCTTAGGAGGCTCTTTTTTTCTGGACTGGAGGATTTCCACAGCATCCAGAAGTTCTTCTGCACGCCGGTTCATATTTCCATAGTTTTTATGGCCCGCAGCGATGAGTTTTTCCGCAATATTGCCTGCGCTGGAATAATCCATCCGCAGTCCCAGTACCGGATTCTGATAGACCATGCCCATGATATGATTTCTGATATATTTTTTCTGGGGCAGGCTCTGTGAAAAGATGTCTTCCTTTCCGTCTTTATAATCCCGCAGATATCCTTTTCCTTCTGTAATGCCGAAATCGAAATAGAGGCTCTTCATAAGCGTCGACTTTCCGGAACCGGATTCTCCGACGATTCCCAGGATTTCACCTTCATACAGCTCGACATTCACGTCATTGCACGCCCATACTGTTCTGCAGTGGGGACATGTATTTTTATCCAGCGCACCTCCGTTGCGGCAATATTCGCAGGTCTTTCCGTAGCGCACGGTGAGATGATCGATTCTCAGAACTGGTTCTTCCATCATTTTGCATGCTCCCTTCTTTTTCTGCAGAAACCGGTATCATTGCATTCGTAAACCGTCTCTCCCGTCTACTCATCGATAAATTCGTCAAGAAATACATCGGATGCCCCGCAGAGGCGGCAGCGTTTCCCGCTGAAATCTTCTGTTTTGAATTCCACATCTTCGAAACACATGGAAACGACGCTGGTATGAGGAGGTATCGCATAGATCTTCTTCTCTCTTCCCGCTCCGAACAGAAAAAGGGTATCGCTGTCGTTGAGTTTGTTGTTATCGTATCTTGGAATCG
The DNA here is from genome assembly GCA_019420525.1 of Bacillota bacterium. Lineage (GTDB taxonomy): Bacteria > Bacillota > Clostridia > Peptostreptococcales > Anaerovoracaceae > Alangreenwoodia. The sequence continues at coordinate 4,707 of JAHZHA010000027.1, forward strand.
GACTCGGATTCATCACATAACGATCCTCTACCATGACAGGATACTCGGAACTGATACTGATCTCTCCGAATCGGGTGAGATCTTCAAAGAGCGACAGCCATATTCCGCTGTACTCCGCCTCTGCATGCATCTGTTTTGTCACGGATTCCTTCGGTTCTACGATACGCAGCGGTTCCGGCGTCGGCACCTGAAGAACGAGGATCTGATCCCCCCGCATGGGTGTTTCCGGTATTCTGTGACGACTCTGAATAATAGTCGCCTCTTCGGAGTCTGTCGTAACCTCGACTCCCGTGCACTCTTTTACGAGTTTCTTTATGTTCACAGCATTTACACTGTCGTCACTGCCCTGATCGATAACTTTCAGTACATCTTCTTTTCCGATAAGGGACAGTGTCAGCTGAATACCGCCGGTTCCCCATCCCCGGCCGATAGGAAGCTCTCTCGAACCGAAAGGTACCTGATATCCGGGAATAGCGATGGCTTTCAGAATACTGCGTCTGATTTCGCGTTTTGATCCTTCGTCGAGAAACGCAAAGTTGTAATGTCTCTGATCTATCATGTCTGTCATTCTTTCTCCTTATCCCGTACACGATCAAGCTTGGACTGAAATGTTACGTAATGCGGAAGCTTCAGATGTGAGATAAATCCGCTCATTTCCAGACAGTCTCCGTGGGTGAGAACAAACTCTTCATCCTGTGATGGAGTATCTCCTGTACTATTCAGACTGGCGTCGGCGATGGACATGGCGATGGCCTTGTTTTCATTTCTGCCGAAGATAAGGCCGTACCCGCCGGCAAGTGTCATCTTATCAAAGGCTCCGTCGGTCTCCTCGCTGAACGGAACCAGCGCTTCCACCTCTGTCACGAGAATATCTCCCACACATATCTCCTCTTCTTCGTCAAAGGCATACGGAATACAGACTTCCACATACCCGCACCGGAGTTCCGAAACAGTGGGATGAACAGCTCCGTACCCCCGCATGGAGCTGTAGGCCACACCTCCCAGAAATCCGGCGTCACTTCTGGAAAACGTCTGAAGTCTGGCACTGCGTGGCGCCGGGAAAGTGAGAAGATTCGTCGTCACATCAAAAGGCGGTGTATCATCGTCTTCCTGAGCGCCGAGAACACCTTCCGACCTCAGGATGTCTGACACTCTGCCGCAGACGATGTCCGGTGCGAATTCATCCACAGCTTCCTGAAACTCCTCTTTCTCTTCTGTTTTCTCATCTTCCAGAAGATCGAAATCCAGCAGACGGTGAGAATAATCGTATGTCGGTCCCAGGATCTGCCCTCCCGGAACATCTTTAAAAGCTGCGGATATTCTGCGAATCAGTCTCATATCTGCAGTGTCCACCGGGTTGGAATAGTAATTTCGCTGCAGGGTGGAACGATATGCCCGAAGCAGGAACACCGCTTCCTCCACGCTTCCCTCACTCTGTTTCAGAGCCAGTGCCGCATACTCCTGAGAATAAAATCCGGCTTCACTCATGACTTTATCTACCAGGAGAGACATGTTGTCTTTTATTGCGGAAACACGAATGTCCTCTCCGCTCTTGCGGAATATTTCCAGCAGTTTCAGAGACTGCCCGATCGCTTCCGTTCCGCCTTTTACCGCTACATAAGCCATTTTTTCCTCCTGTCTTTATTGTTCCAGAACTCTGCAGAGTCTCGGAAAACACATGATTTTTCCTTTCCGGGTGGCAAATATCAGATCTGTACCCAGCGGATACTCCGTCTCCAGAGACTGACGGAGCTGAACGATAGTTTTCAGATACTGCGTTACAGAGATCTCCAGATCTCCTTTCACTCCGGGTCCGCTTATAGTCATAGGTATATCGCCTTCTATATCCCGGCAGAAAATTACGACGGTGGCGGAATCCTGCGGATCTTTATAGGTTCCTTTTTTCACATTCCGGAGAATCTGTTCCAGTGAGCCGTAATTCAGCTCTGAGGAGAGAAACACATAATCTGCATCTTCCAGACTGCCGCTTCTGCAGAGAGTGAGATCGTGAAGTTCAGAGGCCAGAGCCGGATTCTTTTCTACATACACCAGTTCTTCACTGTCCAAAAGAGTGCATCCCACTGCAGCCAGTGCACCGCAGACCTCTGCTCTTTCTCCGAATTTGGCACTCTGTTCTCCGATATCTTCCGCGGTTCCGGGATTTGCCATGGCTTTCATCAGGCTCCGGAATACCTTCTGTGTATCATGAACAAAATCGAATTCGTATACTCGTTCTTCCTTCCTTGACATTACGATTCTCCCATCACATTGAAATTGACTTTTGACTTCAGGATCTGTGCATTTCTTCTGCCCCGTTCCTCTTTTTGCTTTTCATCCAGTTTCCGGATTTTTCCCAGGAGTTCTTCTTTTCTGTCTTCTGCTTCGTCAGAATTCAGATAACCGTCTATGACGGCTGCATGAAATGTCTTCTCAAAATCATCTCCCGCCATCACGCTGAATCCCTTTGATCCGTTTACCCGCACCATACATTCCGTGGCGAGAAGCTCTCCCAGATAAAACAGCGACCGTCCTACCGATTCTCTGACTTTTATCATGACAAGCGTCTTCTGAGGTTCTTTCAGGACTTCTACTCTGCCCGATTCTTTCAGCGGAGCGGCAATTTCTGCCACATCCTTTCCGGAAGCTCTCGATAAAATCGAAGATATTTCTCTTTTCTTCATCATTTTCAGATTCCTTTCCGCTAACTGCCGGTTTTGTAAACTTCGCTTCGTATGATAAAAAAGCCGTGTAAAGTTACCAACTCGTGTTCTGTAAAATCTGAGTTAAAGATAGAGTCGCTTTCTTGTATGGCTGATGGTGCGCTGATATATTTTTATAGATAAGTTTTACCTGTCATCCGGAGGATCAATATGAAAGACAATACGCCCAACTGGGAAACTATCGCAGATCTGCTGATTGAAGAATTCACAAAAAAAAATTATAAAAAGGATGAAAAAATGCCCAGTGAAAACGAAATGGCCATCCGCTTTTCCGTTCCCCGGACGGAGATACGCAGAGCCTATGAACGGCTGAAAGAACTGGGCTATATTTACTCCGTCAGAGGTTGTGGAAGCTTTTATGCCGGAAAAACAGAAAGAATACGTCTGGTTCTCACCGATACCTCCAGCTTTTCTGAAAAAATGAAAAAACTGAATGTCGATTACAGAACGGTAAATCTGGGTGCTGTGAAACTGGAAAAGGACATCCGTACACCCGGCCTGCCGGACGACACATCAGAGGGGCCCATTTATCAGATCACAAGACTCCGCCTCGTGGATGAAAGCCCGGTAGCCATTCATATCAGTTTCGTTGCACAGAAGAATTTTCCGGATATCGATGTTGACGGTTCTTCCATCACTTCCATTTTTGATTACATCAGAAACTGCGGTTATACAGACTTCTGTAATGAAAACAGCGAAATCACCGTCTCTTCTCTAAACGCGGAAGAAAGAGAAATTCTGAATGTTCAGGGATTCGCCCCCTGTCTCGTCCTCACCACGAAATGCATAGACCGCACCACCGGAAAAGTCCTGGAAACGGCCAGAACTATATACCGCAGCGATAAATTCATCTTCGTGACCCACTGACCTCAGACCGCAAAAATCATCGTTTTCCGGTATTCTCCCGCTTTTTGCTCCGTTTTGCTCTGCGTCCGTCTTGACATCCCATGAGTTTGATGATATAAAAGTGATATCAAAATGATATCACTTTTATTCTTAAGGAGGTAAGTTATGAAAGACAGAATAAATACAGAAGCTGTCAGCCGCAAACCGGAAACGGTCAGCAGTACGGCACAGGATAAAAACAGAAAACAGCTGCAATCCGGCTTTGAAGTGGAGCAGCGGGAGATCCGGCCGGTAAACGGTCTCGTGATGCTGATCGTCATCACGCTTCTGCTCCTCGCTTCCATAGGACTTATCGTTCTCGGAGGTTTCCGGCTCAGCAGCGGCATACGCGGAACGGGAGCCGCCTTTCTGGCAGTGGGAATCATCGGCTGCTGCATTTTCCCTGTTCTCTACGGCGGTCTGAAAATCGTAGGACCCAATGAAGCTCTCGTCCTGACGCTTTTTGGAAATTACCACGGCACCATTCTGAAAGAGGGATTTCATTTTGTAAATCCTTTCGTGTCTTTCAATAATCCGGCTTACACAAAAGAACTGGAACGCGCAAAGGCGGAAGCCGCCGGACAGCCGAAGAAGCTCAGCTCCGGCTCTGTCCGCATCAATGCGAAAAAGACGGTTTCCATGAAAAATATGACCCTGAACAACGGAACTCAGAAGGTCAACGACGTCATGGGCAATCCCGTCATCATCGGCGCGGTAGTCATCTGGAAAGTCATCAATCCGACGAAAGCCGTCTTTCACGTGGAAGATTATACGGAATTCCTCTCCATCCAGACGGATTCCACCATCCGGAATATCGCCCGTCTCTATCCTTACGATTCCATGGATACAGACGGCTCCGGAGATTCCTCGGAACGCACGCTCCGGGGCAGCTCTCAGGAAATCGCCGACAGCATGCGTACCGAGCTGGCTGAACGTGTGGCCTTCGCCGGACTGGAGATCGAAGAAGTGAAGATCACACACCTCTCCTACGCGGAGGAGATCGCCGCCGCCATGCTCCAGCGCCAGCAGGCGGAAGCCGTCATCGCAGCCCGCACGAAGATCGTCGACGGGGCCGTCAGTATGGTGAAAATGGCCATCGACAAGCTGGGCGACGAAGACATCGTCCTTCTCGACGAAGAGCGGAAAGCCGCCATGGTTTCAAATCTCCTGGTGGTTCTGTGCTCCGGAAGAGAAAGCCAGCCCGTCATAAACAGCGGCAGCATCTACTGATTGTAAAGGAGACGTGAAAAATGTGAACGATGAAAAACAGATCCTCGAACGTGAGGAAAAATTAAAGAAAAAACTTCAGCAGCTGGAAGAGATGGAACGCGAAGTCCGGGAAAAGGAGAAAGCCGCGAAGCAGAGAGAAAAAGCGAAAAAACAGATCGTGCTCCGTCTCTCTCCTTCTCTCTGGGAGGAGATCCACCGGTGGGCGGAGGAGGATTTCCGTTCCATCAACAGTCAGATCGAATATCTTCTGACGGAAAGCGTAAGAAGACGAAAAAGCGGAAACAAGAAGGAGGAATAGAAAAAATCATGGGAAATCAGGAGATTATACTGGATATCGACCGCCTCACCAAGAAATACGGCGGAAAAAAAGCGGTTGACAGCCTGAGTCTACAGATACACCGGGGGGAGATTTTCGGATTCATCGGCCACAACGGCGCCGGAAAGACTACGACGATCAAATGCTGCTGCGGCATTCTGCGCTTTGAAGAAGGAGACGTGCAAATCGGCGGAATTTCCGTCCGCAGAGAGCCGATGGCCTGCAAAAAGAAGCTGGCATATATACCGGACAATCCGGATCTCTACGAATTTTTATCGGGTATCCGGTATCTCAATTTCATCGCGGACGTCTACCGGGTTCCCCAGAAAGAACGCCAGGAACGGATCGGAAAATTTGCCGATCTGTTCGAGATAAAAAAAGATCTTGCACAGCCGATCCGCTCGTATTCCCACGGAATGAAACAGAAACTGGCTCTCATCTCCGCCTTCATCCACGAACCGGAGCTGATCATCATGGATGAGCCTTTCGTGGGTCTGGATCCCAAGGCATCACACCATCTGAAACAGCTGATGCGGGAACACTGCGAAAACGGCGGCGCCATCTTCTTTTCCACCCACGTGCTGGAAGTGGCGGAAAAACTCTGCGACAAAGTGGCGATTATCAAAGGCGGACGTCTTATCACCGCCGGAACGATGGAAGAAGTCCGGGGCGATACTTCTCTGGAAGACGTCTTCCTGGAACTGGAGGACTGAGATATGCTGAAAACACTGACCATCATACGACTGCAGTCGGTTCTGTCGGGAATGTTCACACAGGAAAAAAACAGCAGAAAAAACGCCGGAACCACAGCACTCCTGGGAATTGTGATGATCTATGTTGTCATCATGCTTCTCTTTCTCTTCTCCCGGATCTTCCTCACCATCCGCGACGTTTTTGCGGAAGCGGGAATGACTTGGCTCTACTTCGGATTCATGGGGCTCATGGTCTTTCTGCTGGGATTCATCGGCAGCGTATTCCTGACGCAGACACAGCTCTTTGAGGCAAAAGATAATGAGCTGCTCCTTTCCATGCCGGTTTCTCCGGCATGCATTCTGGGATCGAGGCTGCTCTCCCTTCTGGGGATAAATTACATATATGAACTCATCATCGCCCTTCCCTGCGGTATCGTCTACTGCATAAAATACTCTGCGACCGTTTCCGGCGTCATCCTTTTTGCACTCTGCTGCCTTCTGCTTCCGCTTCTGACTCTGGCCGTCACAGCTCTCTTCAGCTGGATCATCGCCGCGGTAAGCTCCAGAATGCGCCGGAAAAACGCCGTTACGCTGATTCTGACTCTCGTTCTGTTCATGGGATACATGTACTTGTGTTTCCGCTGGCAACATTATATTGAAAAGCTGGCAGCCAGCGGGGAAATACTCAGCGACGTCATCCGCACAGCGCTGCCTCCGTTTTACTGGCTCGGTACCGCAATCTCGGAACACAGTTTCTCCGCTTTTCTCATATTCGCCGCGTTCTGTATCCTTCCGGCGGCAGCGGTGTACGCACTCCTCACCGTCAGCTTCGTACGGATCACCTCCACAAAACGGGGAGCGAAGCGTATCGAATACCGGGAAAAGACCATGAGAGTATCCGGCGTCCGCAGAGCCCTGTTATCCAAGGAACTCCGGCATTTTCTGGGAAGCACCGCCTATATGTTCAATTCCGGCATCGGTCTTCTCTTCCTGCCGCTTTCCGCCGTGTACGCTCTCATCAGCCGCGATTCCTTCGACATGTATATCGCGCTGCTGGACCCTGACCATACCATGACGGGAGCCGCTGTCTGTACGGTGATGTGCCTGATCTCATCTCTGATCATCATCTCCGCCCCGTCGATTTCCATCGAGGGCAGAAACATGTGGCTGATGAAATCGCTTCCGGTATTCCCGCAGGATATCCTTCTGGCAAAGGTCATGCTCCACGTTCTGGTCAGCCTGCCTTTCCTTTTGATATCTTCCGTCATCTTTGAATTCGCTTTTCCGATGGATTTCGTCAGCCGAATCATGATGGTCCTGCTGCCGGTGGCAGCCAACGTCTTCCAGGCTTTCCTGGGCGTGATCACCAACCTGAAATATCCAAAATTCGACTGGATCAACGAAGCTGCAGCCGTCAAACGCGGCGCGGCGCCGACGCTCTCACTCATTCTGGCGGCAGGCGCCGTGATCCTTCCGATTCTTCTCTATTTCCTCATCTTCAAAAGAACCGGACTGCCGGCAAATATCTTTCTGTGCTTCGTATTTGCCGCATTTCTTATGGGAACGTTTCTGCTCTACCGCTTCCTCCGGACAAAAGGAACGGAAATGTTCGAAGAACTGCCGGCCTGAAGGCAATACATAAAAAACAACAGAGTCCCTGCTGCGGCCTGCCGCGGCAGGGATTCTTTTTCTTCTTTTCTCTTTTATCGCTGACTTTTCCCGCCACCTTCGCTCATTCCGGCCGTGGATTCCATCCCCCCTGCTCCATGGCGCCCGGAACCTGTCCGCTCCCGCCCGGGAAGAAAGAATGCAAAATCACCGGAAAATGTGTTACGATAAAAAATATATAACAAAATGTAAGAATCTGTAAATTCAAAAGGAGGTACAGACTTTGAAAATACTCCTCGCAGAAGATGAAAGAGATATGAATCTCCTGATCACCAGAACGCTGAAAAAATCGGGTTACAGCGTGGACAGCTGTTTCGACGGAAGAGAAGCCCTCGACTTTCTGCTGGCTGCGGAATACGATGCCGCCATTCTGGACGTCATGATGCCGGAGATAGACGGTTTTGAGGTGATCCGGCGTATACGGGAGAAAGGCATCAACATTCCCGTTCTTTTTCTCACCGCCAGAGACGCCGTGTCAGACCGCGTAAAAGGACTTGATCTCGGCGCCGACGATTATCTGATCAAGCCTTTCGATTTTGATGAACTTCTGGCGAGAATCCGCGCCATCACCCGGAAATTCTCGGAAAACCGCAGCAACATATTCACTCTCGGCGATCTGACGGTGGATACCCTGCGCCGTTCTGTCCGCCGGGGAGAAGAGGAAATCACGCTGCTTCCGAAAGAATTCTCCATTCTGGAATACATGATCCGGAACCAGGGAATCGTCCTGTCCCGGGAACAACTTGAAAACCAGATCTGGAATTTCGAATACTCCGGAAGTTCAAATAATATAGACGGATACATCAGCCGTCTGAGAAAAAAACTCGACAGCGGAAGAGACGTACGCCTTCTTCATACCGTGCGCGGAGCAGGCTGGGTTCTCCGGATCTCCGAAACAGAAAAGGAAAAAATATGAGACTTCTGACATTCAGCAAACCTTCGGGAAAATCATCCGTCAAACTGAAAATCACCGCCTGGATCACCGTCCTGATGGCTGTGCTCTTCGTTCTGCTCCTCACCTTTATGATGATAATCAGCCGGCAGGTGGTACATCAGACCGCGGTCAGCACGCTCACTCAGACCGTGCGCAGCAATGTATCTGAAGTGACCTGGAAAGACGGCAGTCTGCAGATCGGGCAGAATTTTTCCTATTCCCACAGCGGTGTCACCACACTGATTTACAGTCAGAGCGAAACACTTCTGGCCGGTCAGATTCCTGTAACCTTTACAGTAAAGGTACCTTTTGAAAGCGGCTCCATCCGGACGGTGGAATCCCAGGATCAGGAGTATCTGGTTCTCGATCTCTGGAAACCTTCCGGCTGGGACAGCGGCATCTGGATACGGGGAATCATGACCGCCCCCGACTACGGAGAGACAGTGGGCAATCTTTTCATCGTATCCATGATCGCACTTCCTTTATTTCTCATCCTCACCGCGCTGGGCGGATGGATCATCGTCAAGCGTACCTTCCGGCCTCTGGAATATATCATCGAGAAAGTTTCCACCATCAATGAAGCCCGTGATCTTTCCGGGCGGGTGGGGCTTCCTCCGGGAAAGGACGAATTTTCCGCGCTGGCCTCTGCCTTCGACGGAATGCTGTACCGGCTGGAAACGTCTTTCGAAGCCGAACGCCAGTTTACAGCGGATGCCTCGCATGAACTCCGCACACCGGTATCCGTCATCAAAAGCGCCTGTGAATATGCGGAAAAATATGACGAGACACCGGAGGAGCGCCGGGAAACCATCGAAATGATTCACCGCCAGGCAGATAAAATGGCTTCTGCCATCTCTCAGCTTTTGAGCATGACGAGACTGGAACAGGGCACGGAAACCGCCCGCTTTGAGCAGATCGATCTTCCGGCTCTGGCGGAGTCCGTCTGCAGCGACGGAAACAGATCGCAGTCTGATGCGCACGATACCCGGATTCTCTTTGATCTGGAAAAGAATGTAACCGTCTCCGGTGATCCCTCACTCCTGTCCCGGCTTCTGCTGAACCTGACAGAGAACGCGGAAAAATACAGCGCCCCTGGCAGTCCCATCCGGATTTCGGTCCGACGGGAAAACGGTGAAGCGCTCTTATCTGTTCAGGACAACGGAATCGGCATCCCTCCGGAGCATCAGGAAAAAATCTGGAAGAGATTCTATCAGGTGGATCCTTCCCGCAGCGGAAACAATGGAGCCGGCCTTGGCCTTTCCATGGTCCAACAGATCGCGGAAATACACGGCGGACACATGACTCTGGAAAGCATCCCCGGAAAAGGCAGCACTTTCACCCTCCATCTCCCGTTGACAGAAAAACGGCTCTCCTGAAACAGACATAAAAAATTTTCTATCCCGTTGCGAAATTTCATGTAGATTTCATGTTGGCATCCTAAGATGAAGGCACAAAGGAAAACGACACAGAAAAATAGAAATACAGGAGGGATAAAAAATGAGAAAACGCCACATATATCTTTTTCTTCTGCTGACAGCCGCAGTAATGCTGGGAGGCTGTTCACAGCAGAGCCAGCTGGAATTCATCGGTCAGGATCTCGCAGAAAACCTGGCACTGGAAGCATACGGTCTTTCCGAACCGGATGCGGTTCTCACTTCATCCGAACTGAAGAGCAAAAACGGAACAGACTATTACTGCATCACATTCACGGTAGACGGAACGGAATACCAGTGCGATATCGATGCGCTTACCGGTGCGGTCATCGAACTCCGGGGACCTGATTCTTCCACCGGAGATTCCACGGCAAAGCTGCTGACAGACGATTCATCATCTGCCGCAGCTGACGGAACGTCTGGAGATTCCGCAGGCAGTCAGACGACTTCCTCCGGAAACTCGGCCGGATCCGGTTCTTCCGGAGCAGTCCTTTCACAGGATGACGCAAAGGCAAAAGCTCTGTCTCATGCCGGCCTCAGCAGCAGTCAGGTGACGTTCCTTTCCTGCAAGCTGGAATGGGATGACGGCCGCCGCGTCTATGACGTCGAATTCTATGCGAATAACCGGGAATACGACTACGAAATCGACGCTTCTACGGGCGAGATCATCAAATATGACTACGATGCAGAGCACTCCGCCTCCTCTTCCGGAAGCACAATCTCCGAATCAAAAGCGCGTGAAATCGCTCTGGCACAGGTTCCCGGAGCTTCCTCCTCGAATATCCGCGAATGGGAAGCCGATTATGACGACGGACATCTGGAATACGAAGGCAAAATCATTTACAACGGTATGGAATATGAATTTACCATAGACGGATATTCCGGCGCCATCCGCGAATGGGAAGCGGACAGACACCGCTGATTCTCTGATAACGGTTTAAGCAACAATTGCCATTTGAAAAGCATGAGCCATAACGCTGAAAACTGAACACTGTCCACCAGAAACAGCACTACCTACATCGGACTTAAACCGAAAAGCGGAACCTGAAACCAGGTTCCGCTTTTTTACTTGATCTTTTTATCATCATTTTCATGGCTTCACAGAATTTTCATAGCCAGCCATTGCTAATACCGCCACAGTTTTCACTAAAATAATTTTTACATAATCTACTGCTTTTACATTTATACTATTATTAAATAATTTATAGTTTATTGATGATTTGTTAAAAATATTCTATTATGATAATATAACATTTGTTTTTTATTATACCTCAGATTTTCCAGCTACAATACCGTCTGAAAAATCTACTTCATCCGGCAACATCATCTTCCTCAACACAGACGGCTTCTGCAGAGATCCCATCTGTTTCATCTTAATACGGAAAAAAACAGGCATAGAAAGAGGAGAATCCAATGCTGAAACTCAGATAACAGAGATCATTTGGAGATCCGCCCAAATGCCCAACACACCAAAAATATCCACATAATTATAGATGATCCGATAATATCTTTTTCTACAAGTAACAAACTCATCCCCCGATCAGATGACCTTGACAAAATCAAAAATCCTGCTCTCCCTTCAAAAAACAAACAAACCCGCAGGGGCGCGGGTTTGTTTGTTCAAAAGGGGTATTGGGATTAGAGATTAATATAAGGTTATCAGGGGGATAACCACGTAGCTATTATAACAAAATGACTATAAAAATCAATACTTCGCAGAAAAATAATTCATTTTTCGGTGCCGGAAACGGAAAATTATGCTTCAATTTATTCAGAATATACAAATTATTGAAATTCTGACCCGTTTTTCCGTTTTCCACATTCGCCGAGACTGTTCCGTTTTTTTCTCTTTTTTCCATTCTATGTTCCCGGATACTGCCGGCTGCCAAAGCCCTAAAACAGCTTCATGCTGACTTTCCGCAGTTCCTTGCTGATGGCGATATGCTGAGGACAGACTTCCTCACAGGTTCCGCACTGGGCACAGTCGTAAGCGTGCTTCAGCCCTCTAGCCGTGACGAGCCACTCTTCCTGGTTGAGCGCCATTTTTTTGTTGCCGTACAGCGTCAGATAGTTCATAGCGGTAAATGAACCCGGAATTCCGATCTGAAGCGGACAGACCTTCATGCAGTAATTGCAGGAAGTACACGGGATCAGAGGAATTTCATCTATGGCTTTCTGCGCCGCTTTCAGCGTTTCTCTCTGCGAATCACTGAGGCCGCTGAAATTCTTCAGGGAGCTGATATTATCCCGCAGCTGCTCCATGTCACTCATTCCGGAAAGAACGGTAATGACTCCCTCCAGATCTGCAGCAAAGCGGAGCGCCCAGGATGCTACGGAAGATTCCGGTTCCGCTTTCCGGAAAATTTCCGCGACGGATTCCGGCGGTGTAGCCAGCATGCCTCCCTTGACAGGTTCCATGATGATGACAGGTTTTCCGTGCTTTCTTGCCGTTTCGTAGCAGGCTCTTGCCTGGACCTCCGGATGCTCCCAGTCGGCATAATTGATCTGAAGCTGTACAAATTCCATCTCCGGATGAGCCGTCAGGATTTCATCAAGCTCTTCCGCTGTAGAATGGAAAGAAAATCCCGCATGGCGGATAAGGCCTTCTTCTTTTTTACGCTGAATCCAGTCCCACATACCGTAATCATCAAAGAAATGTGTCCGGACATTTCCCAGATTATGAAGGAGATAATAGTCGAAATAACCGGCTCCCGTACGTTCCAGTGAAACATCAAGCTGCGCTTCCGCTTCTTCTTTTGAACTGCAGTTGTTCCACGGAGCCACCTTTGTCGCCAGCTGGAAAGATTCTCTCGGATGGCGCTCTACCAGTGCCTGACGTGCCGCCTCTTCACTGCCTTCATATGCCCAGGCCGTATCGAAATAAGTGAATCCTTCCGCCAGAAAAAGATCTACCATCTCTTTCACCTGCTCGATATCGATCTCATCTCCCTTTTTCGGCAGACGCATCAGACCAAAGCCCAGCTTACCGATTTCTGCACCTAAGTAACCCATTTCACTACCCTCCTGTATTTCTGATAATATCTAAGCAATAGTTCCTACTGCATAAACCACAAGAATCGCAGCCACTGCTACTACCACCAGACTCTGTTCAAAATAAGCCAGCATTATGGCAGTCAGCGTACCTGCGACAGCCGTAACGACGCTGCCAGTCGACCAGAAAATCGATGGAAACGTCAGAGCGGCAAGTACCGCATAAGGAACATAGTATAAAAACGACCGGATATATATATTATTGATAGGTCTCCGGAAAACCACCAGCGGAAAAACCCTGGGAATATATGTGACAACTGCCATGACGATAACACTTATCAGCGCTTTCACCGCAGTTCACCTCCTTCCGGGACACCTTCCTGCTCTACTGTATTCCGAATGACGGTCATTTCCGTTTCGGCCTCATTCTCCTGCTCTTGCATATTTTCAGAGATTCCATCATTCTTTACAGGAAAGAGAACCGCCGCTGTGCCGGCAGAAATCAATGTTGCGATGATGACACGGAAGCCTTCGGAAATCACTCCAAACAGTGGAATCACATTCATCATCACCATAACAGCGACTGCCAGCAGAATTGCGAAAACGATAGGTTTTGATTTTTTTGCCGGCGGAATGATGATCGCGATGAACATAGCGTACAGAGCGATCCCCATGGCGTTCGCCACCGATTCCACCAGCAGCCCTGAAATCAGAGCTCCCAGCGCGGTACCCGCGGTCCATCCCAACACAGGAGCCGTGATCAGACCGTACATATACGGCGCCGTCAGCTTCTTTTTTTCCACGGATGCGATGGCAAATACCTCGTCTGTTACGCCATAACCGATAAAAAGCCTCTGAAGGATGCTGGTTCTCTCATCCAGCTTCTGCGACAGAGCCAGAGACATCAGCATATACCTTATATTGATGACGAATGTCGTCAATGCGATTTCAAAATACCCCGCCGAGGCGAAAATCAGCTTGACCCCCGCAAACTGTCCGGCTGATGTAAGATTGCTCACCGAAGTAAAAATCGTCAACAGCACGGGAATTCCTCCGGCCACCGCCATCACGCCGAATGTGAAAGAGACGGGAAGATATCCCAGACCGATAGGAATTCCTTTTCGGAATCCGTCGATATATTCACTTTTACTTTTCATACTGCTCCTGTTTCTCCATTTTTCCTACGTGATTAAATACAGCAAAAAATAATACCGATGCATGCCGGACCGGCGCTCGCCTGCGCTTCTTCCCTGCATGCATCTTTATATTTTATAACATCTGATATATCTCCACAAGGAGGAATTTTCCCGGAAAGGCGCCCGCTCTTTTCCACTTCCGGAATCTCCCGTCTTTTACATGATTCCCGTTTCGTCCAGCTTCCGGTGGAAGAACTTCATCATCCGTATCAGCGGTTTGCGGAACACCGTGCCGAAAATCAGGAAAATCGGGAAGTAAACGCACATCTTGATCAGACTGAACAGATAATTATGTCCGTAAAATCCTCCGATACATTCCCTCATAGCATTGATTCCATGGGTAAACGGCATAAACGGATTCAGATCATTGAAAAAGCTCGGAGTGAGTTCCACAGGGAAAGTTCCGCCCGCTCCTGCCACCTGTATAATCAGAAGGATAATGTAAATGGCTTTGCCCACATCTCCCAGGCAGATGGTCAGAGTGTATCCGATATTTGAGAAAGTTATGGCAGCCAGAACACCTACCAGAATGAATCGCACCGGTGCTTCGCACTGAATTCCCAGAATATACAGATCACCGAGACAGATGATCACCGCTTGTATGACGGCAAACAGCATGAAAATGCAGTACCTGCCCAGATACAGATGATAATGACGGTAACGGCTCAGGCGTATTCCCTCGCTTTCTCTGACCTCCGTCTTCAGCAGTGCCAGCAGAAGCGTGCATCCAACCCAGATGGCCAGTATAGAATAAAACGGTGTCATGGATGAACCGTAATTTTCTATGTGATACAGTGTTTTCGTATCCAGATTTACAGGTGAAGAGATGAACTGGGCAAATTCCGCCGTATTATCCGTGTAATTGTCGAAGTCAATGCCCAGCGCATCCTCCAGCACCGTCTTTACGTTGACGGAAGACTGAATATCGTGAACATCTTCTTTCAGTTCCTTCAGATTGCCGATGGTTTCTTTCAGTGTAGTATTGAAACTCCCGATGAGAGCTGCCGTCCCGTCGATGACATTTCCCGCGGAATCCAGAGATTCACGGCCTCCGCTGATCGTGATGTCCAGATAAGGCAGAATCGCTGACAGATCACCACTGGCGTCAATCAGGCGGTCAGCCGAATCCGCCAGATAGGAAGAGCAATTCTTTATTTCTTCTTTTGCTGTGCGGTCGAACTCTTTCACGGCATTTGTCATAAGTTGAGCCGCTTTACCGGCGTCCTTCTGAATCCGGTCGAGATCGGTCGCCGTCACACGGCTTCCTTCCCGGAGGTCTGATGTCATTTCTTCCAGTTCACTGCTCACCAGTTCCAGCTGATCCTCCGTCTCAGAAAGTCTGGATGCCGCCGACCGCAGAGACTGAATTGCTTTCGTGTAAGAATCATACAGACTGAGAGTTATCGTCTGATCCGGATTTTCAGGATCGGTGATTGTTACCTTGTGGCTTTCTTCAATCATCCCGCCGTCGAGATTCTGCTGAAGCTGATCCGCCAGACTGCTGCAGATATCTTTCATCCGCTTTACCGGCGTGATACAGCGTTCCACCGCACGATTCACATTTTCAACTGCATCGGCTGCTCCGTCAGCTCCGGAAACAATATCGGATGAAATATCTTCCAGAAGGCCGTCGATCAGCCCTATGGACTCGTCTGTACTGTCCATCAGCGCGTCGAGAGAATCGATGACATTCGTCAGAGATGCGCCGAGACTGTCAGCTGAACCTTTCACCGCATTTACGGTGCCTTCCGTCTCTGACAGCGATTCCGCAGATCTGTCCAAAGTCTTCTGTACCATTGTCAATAGAGAATCCACCGTCTTTCCGGTATCCTGAAAGACGCCCAGAAGTGTCTGCGTTTCATTCAGATGGTCGGAAACCTGATTCAGAACAGAAATGGTATTTTCCAGAGATTTTTCTGCATCCACCGGAGAGATATCCGAGAGATCCGAATCGGCATACTTGTTATACAATTCGATGATAGTATCGCAGAGCATCGTCATACCCTGATCCACAAAAGCTGCGTTCACCTGCTGCTGGACCGTACTCATCGCTGTATTGGTAATCTTGGGCGCAATGGCATTCTTCTTTTCATTTACATAATATTCCAGACTGGGTCGTGTCATTTCCGGCGTCAGAACGCTCATCATATCTTTGCTGAAATCGTCCGGAATCACGAGAGCAGCGTAATATTCGCCGGATTCCACACCGCTGACAGCGTCATCCTTACTCATGAAACGCCAGCCTATACTGTCATTGCCCGCAAGAGAATCCACAATGGAATTGCCCATATTCACCTGTATCCCCTTTAAACTATAGCCGTCATCACAATTGGCCACGGCTACCGTCAGATTTCCGGTATTGCCGTAAGGGTCCCAGCTGGCCTCGATATTAAACCAGGCATAAAATGATGGCAGTATCATCAGTCCCGCCGCGATGATTGCTGCAATGGGATTCGTGAATATTTTTTTCATATCCCAGCGGAAAATGGAAAATACTTTTCCCCAAAATCCTGAAATATTTTTTCCGATTTTTTTCAACCGGTCTGTATTTCCCTTCATACCGTCCTTTTGTCCCCCTTACTCAGTCTTTCAAAAATCCCGTCCCGGAAAAGATGTTCCACAGCGGCTTCTGCTACAGATTCCGGGGACATTTGCATATCCTGATCCAGCCACAGTATGAAGATGTTGAAGATTCCTCCGGTGTGATACGCAATCTCATATAATAAGTGCCCGTTATCCTCTGAACCGCAGAGCTTTCTGAAATATTCATTAAATGCATCCAGAAGCAGATGTGACAGACCTGCCCTGTGAATCGTCAGGAATGTCTGCCTGTATTCGTAAAAATGATCAAACATCTCGGAAATACACTCCGGCATAGAAAGCTCCGGAGTCTCCCCTGAAAGTTCATCAAATCTGTCGATAATCTCACTGAAAACATACTGGATAATCGTTTCCTTCGACGTAAAATTCCGGTAATAAGTGGAACGATTCACCCCTGCTTCTTTCGTGATCTCCTGTATCGTAATCTGTGAATACGCTTTTTTCTGCATGAGAACCAGCAGAGCCTGAGAGATATAATCCTTGATCATATGTCTCGTGACATTTTTTCTTCTCATAACTATTTATCCCGCTTTCCCCTTTCCGCACACAAAGATATGTCCGGCTACAAAAGAAACATTTGTCGCTTTATTCTAAGCAATCTTCCGGGAAAAGTCAAGGCCAGGTCTGCAGCGGCTTCTTTCATTCGTCTGCGCTGATACTTTGTTCCGATGAGTTCTCCTCTTCTGTCAGTCTGATACACTTTTCCAGCCATTCGCACAGCATCTCCTGCCGCATGATAGCGCCTGTCAGCACCAGATAATCACCGAATTCCTGCGAATCTCTGTCGGGCATCCCGTCAAACTTCGTCATCTGTTTTTCGAGATAAGTCTTCCGCAGACGATGCTGTGTCAGCTGATTTTCGAACATTTCGATCCTTCTTTCCACGGGAAGATCACTGAAAAAGAAGATCCGCAGGCG
This sequence comes from Bacillota bacterium, assembly GCA_019420525.1. Lineage (GTDB taxonomy): Bacteria > Bacillota > Clostridia > Peptostreptococcales > Anaerovoracaceae > Alangreenwoodia. Next base: position 22,291 of record JAHZHA010000027.1, read on the forward strand.
AAATGTATCCTTCGGTGTGGGAGCGATGGGCTGATCTTCTGCCAGCCATTTCAGAAACGATTTTCTTCCCTCCTCTGTGATCGTGTAGATCTTTTTTTCCAGCACATTTCCGGTGATAGCTGTCACATAAGTGATCATACCTTCTTCCGTAAGCTTTTTCAGTTCAGGATAAATCTGACTGTGCTTCGCACTCCAGAATTCGTTGAGAGCCGATTCAAATTCAGCCGAAAGTTCGTATCCGCTCATGCTTTTATGATTAAGAAGGCCAAGAATCGCGTACTTCAAAATTCTCATATAACTTAATTCCTCCTCAGTCTTTGAAAATATCTCATATCTTTGCGCTGTAACGTCCCGTATAAGCACTATGCTTATTGCAAATATTATACATGATTTCCACCGGACATAAAATCCGCGAGAAAAAATGTATACAAATAAAAAACAAAATCATGCATATCTTGACATGTATTATCATACATGTTAGAATGCAGACATGAAAAAGAGTACGACTTTCCATCTTTCACTTCAAATCATCTATTTAAAAGGAGGACGCAATTTATGAAGTACAGATACCCACATCTCAGCAGCCCTATTAAATTAGGAAACACCACTTTCAAGAGCAGAATTTTTTCGGCTCCTATGGGTGGTACGGATATCACCGCAGACTGCTGTATCGGTCCTAAATCCGTTAAATTCTACGAACTCAGAGCTAAAGGCGGTGCTGCCGCTGTAACAATTTCAGAATGTATGGTTCATCCTGAAACAGACGGAAGCCACGCATATCACCTGGATCTTTCCGTTCCGGGCAGCCTTCCGAGCTTCACTTACACCGCTGACGCAATCCGCCGCCATGGATGTATTCCTTCCGTAGAGCTCTCCCATTCCGGCCAGTTCTCCGGTACTTATCTCGCTGACAAGAACAAAAAGCAGGGTCTTGCGCAGTGGGGCCCTTCTGCTGGTGTTCGTGCAGACGGACTGGAAATCGGCGAACTGACAAAGGAAATGATCGATGATATCGTGGCGGCCTACGGCAAGACAGCAGCTCTGGCAAAGCGTGCAGGCTTTGAAATGGTCATGGTACACGGCGGTCACGGCTGGCTCATCAACCAGTTCCTCTCTCCTCTCTTTAACTTCAGAACTGACGAATACGGCGGCTCCTTTGAAAACCGTGTCCGTCTCGCTCAGGAAGTTCTGAAATCAGTAAGAGAAGCCGTTGGACCGGGATTTCCTATCGAATTCAGAATGAGCGGCGACGAATTTGTAGAAGGCGGCTATCATCTGGACGAAGGCATTAAAATTGCCCAGGCCGTTGAAGAATATGTAGATCTGATCCACGTTTCCGCCGGTACGTATCAGAAAACCTTCGGCATCACACATCCTTCCTGGTTTGAAGATCACGGACGCAATGTTTATCTGGCAGCTGAAATCAAAAAGCACGTAAGCAAGCCGGTAGCCACTCTGGGCGGTCTCAATGATCCTGCCATGATGGAAGAGATCATCGCATCCGGAAAAGCTGACGTGGTTGAAATGGCCCGGGCACTTCTGGCTGATCCGCAGCTTCCGAACAAGATCTACGAAAACAGAGACGAAGAAATCGTACGCTGCCTGCGCTGTTTCACCTGCATGGCGGAACGCGGTGTGACCTCCACCCGCCGCTGCACGGTCAATCCTCTCATCGGAAGAGAAGACGAAGGTCTCGGCGAACTGACACCTGCACCGAAATCCCGCAAAGTTCTCGTAGTGGGCGGCGGCCCGGGCGGACTTTATGCAGCGTATACTGCGGCACGCCGCGGTCATAAGGTCGTTCTCTGCGAAGCCACTGACGAAGTGGGCGGCCTGCTCAAAGGGGAAGCCGCTATTCCTTTCAAATATGAAATGTATCAGCTGGGCGGTACGTACAAACTTCTCTGTGTACAGGAAGGTGTGGAAATCCGTCTGAATACGCGGGTTACAAAGGAATACGCTGAAAAGGAAGCTCCTGATGCTATCATCGTGGCAGCCGGCAGCGATCCTGTCATTCCTCCTATTCCTGGCCTCAGAGATGCGGAAAATATGATTCTGGCAGAAGATTATCATCTCGAAAAGGACAGAGTCGGCGACAGCGTCATCGTTCTGGGCGGCGGCCTGGTAGGATGTGAACTGGCAGTCTGCCTCGCAGATCAGGGTAAAAAAGTAAAAGTCGTGGAAATGCGTTCCGAGCTCTGCCCGGATGCAAACATCCGCTATCGCCCTCTCCTGATGAAAAAAATGGACGAAGTGGGCATCGAAATATACACGGGTACGACATGCAAAGAAGTTACTTCTTCCGGAGTCGTATGCACCCGTGACGGTGAAGAAATCGTCCTGGAAGGCGATACCATCGCTGCTGCATTAGGTCTGAAAGCCAACACTGCTGTCGTGGATGAACTCAGAGGCATCGCTCCTCAGTTCGCATCCATCGGCAACTGCGTACGCCCTGACACTATCACATTCGCTGTGTACCAGGGTTATCATGCAGCTCTCGATATTCACTAAGAGTATCGCTGACTGTAAAAAATACGGATACGACAGAAAGAAAAATTCATACTCATAACCGAAAGAACCTCATAAAGAAATACTCTCAAACTCTTAACGATTTACAACGTATAAAAAGCAAACCCGCGGCAGGAATACCTGATCCGCGGGTTTGCTGCATCTTCCAGCTTTTCTCTCCACATATAAGAAAGGCGCACCGCCGGGTACACGAAGAAAAAGAGACCTGGAGGAATATGCCCTCCGGGTCTCTTTTATCGTGCGATCGCTTATAATGAGTTTCCTTCCACTGCGCATTGTGAGTCAGCCGCACTGCAATCTCATTTCATGCACTCACCTTTGGCCTCTGCCTTTGATTGTGCTTCCCGTGATAAAACTGCTGTCGGCCGCTGCCGCTTAGTGGTGGAAAAGTCTCAGACCTGTGAATGCCATAGCGATATTATACATATCGCATGTAGCGATGACATTGTCATCACGGATAGAACCGCCTGCCTGTGCCACGTATTCCACCCCGCTCTTATGAGCTCTTTCGATATTGTCTCCAAACGGGAAGAAAGCATCAGAACCGAGAGATACACCTGACATAGTCGCCAGCCATTCTTTCTTTTCTTCTGCTGTCAGAGGCGCCGGCTGTTCCGTAAATACCTTCTGCCATTCGCCGTCCCGGAGAACGTCGTCACAGTATTCAGAAATATATACATCGATGGCGTTGTCTCTGTCCGCACGCTTGAGGCCTTCCTTGAACGGAAGATTCATAACCTTCGGATTCTGTCTCATATACCATACATCTGCTTTATTTCCCGCCAGTCTTGTACAGTGTACTCTCGATTGCTGACCGGCACCGATTCCGATGGCCTGTCCGTCTTTGACATAGCATACGGAATTCGACTGCGTATATTTCAGTGTGATGAGTGAGATCAGAAGATCTCTCTTCGCCTCATCCGGAATATTCTTGTTTGCCGTAGGAACGTTCTGAAGCAGCTCTTCGCTGATCACTGCATCATTTCTTCCCTGCTCAAAAGTAATGCCGAACACTTCCTTTGTCTCCTTCGGAGCCGGAACATAAGAAGGATCCATTTTCAACACCAGATAAGAGCCTTTTCTCTTGCCTTTGAGGATTTCCAGAGCTTTCTCCGAATAAGAAGGTGCGATAATCCCGTCGGAAACTTCTCTTGCCAGGAAGCTGGCTGTCTGTTCGTCACATTCATCAGAGAGAGCTACGAAATCTCCATAAGAAGACATTCGGTCTGCTCCTCTGGCTCTCACGTAAGCTGTTGCCACGTCGGTAAGCTCGATGCCTTCAACGAAGTAAACCTTTTTGAGAGTTTCGTCGAGAGGAACTGCCACCGCAGCTCCGGCAGGGCTGACATGTTTAAAAGAAGCGGCTGCCGCAAGACCTGTAGCCTTTTTCAGCTCCGTTACCAGCTGCCAGCTGTTGAAAGCGTCCAAAAGATTGATAAAGCCAGGCTTACCGTTAAGCACTTCAAAAGGAAGTTCTCCTTCCTTCATGAATACTCTGGCAGGCTTCTGATTCGGATTGCATCCGTATTTTAATTCGAGTTCTTTCATCTTCTGATCCTCCTGTTGATCCGAAATCTGACGAATGAAAACTTATTTCATCTCATTTTATCATAAGAAAAACACCCTGACCTGTCTTCCGTCCTTTTTCGAAAGATTTTACTCTCTTATAAAAACAAGGCTCTCAAATCAAAAACAAAAAACCGACAGTCCGGGTCTTTCTGCCCAGACGGTCGGCTTTGCATTCCAATTATACTCCATGTGGTCAATTCCACTTCCGTCAGTCGTATAACTGAATTTATATTAGCATCAGAAAAAGATAATTTCAAGCTTTTTTTACAGCATCCCCCATATTTGAATCCGGATATTTCTATCCCTCTCTTTTCCCGATGATTTCCTTGTCAGATCTATGTCATGCGTTGGCCAGATTATACTGACCCGCGAATAAAATGAGCCCTTCTCTATTATCACGGATGACGAAATAAAACGGCTCATCCGCAATAAATTCTCTGACCAGCGGCTGGCGCTCCGGCGGTAATGAAGAGCTTCCGTCCATGGCCGCTGTCGCCGCTGCGGCTTCTGTGCCTTCTTCGTCAACAGCGATGTACGTCTTCTGTATCACAGTATCCATAAAATATTTTCTTTCCGGCAACAGAGATGGATCCAAGATACCGGAAAAATCAGCGCGGTCGCTGTCATAAGCCGTTTTAACTCCCATAGACTTCAGTGCCGCATCCAACTCTGCTGTACATTCCACTCTGAACTTCGGCATGGAAATGCTGACCTTTGAAGTTTCGAACTCCGCTTGATCGAGAATATTCTCAACATCAGACAGACTGTCCTCCGCTTTGATCAAATACATGCTGAAATCCGCGTCCGGGCAGTTCTTTCGTCCGCCCTCCGAATCTTCTATCCCGTAATTTCTGTAGTCAAGCCGGACAGCCTCCACTCCCGGCGTACTGTAGTAACCGAAGAAATCTGTCTGATTCATGAAATCAGTCTCTACCTGACTTCCGTCGGCATTCTTAAAAACCCCTTGTTCTGTATTCTTTTCAGAAAACTCTTTTTCCCAGGCAGCCCTGAAATAGACTGCGTTAACGAAAGCTGTAACGAAATTCCGGTTATCTTCACTGAGAATCTCCGGTATCTTTCCTTCCGTCTTTTCGTCCACCCAGGCATTCACTTCTTCAACAGAATTTGAATCTGTCACATCTTTCACCTCGGCACGGTACTTCTGTGTTATCTCATCTCTGTAGTCCGGAAGAAATTCTCCCTTACCTCCGAACCAGCTCTGATTTAACCATGCGGAATTAGCCGTTCTCAGTTCTATCACGCCTAAATAGCTGTCATATCTTTCCATGAGGTGCTGTATCTCATCTCCGAACTGACCGATATCTTCGATCTGAAGCGCATCCAGCAGTTCCCTCTGCGTCGCTCCTTGAGCACCTGCAGTCATCATCGCTAATGCTGCACGGGCCGAATACGGAGATACAGACCAGTTTTTTCCTTCCGCACCATTCTTCACAGTTTCTGTAAATCTGTCGGAAAAAGTCCTGTTTTCCGAAAGTGTCACGGCGCTGAGATTCAATTTCTCCACATTTTCGATCCAGCGAGATGCATCCGCTGCGCTCACAGAATCCATCGGCCGAAAGTCGTAATTGCTGCTACTGATCTCGTTCTGTTCTGTACTCTGCCCGGCGGATTCTTCCGGAATAATTCCGTACATGCAGCAGGCCGTCACACCGTCCCTGGCCCATTCTGCAATCTCAGCTGTATCGGGAAGTCCTGTTCCACATCCCACCGGCAGACTCGTATATCTGTAATCGAGATATCTGCTCAGAATCACAGCGGCTTCCTGCCGGTTCAGCCTGTCGTCCGGTCTGAATCTGCCATCACCTCCGCCGTTGATCAGCCATTTTGCATATGCCCAGCTTACGGCCTCCTCTTCGTTTTTCACATCAGAGAAAGGACTACAAACCTGTATGTACTGCTGCAGTTCTTCTCCCGATGACTCTGCCAGCATCGAAATAAATTTCCCCCGAGTAATCACTTGCATTTCCGAAGCGGCAGAATCTGCCCCGCTGCCGGCATTCTCCGCCGGCCATATTCCGTTTCCCCCTGAAGAACCTCCGAAAGCCGACGCCGGCAGAGCGAGACAAAAGACCAGCGCAAGGCTCAGAATCTTCGTTTTCTTTCGCATATGATCTCTCCTTTCGTTCTGAACTCTTCCCCTGCGGTTTTCCCCCTTTCATTATCCCTGTCCGTCGTATCGATTCTCATAAAAAGACATCTGACGGAAATAAGCCGTTCAGATCTCTTTCCTTGTTTCACATGCAAATATCCGGTCATTGCACCCCCTCTCTTCCGGATCACATATATAAAACATATCGAAAACGAGGTTTGTGACAAAAAATTTTAAATTTTTATAATTTTTCCTCCGTTCCAGGAAATCTCGGACTGAAACAGCAGGCATCTGCGCCGCGTTTCCGTTTTCCGGCGGCTTTTTCCCGGAAGTACAAAAAAACGCCGCGCGGACAGTGCCGGCGCGGCGCTTTCTTTCCGGAGGACTGCAGACTTGCCGTTCTCCGATAAGCTTTTCAAATCGTTGTGGACTATCTTCTTCCTTTCTGAACTTCGGTGATGATATCATCCATCGGCGTATCCCAAAGACCCTCTCTGTGTTTGATGGCGGTGGCCAGATAGAGATCCGCATTAAAAGAAATGGATTTTAATTCCTCCGGTGTCAGTTCGCGCTTTACCTTTGCAGGGCTTCCCATGATGAGAGAGTTCGGCGGAAATTTTTTGCCCTTCGTGATCAGGGAACCGGCCGCGATCAGACAGTTTTCTCCGATCTCCGCACCATCCATGACGATGGAACCCATTCCTACCAGCACATTGTCACCGATCTTCGCTCCGTGGACGATAACACCGTGCCCCAGGCTGACTCTCTTTCCGATGACGACAGGCTGCTCGCCGTGAATCAGACAGCCGTCCTGCACGTTGCTCTCTTCACCGATTACCACTTTGACCACGTCGCCGCGGATCACCGAATTATATAAAACAGCCACATGATCTGCGATTTCCACATCGCCTCTGATGACTGCACCTTCTGCGATAAAAGCTTTCTCACTTATCTTAGCCATGATACATTCACTCCTCTTCTCCGTTATTCCACACCGTCCAGCGCATTGAGTATCGCCGGAATCACCTTATGCAGATCGCCTACGATTCCGTAGTCGGCCACTTCGAAAATCGGTGCGTTTTCGTTTTTGTTGATGGCGATGATGCACTTTGATTCCTGCATGCCGGCAAGATGCTGAATCGCCCCCGAAATACCGCAGGCGATATAGATATTCGGGCGCACGGTCGTGCCCGTCTGTCCCACCTGATGATTGGCAGGAATCCATCCGGCATCGACGGCCGCACGGCTGGAACCCACAACACCGCCCAGCCGGTCTGCCAATTTGCGCACCAGTTCGAATCCTTCCGGACCTCCGAGACCCAGACCTCCGGAGACGATGACATCAGCGTCGGTGAGCGATACGTGTTCTCTCACCGACTTCACCATCCGGATGACGCGTTCTCTGAGTTCGCCGTCTTCGAAAGACGTGCCGAGAGATACCAGCTCCGGCTGATTGTCCCGGTCATAGGCTGCCTTTTCCATAATGCCCGGACGCACAGTCGCCATCTGAGGCCGGTGATTTTCGCATATGATAGTGGCCATGAGATTTCCGCCGAAAGCAGGACGGGTCTGCATCAGCTTTCCGTCTTCCTGATTGATGTCCAGCTTCGTGCAGTCTGCCGTCAGCCCCGTACCGCACTTAACCGCTACAGACGGTCCCAGATCTCTTCCGATGTGTGTCGCACCGAGAAGGAAAATCTCAGGCTTGTACCGGCGGATCGCCTCGTAGATCACTTTCGTATAGGCGTCCGTCGTATAAGTTTTCAGCTCGGGCGCATCTGCCGCATAAATGATGTCTGCGCCGTAGCAACCCAGCTCGTAGACCATACGGTCGATATTCTCACCGCAGATGATGACACCGAGCCGGCAGCCGATCTCGTCCGCCAGCCGTCTTCCTTCGCCCAGAAGCTCGATTACAACTGGCATCAGAGAGTTTTCTCTCTGTTCGGCAAATACCCATACATCGTGATATTCGGAGATATCGACGCCGCTTCCGGCGCCGCTGTCCACTTTTTCGAGAGCTCCGAAACGGCAGACCTCGAGGCATGCGCCGCATTCCGTGCAGGAAGGTCCGATTTCCGGAAGCTTTTCCGACATTGTAATAGCGTCAAAAGGACAACTTCCGGCGCACAGAGAACAACCCCTGCATTTTTCTTTGATTACTCTGATTGACATAACAGTTATCCTTTCTCTCTACAAGATGTGCTTTTCCATGAGTCTGGACACCAGTGTCTGTGCCATTTCGTTCACCGTACCGGAGAGCATCTCGCCCTTTCCCTTCGGAGGCGGCGTAAAGCTCCGGAATACCTTTGTCGGGCTGGCATGATGGCCGCAGTCTTCCGGACGGATGCCAAGATCGTTTTCGTCCCATACGGTAATTTCCTTTTCGTAAGCCCGTTCGATTCCGATGATCGTCATGTATCTCGGACGGTTCAGCTCTTTCACGGCTGTCAGCAGGCAGGGACGCTGAATCTCCAGCACCTCATAGCCGTCCTCCAGCTGACGTTCGAGGATCACGGTATTCTTCCGTATCTCCCGGATATTCTGCACATAGGTGGCTGCAGGAAGGCCGAGACGCTGGGCCAGCTGCGGTCCTACCTGGGCGGTGTCCCCGTCGATGGCTTGTCTTCCAGCAAATATGAAGTCGAAATCGCCGATCTTGCGGATGCCCCATGCCAGCGTCGTGCTGGTGGAACAGGTATCGGCCCCGCCAAAGGCGCGGCTGCTGAGCAGGTAGGCTTTGTCGGCGCCCATTGCGAGACACTCTCTCAGCGCGTAAGACGCCTGCTGCGGTCCCATGGTGATCACGTCAACCTCTGTGTCCGGATTCTCATCCTTCAGCTGCAGAGCCGCTTCCAGAGCGTTGGCGTCATCTGGATTGAGAATGCTGGGCACGCCGTCACGCATCAAAGTTCCCCTGACGGGATCGATCCGGATCTCCGTCGTATCGGGTACCTGTTTTATACATACGATGATTTTCACCTCTGCAACCTCCTTACTTTCCGATCATCTGTTCTGCGATGACCATCTGCTGAATCTGGCTCGTGCCCTCGTAAATGGTAAATACCCGGCAGTCTCTGTAAAGGCGTTCGATCTTGAAGCCCCTGACAAAGCCGTAACCGCCGTGAATCTGCAGAGCCTTCCCCGCCACTTCGTTGCAGATCTCAGATGCATAATATTTGGCCATCGAGCTGGCCAGAGTGCTGTTGCCGCCGTGGTCCCTGGTGACTGCCGCGTCGTATACTAGTTCTCTGGCAGCCTTCACCTTCGTAGCCATATCGGCGATCATAAAAGCGATCCCCTGGTGCTCGTAGAGATATTTTCCGAACTGTTTCCGTTCTTTAGCGTATTTTACAGCTTCTTCCAGGCATGCCTGAGCCACGCCAACCGACTGGGCCGCCACTCCCAGACGACCCACGTCGAGACAGCGCATTGCGTCGGCGAAGCCTTCGCCCACACGACCGAGGATGTCGTCCTTGTGGACCCGGACATCTTCAAAAATGATATCGCTGGTGGCGCATCCCACCAGGCCCAGCTTCTGCTCTTCCTTTCCCAGGCTTATGCCCGGCAGCTTCATGTCCACGATGAAAGCAGTAATGCTTCGCTTGCCGGACTCACGAAATCCCGTGTTGGTGTAGACCACAGAATAATCGGCAAAAGGCGCCATGGTGATAAACGTCTTTCTGCCGTTGAGGATGTAGTAATCGCCGTCAGGCACTGCCGTAGTCCGCATATCTCCCGCATCCGATCCGCCGCCGGGCTCGGTCAGCGCGAAAGGAATGACGATGTCTCCTTCCACCATGGGACGCAGATATTTCTGTTTCTGCTCTTCCGTGCCTGCGATCATAATCGGCATGCCGCCGAGAGAATTGGGCGTATTTACATACAGGCTGCCCACCGCGCTGACTCTGGCAATTTCTTCGACAGTGATCGCATACGCCAGATGATCCGATCCCTGACCGCCGTATTTTTCCGGAACTTTAATGCCGTAAAAGCCCGCTTTCGCCATCTTCTTCTGAATTTCCCTGGGAAAAATACCGGTATCTTCCACCTCATCCAGAATCTCAGCTGTCAGTTCAGTTTCCGCAAAGTCGCGCGCCAACTTGCGGACCAGCTGATATTTTTCCGCCAACTGCATCGAAAACCTCCACATCTATTTCATCTTCAATAAAGTCTGTATGATTGAGCCTTTCAAATCTCATCGTATAAAATTATACAATACTTTTACAACATCTTGTAAAAGAAAATTTACTATAAGATCAAATAATATAAGAAAAACCGGACGCACTGCTAAAATGTTTTTATATTTCACAATGTTTCTCTGTTTCACTGCTCAGTATAAAAAACATTTCAGCCCCAGTGTCCGGCTTTTTCTGTCCTTATTTAAATGCATTTCACTGCATTTTTTATCTTTTTATTTCTTTTTACGTTTTTTAATAAAGCTGTCTATGTTCTCTCCGCGAGATTTAATCATATCGATCAGTTCGTTTTCGGTCATATTGTCAATATCAGCATTCACATCTCCAGCCGACTTCAGATGTTCTTTTATGGCATCAAAATCCAGAGCGGCTTTACATTTCAACACAATATGATTATGTGTCGTCAGCACGTGCTCGCCTTTCTGATTATAACCGTATACATTTACGAGTATAAATCCGTTATGAACATTATGCGCCTCTTTTTCTTCTACCACGGCTTTTCCGTGCAGACGATCTCCTGCAAAGACAGGCAGGAACCAGTCCATCGTGCACTGCGTTCCGGCCAGGAATTCTTCACCCGGAACACGGTATTCCAGCCAGCGGCACCAGAGCTTCATTCCGGAATAAGTTCCCGGAGCGATAATCTGCCCGAATCTGCTCTTTGCTCCGTACTCAAAATCCGTGTGAATCGGGGCGATGTCATACTTGTTGGCATACTCCAGCATTTCTTCCTGAGTAACCTCAACTTCAGCCAGTTCCCATTACATTCCTAATTCCCAGTCTTCAAAATACATCCATGAACCTCCTTCAGTATTCTTTGAGCTATAAGTTTTAATACCGGATGAAAAACCTTTTTTTGCCATCAGTACAACAATCTCTGTACAAATTTAAATTTTGACCGGATATCTCTGTTATTTATTATACACCATATACAAATATAAGTCTAATTATAAGTCTGACAAAAATAATTATATCATGAAATCATCGCCGACCGTTTTTGCCGGACTGTTCTTTCTGCTGAAAATCCGCAGATAATTTTCTGTTGACTTTTCACGGATATCTTTCTTCTTCGGAAAGAAAAATGTACAGATTGGAAAAATAAATATTGACATCATAAAAAACGCATGCTAAAATTTTTACGTTGTCTGCGAGAGATATATTTTTACAATATGCTTCCGTGGCTCAGTTGGTAGAGCAGCTCATTCGTAATGAGCAGGTCATCGGTTCGAGTCCGATCGGGAGCTCCACAGACGATAAAACCCATGTCAGTATTGATTTTTCAGTACCAGCATGGGTTTTTCTTTTTCATTAAGATTCTTGTTTAATGCAGCAGAGTGCTTTGCTGCGGGATAACTTCAGGGTCTTTTTTCAGATACGGTATGTGACCGTACGTCAGGTCTGCTGCGGACAACATTAATTTTCAGGCTTCAGCGGCCCGTAGAAATAAGAGGCAGTTGCTCCACCATCAATGAGGAAGTCTGTTCCGGTAATGAAGGCACCTCTGCCGCTCATCAGCAGTTCCGCTACATTGGCCACCTCATCGGCTGTACCGGGACGCCCGGCCGGACACTTGACAAACATATTCTTGTAGAAGTCTCCTCTGGGTCCGTTAAACTCGTCGATAGCCAAAGGCGTCACAATGATCCCCGGAGAAATAGAATTGATCCGAGCTCCCTTTACACCCCATTTGACAGACTCCGCCATTACACGCTTTTCATTACAGCGTTTTGCAAGCTGATAAGCGTGCAGCGTATCCCGGATATTCTCCGGCTGAAGCAGAGGCAATTTCAGAAGTTCTTCGGCGGGTATACAGGCCAGCTGTTCATCTTCCTCCGGAGTCAGCTGCTTCATACGATGGCCGGACTGACTGGAAATGGTCACACCTGCGCCGCCGTGGGCGATTACCTGCCCCACCTCCTCCAGCAGAACAGCAGTTCCATACAGATCCACCTTCAAAATCTCTCCGATAGAGGCCTGACTCGGAGAAACACCGGCAGCGTTCACCAGCATGGTAATATCGCCGTATTTCTGCGCCTCGGCGATAATGTTCCGAACAGATTCCCGGCTGGAGAGGTCCATCTTCACCGGCACCACGTCAAAGCCGGCATTGTACATCGTTCTGGCGGCAGCCTGAGCGTGCTCTGGCTCTTTGTCTCCAATCACAATCTTCATTCCATACCCCATCCGGCGAGCAATGGCCATACCGATCCGGCCTGCGCCAGTCAATATCATTACATTTTTCATAGCAAGCTCCTCCATCTCCCAAATTATTTATTTTTTCAGCCAGCGAAGGACAGCATCTTTACTGCGGTCTACATCAGATCCGCAAATTGCCAGACCTGTCTTAACGTCAGCATCCTTGCAAACGCCGGCGATATTCCGCTCCGTCCCGCTCAGGCCGCTGCCCTCATGGGTACAAAATGGATGAATAGTTTTTCCGGTCCAGTCAAAGGCTTCCAGAAAAGTATAGACTGCCATAGGCATATCTCCCCAATAGTTGGGATATCCCAGGTAAATTTCATCATAATCGTCCAGATTCTCCGGGAGCTCTTCAAGCTCCGGACGGGCATTTGCCCGTTTGTCGGCCATTGCCCGATCGATGCAGCTCTTATAATTTGCAGAATAGGGTTCTTTCTGCCGGATTTTGAATAGCTGCGCTCCCGTCGCATCTCCGATCATTCGCGCAACCTTTTCTGTATTGCCCACCTCAACAAATCGGTACTGACCGCCGAAATAGTTTTCATCAGCCCGCGAATAAAATACAACAAGTTTTGCCATTTTGCGTTCTCCTTATTTTTCAAGTTTCCTGCCGCCTTCGCCGATAATTTGCGGATAGGCCGGTACTGACAGACATCTCCTTTATCCCGGACGCCGGCTCCACTGGCGGCACCGGCTTCTTTTCCGGCAGATTCACTTTTCCTGCCTTGCACCCCGCCTCCACTTTTATTGTAAGAATCCCCATGGGTTACATCAATTTAAGTTTCAGCCGCATTTAATAAGTTTAACTTATACGAAAAAAGCTGTTCCCGAAAAGCGGGAGCAGCCGTAAAGAAGACCGGAGAACTATTCAAATTTACGCTTCAGAATATCTGCAAACTCTTCCACATAATAACCGGAGTTATCTTTTTTCCAGAACAGACAGTAGTTGCGGACAATCTGTTCCTCTCCCCGACAAAGCGGAACGCGGCAGACAGAAGCACCAAAAGTCATGGCAGGGCCGCTGCCTTCCACAGGTAGAAAGCCCTGACCGCTGATGACCTTCATACGCGCCTCCTCCAGATTTTCCGCATAGAGAATTTCACTCTGAATCCCGATGATAGTCTGGTAAAACTCTTTTTCCGTGGCTTGCTGTTCTTTAGACGTCACCAGAATACAGGGAATATTTTTCAATTCCTGTACCGTGACAGAAGAAAGTCCCGCCGCAGGGTTTCGGGCGGCTATTTCGTCGATAAATTCCTTTATTTATGAAAATAAAAATTACCCACTCTCCCAAATTCATCACCATGAAATCTTCTCTGCCTCTTTCACGTCATCACTGTCACAGCCCGGGCTTTCTTTAGTGAAAAAGCAGCATAAAGTCAGACAGCATATCAAAATCCATAATTTTCAGGAATTTCCAATACTCAATCCATCGTCTTCCGTTTTTTCGCCGGCACTTTTCATCTGTCCTGAAAAAAATATATAGTTTTATAATAAAACTGTTTTATGATAAAACTATATGTGATATAATGTGTGCACTTCTGTCTGTATCAACAGTTCCGTGCTGCTGAATATCTCAATGATAACAACAGACAGATATCAGAGGCAATCAATTTTTTAATAGATATACGGAGTGAAACAATGACCAGAAATAACGACAGTTTATTTTATTCCGGCCTGCGGGAGATCCGTGATCTCAGACAGATGATCAGCGAAAGCTGCAGTCTCTATGCAAACCGCACGGCATATCTCGTCAAAAAATATAAAGGAGGCGAATTTCTGCCTCTGTCCTACCGGATGCTGAAAAACGATATCGATGCGCTGGGCACAAAGCTTTACGATATGGGACTCTGCGGCAAAAATATCGCTCTCATTGGCACGGGCTGCTATGAATGGATGGTAACTTATCTGGCGGTGGTATGCGGCATCGGCGTCATCGTTCCTGTCGACAGAGAGCTGGATTCCGGCGCTATTCAGAATCTCATCGACCGCGCGGAATGCGATACCATTTTTTATGTCTCAGAGGAATCCGAGAAAATCGACAGACTTACCGGTATAAAAAACAAAATCGAAATGGAATTCTACGGTGACCGTACCGATTTCAGTGAACCGCTGATCTATCAGGAAAAAGAAGGCGTCATCTCCTGGAAAAAACTCATAGGGGAAGGAGAAGAATTGATCCGCAAAGGACACCGGGAATTTCTGGACGCTTCTGTGGACGCGGACGCCTTGTCGGTTATCCTATTCACGTCCGGAACTACGGGAATTCCGAAAGGTGTCATGCTGAGTCACGCAAATATCGCCAGCAATGTCATGGATATCTGTCGTGCCAGCGGTATCAGCAAAACGGACAGCAATCTCTCCGTCCTTCCGATTCATCATACTTATGCCTGCTCATACAATCTCACCTTCCTCTACGCCGGAGGATGCACTGCTTTCTTCGAGGGACTGAAATATATCGTCAGCAATCTCAATGAAGCGAAACCGACATTTTTCATCATCGTGCCGCTGATCGCGGAAATGATTTACGACCGGATCTGGAAAGAAGCGAGAAAAACGGGCAAAGCAGAACTGCTCCGACGGGCTCTGAAAGCGAGTGAAAGAACGAGGGCCATCGGCATCGACATGAGAAAGCTGCTGTTAAAAACCGTAACCGGAAGCCTCGGAGGCAGGCTCGAAACGGTCGTAACCGCAGCTTCTGCGATTTCCCCTGCTGTCGTCCGCGGATTTGAAGATCTGGGCATTACCGTTCTTCAGGCTTACGGTCTGACTGAGACTTCTCCCCTCATCTCCGCTACGCCGCGCCTTTCGGATGACCGCTATAAAAAAGCCGGCTCTGTCGGCCTCTGCAACACCACCGGACAGCTGAAAATTGTCCGCCCCGATGAAGACGGTATCGGAGAAGTCTGGTTCCGGGGACCCAATGTCATGCTCGGTTACTATAAAATGCCGGAAGAGACGGCTGCCGTCATGGACGGGGACTGGTTCAGCACCGGCGATCTGGGATTTGTCGATCCTGACGGCTGGCTTTACATTACGGGCAGGAAAAAGAACGTCATCGTCACAAAAAACGGCGAAAACATTTATCCGGAAGAAATCGAAGTCATCGTCAACAATCATCCGTTTATCAGCGACTGTATGATCTATCCCTCCCACAGAGACGGCAACGAAATCGTAGCCGTCCAGATTGTCCCCAATATGGAAAATATCATGAGCGATCTGGGAAAAGAACCCGCTCCGGAAGAGCTGCAGAAACTCATGAAAGACATCATCGGCGATATCAATGAAACGATGTCCAGCTATAAACGTATCCGCAGTATCGTCATCCGAAAAGAAGACTTCGTCCGCACGACGACGAAAAAAATTATCCGTAATGATAATCTGGATGATGGTGAAGGGAAAAATATCTGATAAAAAATGTAAAGGCCGGGCGGAATTTGTCCGGCCTTTGAAGTATCAAGAAAAAACAATCCAAACGCTCCAAAGGCTTTCCCATATAAATCAATGATCAGAAAACATGATAAACACATCAAGCAAACCTCAGAAAAGTGGAGAAAAAGAAGAATATCTGTTTTTCTTTTTAATGTATCAGATGCAATCTCTCTGCTGCATCCTTCGCCTCGCTTCTGCGGCTGACTCCCAGTTTTCGCAGGATACTGCTGACATGTGTCTTCACTGTAGACAATTTGATATCCAAAATGTCACCGATCTCAGCATTACTTCTGCTGGCACAGATCAAGCGCAACACCTGCAGTTCTGCCGCGGAAAGCGGTGCCGACATCTCTCTGCGCGGATGCAGATAGTCAGGATACATAGAAGCATGTTCTCTCGTAGCCATAATCAGTTTCTTTCGGAATTTTTCATCGCCTTCCCATCCACACTCTTCCAATAGTGGAAGAACCGCCGTTCCATACTGACTGATCGTCCGGACAAAGCTGAAAGAATGAGCCGTATCCAGGGCAGTATATATTTCTTCGCGCCACTGGCTGTCTCCCAGTCGTTTCCAGGCTATCGCCGAAAGGATGTGAAGGTGTATACTGTCGATATACCTGGCGCAGATTCTGCAGTAATTTCTCAGCGGTGACAATGTAATCAGCGCCTGCTCCTCCTCGCCCTGAACGAGTTCCACCATGGCTTGTGTAAAATACTGATATCGTTTCATCACTCTCAAACGCTGCGGATTTCCAGGAGCCTTCTCTCTGTACCAGCTGTCTGCTGCCGCATCCTTACCTGTGAGCAGGTCAATCCTGCACAGCATGGCATCGATATTTCCTAAAAAACGACGATATCCTTCCTTTTCAAAACGCTGCCTGAGATCCATCAGGCTTTTTCTCGCATCAGACGCCCTGCCCAGATCCGCCTGCATCCGCACCAGCAGTCCTGTAGCGGCGAATTCGATGTCCGGAGAACCTTCTCTGCGTATACGATCCATTTTCTGCAGCAGATCCATAATCCTGTCGCGTATGTCTTCACCTTTTTCAAATTTACTTTCTGCCACTGCACAATCAGCCAGACACACACCGTCCTTTCCCAGAACCATCTCCACCGGAAGACGCAGTGTTTTATAAAGCAGATCGTCTTTTCGGCTCCAGGGAGAAAAATCCTTGCCTCCGTTCATGAGACTAGGCAGGGTACTGGTGACGGACATGGGGGAAACACTGATCTCTTTACGGATCAGCATTCCACACACTTTTGGAAACAGCTCCACAGCGCTCTCAACACTGCGCTGAGGCAATGCAATATCAAGCCATACCAGACGACTTTTCGCTTCGCGCACATCACTGTCAAAAGGTGTCCTGCTCTGTATAAATTTTTTCAGCGACCGGTACCAACGTTCTGATCCTTCATAATCCATACAGATAGCACACAGCATACTCATCCCCTGCATCAGCGCAGGAGATGCCAGAATCTCTTTTTCCGGCAGAGCACGATAATACGGCTCCATTTCATCGTAATAACCCATTCCGGGATGAATCTCGGCATTTTTCACCAGAAGTTCCGAGATTTTGGTATAAGCTCCAATTCTGGAATAACACGCCAGCGCATTTCCGTAATCTTCCTTCAGTTCATAGTACAGTCCTCCTCTGTTGTACAGATCGCGTTTCTGCTCTTCGCTGTACTCCTGCTCCATTTTCCAAAGAAGAAAGTCACGGAACAGCGGCCGGAAAGAATAGCTGTTCATTCGTTTCCGGACAAACATTGTCGTATCCCTCTGCAGGCGGTCCAGAACTTTGCCTGCCCGGCTGTTTCCGCTTATAATCCTGACCAGTTCCGAATCAAACTGCTCGAAAGGAGCAAGATCCAGAAGCATCCTGCGGTTAGAAAGAGAAAAACGCCTGTATACCATCTCCTCGAAATACAGAAAAATCTCCCGACGCACCTGATCTTTCGTCACCTCATTATAAGGTTCTCCTTTTTTCATATGATTCGCCAGAATACTCAGCGCCAGAGGATATCCTTTCGTGTCTTCCAAAACGGATGTCAGGACAACATCAGAAACACAGATACCGTATTCTGAAAACAGGCGACTTACGCTTTCCCGATCCAGCGCAAGATCCCTCTCTCTGAAAACAGTCATCGCACCGGTGGTTTGAAAAGGAATCAGCCAGCCCGGAACCTCTCCCCGGCTGAGAAATACGAAACGCCTCTGCGGATTTTCGCGGATCATTTTGCAGAGTATCTGCTGATCCTCTTCATCTGTAAGATACTGGAGATTATCTACAATCAGAGTCTTCCACTTGCCTGGCGAAGCCGGGAGAAGAAATCCGGAATCATCTGCCTGAATTATATATGTATATCTTCCCGACAGCAGGAAACGGGTTACCGTCGTTTTTCCAAAACCGCAGGGAGCACTGAACATCAGGACGCGTCCACCCTTCAGAGCATCTTCGATCCGTTCTTTCAGTCCCTGTTTCAGAACTGTTTTTTTTCCCATTCGTTCGCCTCCTCTGTCGATTTTAGCACAGTTTGTTTGAAAATGTGCAACGACATGCTGTACTTTCCCCGATTTTCGATCACCTGATATTTATCTTTTCCCGGCGGATTTTCCCCCAGGAATACTTCTTTTTTCGGTACCCTATCAGAGAAGTGGCCCGTACCCAGGATAGAATGAAACGCAGACAGGACACTTCCAATGCGCACAGTCCCACAGCTTTCAGGATATCCCCCGGAGTCAGTTTCAGATCCACAGTCTGAATACGGGCGAAAAAGGCGGTCAGAGATAATACAGCGGAATAAATCACATAAATCGCAAAGAAAAGGACCATGAAAGGTACATTGATCAAGTCAATAGCAAAAGCCAGTATGACGGTCATAATCCCAAACAATTCAATGTAGGGTGAAAGCAGCTCGTACAACAGAAAATAGAGATAAGAGATTAAACCGACCAATCCGTATTTTCGGTTTGCCAAAATCTGCCTGTGACGGCTCATAGATTCAAACAGGCCGATATGCCAGCGCCGACGCTGTTTGCACAGATCTTTCAGCGTTTCAGGCGCCTGCGTCCAGCAAACGGCATCCGTAGCATACCGAATCCGATAAGGAATATCGTGTTGGCGGCAAAAAACATGAAGTTTGACCACCAATTCCATATCTTCTCCTACCGTAGTGGGATCATATCCTCCTGCAGAAATCACTAAACTCTTTTTAAACAGACCGAAAGCTCCGGAAATAATGATACTTCCGTTGAAACGGTCGAACAGAATTCTCGCTGCAAGAAAAGAACGATCATACTCCAATACTTGCATACATGGAATAATTTTTTTTGGCATATGGTAGGAGATGACACGCCCGTTCCGTATCTCAGCGCCGTTACATGGACGCACAGCTCCACCTACTGCTACTACAGATCCGTCTTCTAGGACCGGTCTTACAATTTTTTCCATAGAATCGTGTTGCAGAACGGAATCCGCATCCATACATACAAAATATGGAAACCTTGAAATATTGATTCCCATATTCAGAGCGTCCGCCTTACCACCATTTTTCTTGCATACGAGAGTTATAGGGACCTTAAACTCCTGAGTCTCGAAAACTGCATGTTCTTGCTGGCATGAAATCATTCTTCGAATCGGTCTTGCCAGCTGTCGCATATGAAAAGTATCCTGAATCAGCTGGGCTGTGCTGTCTGTTGAACCATCGTCCACAATGACGATCTCATACAGATGGTAGTCTAAACTCAACAGGGAGCGAATGGTGGAAATAATTGTAACTTCTTCATTATACGCAGGAACAATTATCGTCACTGGCACATAATACTCCTGCGGAAGTTCACTTTTCAGCATGTTCCGCTGCTTGAGGCGATACAGCGTCGAAGATCCCACCGTCACGGCCAGAAACAGAAAGGTAGCATAACCCACCATATACAGAACGAAAAATATTCCGACATAATTGAAAAATTCTTTCAAAAAGTCCATCGTCATCTTACATTACCTTCTTTCTGCAGCTTTCCGGATTCAATCTGATATTCCAGAATTTCCCTGGCATAGCGGTCTTCTCCTTCAATGATGTCTGTTAGGTCCTCACTACTCACATGTTGGGCCTCCAGACTGGCCGCGGCAGCGCAACGTACATACCAGTTGACACTGCAAAGGGCCGTTTTCAGCACTTCTATCGTCCTCGGATCCCGGTAAGCTGCCAGTGACGAAACACTCACTGTAACGTATTCCCATCGAACGGGATCATCATCTTCAGCGAATTCCAAAAGGAGATCGAACGCCGGAGGATAACGATAGCGTCCGAAATAACGGATGGCAGCCAGAATAACCTCCTTATCCGCCTCATTTTCTTTCAGCAGACTCAGCATCTCCCTGGTATAGTCACCGCTCTGGAAACGGATATAATTCAGCAGAGCCAACTGAGTGCGGGGTGTAAACTTTCTGAGATTCTCCCAGATCAGAGTGATGAGCCGGCTGTGATCGCCCTGGTAATCCAAAAGCGTTTCTGTCAGGATTTTTTCGTGGAAAAAGACGGAATTCTGATCCTGAATCTTCAGTGCAAGGATGATATCTTTCTCGTTTCCGAAAGTACACAGAGCCTTCAGCACATTGACGCTGCAGTACAAATTGTCTTTTTCCATATAACCCAGCATCACTTCCTGCAGATTCCTTGCCGACAGATGTTCCGGCAGAATGTGTCTGGACAAGAAGAAAGAAAAATAGGCGGCCTGTGTATTTTCCTTATTCCGGTAGAAGCCGGCCAGCTGAAGGATGCATGGCTGCAGCTGGATTATATAATCCCGGACCGTACGACTTTTTTCTTCCCCGCTGTTTTCCGAAGAAAGTTCCTGCAGCATCCGGTCAAAGGCGATCAGATTCTTTATGTGTCGTAATTTTTTATGAAGATCGTAAAGATATACTTCGTCGATTTTTTCTCCCCGGCATATATGCCTCAGCTGAATTTCCGCATTTTCACGGTATTTCCGCTGCCTCCTCTGCATGCGGGGTTCGCTGCCTTTCAGCAGAAGTGCGTATGCGACATTGAACAGAATCATGCTGACGCAGACAATTCCGTAGAAATATATCACTATTTCAACTCTCATGAAAAGCCTCCCCGCTTACGGCCGCCGAACTCTGCTTTATTTCAGACTGTTCCAGTAATCCCTGAGGATATAGTAGGACTCCTTCAGACGCTCATGATAAGTGACATTCTTTCCCCAGCCTTCCAGTCTGAAAAAAGACATCCTGACAGTCTCATCCTTTTCTGCTTCTGCAACTGCTCCCGCATATATCCTGTCGATTTCCAGATTCTCGATTCCGTAATTCTCATAGTAATCGTCATGAATCATCATCTCCGACGGATTCGAGAAATTCAACAGCTGCCACGGAATCCGGATCTCCGCGCCGTCTTCTGTAAAGCAGTAATCAGCAAGGGAATCGAATTCCGGCGATTCGGGATTGGCATTTCCGTAGCGTAGTTTCCCCGTCTCGTAACTCTCGCCGGTCACGACATTTTTGTCGGTCTTAGGGACAATCCCTCCTAGTTTTAACGCCAGATTAATATTCACGAAAACGGGGCTGTCTTTTGCCGGCGGATTGACAAAGGGATCCTCTAAATAATATGATTGCCAGTAGATCTCTTTCAGCACCTCATAGCGCTCCTGCACCTGTACCCGGCTGTTTTCTCTGCCGCTGACGGTTATGACAAAGTCGCAGGCGCGGTCAAAGCGGATGCTGTAATTTTCACACAGCTTACTTCCCGACTCCGGTGTCGTGTCCAGCGGGATATAGAGAGTCTCCTTCTCCGGATCGAAGCCCTCCGCGTAAAAATACAGAAATTTTTCATCGTACTTCATGGAGAGCTTCAGCGTCCCCTCCTGCCAGACGAGATCGCTTTTCTTCCACTCCGACGGATCGCCGTCCACATAACATACGCTCTCTTCCTCCCCGGGATCGAAGGTCAGTAGACCAAAAAACTGCTCATTCGTCTGATAATCGCTCCAGTAAGGTGTCTTCGTCAAATCTATTGCATGAAGCGTGTTCCAGGTCCGTTTAAACCACTCGTCCTGCCAGGAAAACAGACAGCTGCCGGCGTTCATGATGTCCTGGTAACACTCGACGAGATACGTTCCCTGTTCTTCTTCCGAGACAAATCCCTGGCTGCGTCCGGTGTTTTCATCGGTCTGCGCTCTTCCCCTTCCCGTCGTAACTCCATACTCAGAGATCACGACCGGAATATTGTGAAAATTGTTGATCGCTTTCAGATAAGCATAATACGTGTTGTATCTGCCGTTTTCGTCGTAATAATCCTCTTCTGTTAGATATTCGTGGACATTCGGTGCGTTCAGTAGGGAAACCCGATAATTTGTAGCTGCTGCCTGATTTTGACCGAAAATACGGTTCAGCTCCTCGTCGCTGTAAGCCAGGGCCTTACGCTCCGTCTGCAGATAATCCGGATAATATGCATAGATATGGTAAGATGCGAAATACCCGGACTCGAATTTTTCCGTAGGACGGATATGCTCCACGTTGACCGCCGCATTTTTATAGCGGTGAGAAGTAGTCACCAGCGAATAGGAAAAGGGATCTGTCGTGGGCCAGTTGGAAAAGGCGATCATCCGCTGTTCCCCGTATCGCTGACTCTCATAGGCGATCAGGGTATCTCCCAGCTGCGCCAGAACCGTCTCAAAGGGAGTGGCGTCAGCCGACGTTTCCATATAGTCTCCCTGCCAGGAAGTCTTGTCGTAATGATTCTGATTCGTGTAAGTCACGAGGCTCGCTTCCCACTCTACTCCCAGGATGTAGCCCAGAACCCACCGGGATACGTCGTGACGGTAAAATCCCGATCCGTCTCCGTCGCGGCCCAGGAGAAACTTCTTTCCGTGGATAATGTCGATGATCGTCTTGCCGTCCTCGGTCATCTCCGGCAGAATTCCGTCATCATACGCGTCTTTATGAGAATTGTGGGAATAGTCGTCCACCCAGAGTCCGTGAATGAGCCACAGAGGCTCTTTTCCCTCTTCTTCCCGCTGCGTGTTGTATTCGTAAAAAGCGTTGTAAAAATCGTCGTGGTGAATCGTGTAGATCCGGATGGTATTTGCTCCCAGTTCCTGGATCATTCCGAACCAGCGAAGGTAAGTCTCCTTGTCGATGGCAAAGTCAGTAGCCCACTCTCCCGGCATGCCGGCTCCCAGATCGACGCCTCTGATTTCGAAAGGCTCGTAGCTTCCGTCTCGTTCCATGTAGATGGTGTCGCTGTCAGTCTTCATAAAGGCAGTCACCTGACCGCCGGATAAAAAAGCCGGATAGATACCCAGAGCGTAATACGCATACCAGACTGCGGCCGCCATCAGCACCGCCAGGCTGACGCCGATGATAAATTTTTTCATATCTCAGTCTCCTCCGGATGAATCAGTGATCGTAAACCTTATTACGGGACGGATGACAGTACTGGCGCAGGGAATGAATATTATCATCCAGCCAGTCTCCCCGCTCACACAGCCATTCCTTCAGCTGCCGGACAGCCTCATCCTGGCTGTAGACATTGCGTGAGACGGGTGTCATAGGTTCCCACTGGGTCATAGCTTCCTTCCATTTCTGATTATTGCGCTCCAGAGCCGGACCGAGAAATTCCAGAGTCTCGTCGATATAACTCATCAGGTATTCTTCCGACAGCACCGTGCTGCGCAGCTCTTCGTAGCGCTTCAGGATCCGCTCCACGAAATTCTCCGATTTACAGAGCATAAGATACAGATTTTGATCTACCATTACAAAGTCGTACGGAGGCAGCGGATCGTCGGGATAATTGTCGCAGGAATTATTGAAGTCCCAGACTGCCATTTTATATTTTCCGGACATATCCTTGTAGATATAAGTGGAATACCGGCCGGCGTCCGCATTGATCGAAAATTCGTTGATCAGAAAGTAATCGACAAAACTTTCTACGTCGATATAATTCCAGTAGCCGTACTCGTCGGTATCGTAATCGTACGAGTAGAGCGCTTTTTCGAATTCGGCGTAATCCAGTTCGATCTCCTGGCGCATCTCCTCCGTCAGATTGGCGCGCTTCGGATAGCGGATCAGAATATCGGTGCGCAGCGTCAGCATGCGTTCCAGATAGGAGTAGATATCCCGGATGCTTCCCAGATTTTCTTCCGTGGTCCGGTCTCCCCGCAGCAGATAGCCGGAGATTTTCGTATTCTGTTCCGAATCGCTGAGATTGAGCCTGCAGTTTTCCCCGTCTGTAATCGTTTCGATCATCAGATAGAGGCCTCTGTATTCTCCGTTCAGAATCACCTCGCAGTAGCGCACATTCGGCGCCCACTCCATGATCTCTCCGGAAATGTTATACCACATATAGTTTCTTACGAGAGATTTGTCCAGATAAGGTCCATACAACACCCACTCGTTATGGGCAGACATGCCCATGACCTCGGCGGGGGCATCTTCCCCTTTTTCGTTCACGAATTTCAGCTGGTAAGGGCTTTTCTCAAAATAGCGCGACGCATGACCTCTGATGCGGATCTCCGTCTCCGTCACTAGAGCGGCCTGGTCCGAGGGATGATTGTTCCGGTCACTGTTATCGATGACAGAAAGGCTGGCGTTGATGACGTCTCTGCCGTCCGCTGCCAGCGAATTGATCGATTCTCCGAACGCATCTCGTTGCCCTGTGACCGCCCCTGGGATCTCCTGCCCCCGGGTATCTATGATGACCAGCGGAAGATGTGTACATAGCTCGCTGCCGTCGCAGTCGCATCCGGAGTCGGGCTGCCGGGCCGTCAGATGCTGATGAACGCGGTTATGTGTTTCCTCACCGCTCAATACGATAAATACCAGAAGGAGAAAAAGCATTCCGCAGAGAGCCAGCACAGATGTAACTCGATATTTCATGAAGTACCTCTTTTTCTGGGATAAACAAATCAGCTGCTGATCTCGTCATTCTGCATCACAAGATTACAGTATTCGATATTTCCTATATCATAAATAGCATCCGTAATACTTTTTTCTCCAGAGTTCCGCCTGTTTCTGTCCATCTTATTTTTTGCACGCCGGCTCAGCTCGTAGATAAATTCCACGCTGTCTTCCGTCGTATTTTTTACTCTCAGGGCAGCTTTTCTGTCATAGTACCGGAAGATCAACGCTTCCACTGTTTCCTCATTCATCCTGACGGTGCGTATGATCAGTAAGAGACGGTCATCGTTTTTAATCCTTCCGAAAATCAGGAAAATCAGAAAAGTAAAAGCGCTCCCTGTACCCGCCGCCAGAAAATCACCGGCGCCGCAGCATATACCGGCCACAATGGCCCAGAAAATATAGATCGTATCCCGTGAATCCTTAATCGCCGTCCGGAAGCGAACGATGGACAGAGCACCCACCATTCCCAGCGACAATGCGATATTATTTCCGATAACGATCATGACTGCTGTGGTTATCGTCGTGAGTGCAATCAGAGAAACGTTGAATTTCTTACTATAAATACTCCCCTCATGAGAAAGCATATAGGACAGATAGATAAAAAACGCGATCACTGTACCTGCCAACATTCTCAGAATGATAATCCTGGGTTCCAGCTGCCCGCTGTTTTCCAGTAAATCCAACAACATACTTCTCATAATTGACACCTTCTCTTTACAAACTAAATTTAAGACTGGCACTTCTTCCCAGGCAATATTTGCTCACCGACAGCGCTGAACGGTCGGCATCGTTAATCAGAGCTTTTATGTAACTGAGAAGAAAACCGTTGTATTTCACTTCCAGAACCCCGTTGAAAGGATCCATCACAGGATACAGATTGAGCTGCGGAGAAAAAAGTTCAAAACAGCACTCGGTAGCCCGGATATCCCTGTCAAAAGTGATGCGTATCTTATTTTCTCTGGCGACGAAAGCTGTACGCCTGTACTCGATGACTGTCTTGGGCCGGTAGCATTTCCGGTGCATGAGGCCATAGCACTCCGCCGCAAAAGGATTGCTGTATCTCAGTAGATTATCGTAACGTCCCGCAGCCATCTCCTCAGCGTCTTTCCGGCTTATGCGCAGAGAACGTTTTTTCTGATATGCTCCCTCTTTCTGCTTCATTTCCAGCATGGCGAATTCCGAAGCGGGATCATAAATCCGAAGACGGATTTTCCGGCGGAGTTCGATACCGTCTAATTTTTCATGATAATCACTGTCGTATAGAGTGTCAAAGTAAAGTGAGCGAATAGAATATCCCTGTGATCCATTGTGTGCATCCTGAATCATTACCTTGCTCAGCTTTGCCGACAGCCTGTCCATGTCCGCCACTGTCATGAAATATTTTTTCTCCTGCCGATATACCTCGTTCAACCGATCACACCTCCAAAAGAAGAAATGACCTACCTGAATGATAGAATCATTTCTTCTTCCTCATCTTTCAATCCATCCCAAATACAGATATTGTACATTTCCCGTCAATCCAACGCCAGTAAGTTCTCTGTCGCATGGTGAAACAGGTTCTCCAACTCCGGCATCGCCGCTGCTGCTGCTGTCAGATCTCCTCTGCGAAGATCTTCTGTCATGATGCTAATCTTCTGGTAAAGCTCTTTCAGGGATAGATTTCCCGTAAGCCCTTTGAGAGCATGAGCTGCTTCAAATGCCTGAGAGATGTTCTGTTCCTCCATCGCCTGTTTTAGACGGAAAAAATTATTATCTTCTGTAAAACGCAGAAGCATTTTAAGCATCAGTGTTTCGTTATTCATAAATCGGGCCAGCGCATCTTCGATATCGACTCCTGCTTCCTCTAAAAGTTTTTTTTCATCTCTTCCATCACTCAAACACTCCTTCTGTTTTTCGGTAAAACCGGCGCAGCATTGGCTCTTCCTTTCTGAAATATTCCAACAGCTCAGGATTAAAAACCCCACACTGCCCTTCCAAAATCATTTGCATAGCGGTGTCAGCCGGCATAGCATCCTTATAGCACCTTTTGCTCACCAGAGCATCGTACACATCCGTCAATGAAACGATCTGCGTCCAGATAGGAATTTCATCACCTGCCAGCTGATCAGGATAACCACCTCCGTCCCAGCGTTCATGATGATGAAGAGCGATATCATAGGCATAGTGATAAGCAGAATGCTCTCTCATTTGAGGTATCTGTGACAGAAGTTCTGCGCCCCTTACAGTATGAGACTTCATGAGCTCATACTCTTCCGGGGTCAATCTTCCCTTTTTATTAAGAATGGCATCCGGAATCGAAATTTTCCCCACATCATGAGTGATAGCCCCCATTCCGATCAGCATGATCTCATTTTCCGTAAGACCTTCTCCCAGAGGTGTTTCTCTCAGAAGGTGGCAGGTGATATCGTGAATCCGCCGAACATGCTCACCGGATTCATCACTTCGGAATTCAATAGCTGCAGACAGCGCTTCAACCATTCCCATGCTCATATCCGCCATCTGCTGGGTCTGAATCAGCAACTGATCTCTCTGCCGTTCCACTTCAGCTCCGAGCCTTTGCCTTGCACGAAAAAGTTCGACCACGGAATTAACCCGCCGCCGGACCACATAAGGTACCACCGGCTTTAATATGAAATCCATAACACCCAGATCATAAGCCTCTCTCATGGTAGAATCAGCCGCATCAGCGGTAATCAGAAAAACGGGAATACTGCCGGTCATCCCCCGTTTCTGAAGTTCGCGGAGCATCTCTATCCCGTCGATCTTCGGCATCATCACGTCAAGCAAAATAGCACAAATATTATTTTGGTGTTCCAGCGCCGCAGCGAGACCTGCTTCACCGTCCGCTGCCTCTAAAATTCCGTATTCCGAATCAAATATATTCGCAAGAATCATCCGATTGATTTCCTCATCATCTACGATGAGAATATTTTCTTTTCTGGAATCTTCCAATTTCAAAGCCTCCTGTCTGTCACTCACATTTCATCCTGCCCGGATGGTTTCCGAGCACTTCTGCGTTCCTCCATCAATCTTATGAGAGTCTGCTTCAATATCTCACTGTTTATCGGTTTGGATACATGATCGTCTATCCCGGCCTGAGCAGTCCGGGCAATGTCTTCAGGAGACACATTGGCAGTCACCGCGACAATCGGTACACTGCCGGCATCCGCTCTGTCCAAATGCCGGATAATCGCTGAAGCCTGACAGCCATCCATCACAGGCATCTGCATATCCATCAGAATTGCATCTACAGAATAGGACTGCGCGGATTTAAATACCTGGACAGCTTCTTTTCCATTTTCAGCCGTTATCACATCTGCCCCAAACTGCCGTAGAATCTCAGTGATAATCTCTCTGTTGAGATCATTATCTTCTGCCACCAAGACAGTACGGCCGGTCAGATCTGCACTATATTCTTCTGTCCGTATACTGACTTTATCCTCTTCTATATCGTAACGTTCACATACCTCCAGAGGAAGTGTCACCGTAAAGCGCGAACCTTTCCCCAATGTACTTTCTACCGTAACCTCTCCGTTCATCTGCTGGACCAAACTCTTGACGATAGGCATTCCCAGACCGGTACCGGACACCGGATGTGAACGGAAAACTGTCTCTCGCACATAAGGATCAAAAAGGTGCTCCAAAAAACTCTCGGACATGCCGATACCCGTGTCTTCTACCACAATCTGATATTTACTATGCTGTTGAAAATCAAACTGTCTTGCCTTAAGACGGATAGAATCTCCGGAATTGCTGTATTTTACAGCATTTGAAAGAAGGTTATTAAGGATCTGAATAATCTTATTTTCATCGCCGATTACAACCTCATTCTGAAAATCTATGCTGGTTTCCAGATGTTTTCCCTGCTCGTCTATTCGATCATGAAAAAGATCTGCCACCTCATTCAACAGCTTTTTTAAATTAAATTCCTTCTGATCCAGGCTATCTTTTACGGCTTCTGAACGTGAAAGTTCCAGAATATCATTGATCAGTTCCAAAAGCTGTTTGCCTGCAAACTCAATTTTTCCCAGATATTCTCCGACTTTGCCTATATTACCTTCTTTTTGACTTTTTTCAGCCAATTCACAGCATCCGATGATAGCGTTGAGAGGTGTTCGCATATCGTGGGACATCCTGCTGAAAAATGCCAGTTTTTCTTCCGTGCCTTTACGGGCTGCATCCAGTGCATCCTGCAGAAGAATTGTCGCCTTCAGTTCACGCCTTTTTTCTTCGTCCACATCTCTGAAACACAATATTACTTCATCGGGAGCTAGTTTTTTGTTATAAAGAGTACGAATATTAACCCATCGGTATGTATCTCCAAATTTTCTCTGATAATCGCCACCGTAATCTGTCACGCCATCTTCGATCCGCTGCCGGATATTCTGCAGTGAAAAATTTTCTTTAAAAGCCTGATATACTTCTGGCTTCACCAAAAGCTGCATAGTATCTACAAAAAAAGAATAATCTCCGTTTTCCGGAATTCTTTTTCCAAGATCCTGATACGTTTTAATTCCTTCATAGGTACCTGACTCTACATTAATTCTGAAAACAGCATGAAATGATTCTCCCAATATGTGAACTGTATCATCTGCCTTTTTCAACACACGGCTTTTAACCGCATCATGTATTGTCATAAAGGCCAGCAGAAGAAACAATATGAGGGCCAGACCTGACATCAGATAAATAGTGGCATTCGGTTCTCCCATCAAAATAGACCTGGAAGGGATCATCATAATCGCAGTCCATCCATTATCCATTACTCTGTGATAGATCCCGCAGGAAGACCCGTTCAAATCTTCCACAAAAGCATCATAATCCAGTAAAGAACCGTCAGAAATACCTTCCATTATATTATCAACATACCCCTGCAGCTGATCTGCATCAACTACTCCTGCAGCATTTGCATAGATAAGAAGCCCTCCCTCATCGCACAAAAAATATGAACAACCATCCGGCATCGTCTGTGCAGACTGGTGCAGATCAGGATTCTGAACAAAGATGTCCATAGCCACCACATTGCCGTCATGCTTTAAAGCTTGGGAAACAGTCAGAACTCGCTGACCGGTCACAGCATCTTTATATACGTCTCCCGACACAATTTGTCCCTGCGCTTCCACAGCTTGTAAATACCATGCAGTCTCACTGTAGAGATAATCTTCGTCGCCTTCCCAGGGATTTGCTGCTACAATTTTTCCATCAATTACCGCATAAATATCCACCAAGTCCTCGCCGACAACCCCCGTAAACTTGTGATAGTAACCTTCCAGCCACTGCTGAATTTCCTCAAAGTCACTTCCATTTTCCAACATTTCATCGATGTATTGACCGATAACTATGAGGTTTCCTTCGAGATCAGAAAGATTCGTTTCTTCTTCTTTCGCATAACTGTAAGTCAAAGCCATTCCCAGATTCTGAGCATTTTCCAGCAATTTATTGCGTACCAGAAAAATGGAGAAGATCAGAACAAATGATACGATCAAAAGAAGAGATATATTCAAAACAACATTATGCCTGTAAAAAAAATTTCGTTTTCTCATGTACAAACACCTATCCAGGAATTTTCATCGTTTCTGCGGATTTATTTTTTAATTTCAGATTCATACTCTGGATCCATTCTGTGAGGCTTTCCACAACAGTCATTCTTCTCATAAAAAGACTTTTTCTCCTTATACATTTTCATTTCCGCCTCCCAAATAAGTTTTTCTATATCCACACTGCCGCCTTTTTGTCCAGCTAATCCCATCGATATATGATAACCTTCCGTTTCCACGAAATGACATACCTCATTTAGACGATCTGTAATCGAATCTTTTCCTGCACCGGTTTTTCCAAAATATAATAACAATATACAGCAGAGTGATGACAGTGGCCACAGTGCCCATAATGAGGATGACCACGTTGATATCTTTTACGCTGGCGAAAGCCACACTCTCTGGTACAGTAAGCTGTATAGATCAGTTATTGATATCTGCCGGCTGATAACGAGTATAATAATATTCATCTGCCTTGCTGGAAAAAAGACATAATAACCTGATCTGCCGCTGATGAATTTAGTTTTTTTCTATTTCATCACGATTCGTAATTTTTTCTGAAACCAGCGTTCCTGAGATAAGTTCCAAATTTTCCCGATTTGATTCTATAAAACGCTGCAGAGCATCTGAGGCATCTTCTGCAACGCTTTCCATTTCAGAATAACAATCTTCCATCGTCATTTTCTAAAAAACATGCGTGGTGAACACATAACAGCTGCCCAACAGAAAAATCAATAACAATGACAAGAGAATATTGCTATGAAATTCTTTCTTTATTTTACGCTTTATATACAGCAACTAGTCACCTCCTACCTCACTTTACGGCAGTTTTCTGATGTAAGCTGTCGTTTATCACATGATGATCTTCATATGAAATAAGAGTGGAGGAAATATCCTTCCGAGAATGAAAAGCGATTGTTGTCTGCTATATCCCGCATCCCTTAAACTGTGCCGGCTAAAACAGAAAACATTTCCCTCTCGCCTGACTCTTTCTGAATATTAATTATATATAAGTTATATTCTCCTTTCAAGGTAGGAAAAAACGCTCACTCACTAAGAATTTCAGTTGTTTTGCCGTATTCATTTATAAATTAAGTCCATCTAAATATAATACAAAATAGATTTTATGTATGTATATAATAGAATCAAGATCGTAAAAAATATTTATTTGGCATAAATGTCGGAATTCATAAAATTCAATTGAATCTGCAGATCTCACTTCCAGTAATCACAAAAACTGCCGCAGGATTAAACTCCTGCGGCAGTCTGAGATCAGAATAAATTATCTTTTCTCCGCCGTTCCGGCGATATTAAATAATCTGTACAAGAATGTCACCATCTGTTCTCTGGTGCACGCTTTGTCCGGACTGAAAAGGTTCTCAGCGGTGCCTCTCGTAATGCAGAAGAAATCAGCCCATTTCACGGAGTTTTCGTAATATGCGCCCTTTTCTACATCATCGAACTGATTTTCTATCAGAACTTTCGGTGTGCCTTCATATCTCCAGAGGAAACTTACGATTTCCGCACGGGTACACATCTTATCCGGGCTGAACGTGGTGTCGGATGTTCCGGAGGTTATGCCGTTCTCCACCGCCCACAGTACAGCATCGCGATAATAAACGTCATCCGCCACGTCTTCAAAGATCATATCCGATCCTTCCGGAGCCGGAGAACCCGCAGCGCGCCAGATGAACGTCATGGCCTGGGCACGGCTGCAGACATCTGTTCCGTTGAATTCTTCGGCGGTTCCGCTGGTGGTGATACCGTGTTCAAAGACCCACTTCATGGCTTTCACAGTATCATCCATGACGGTCACTGTCATGCTGTTGGAAGTGATTCCCCCGGCAGATGCTTTCAGTACATATGTGCCGCCAGAAGGAACTGTCAGGATATTCTCTTTGTTGATGGTTCCTGCTCCGCTTTCGCAAGTCCAAGTAATCTTAGAATCCGAATCAAAGGCATCGCCGTACTGGTCAAGGGTCTGAACCTGAATGTTATTCAGATCCAGCGCATTGCCGGCGCTCACATACATTTCATAGGAGTCCGGAATCAGGATGCTGTCCAGGGCACGTGCCGGCAGAGCCGTCACTTCTACCCATTCGGACATCACGTCTCCGCAGAGAGCGCGGACGTGGTACGTTCCCGGTTTGGAGAAAGAGACCATACCGGCTTCCACAGTGATGCCGTTCAGTTCTTTCGCTTCCCATTCCACCGGATAGCTCACTTCTTTTCCTGTCAGATCTTCCATGCGGACACTGAGCCCGTCGCTTCCCTGGATAGATTTCGGTTCATCACCCACGATACCGCTCAGTTCTCCGTCCACATAGATATAACCGGCTTTGAGCGTATCCTGGGTATCTGTGACATTTACTTCCACTATGGCCGTGCGGCTCAGTTCACTGTTCGTGGTGTAGTGTTCCTGGGCTTCCGCGGAATTGTAACAGTCCTCATCGATGATATATTTGAGATAAACCGTTCCGTCTTCCGTACCGGCTTCCAGGCGGGTATAACCGCTCACCGGATCTGTAACCAGCTTCGCTATATTGCTGCTGGTCGTCTCATTTCCGTTTTCATCCAGGAGAATCCATTCGCCGTTCAGCTTGTTGAAACCGTAGTACTCGCCGTTTTCCCGGTTATAGCCGGTCAGTTCAATGTTATTTACATAGTAAGGAGTTCCCGGCATCAGGTTCAGCGTCAGCATCGGGTATACAAGAGCCACACGGTCCAGCGGAAGGCATGCGATCAGACCATCGACTTTGTTAATCATGGAATCTTCTTTTATCTCGAACGTCGCTCCTGTCTCCGACATCGGCGCCGTCGTCGCGAGACTCTTCACCTTATCTTCGAGGCCGCTGTTATTTTTGAACAGCGTCTGCCAGTTTATATAATTTTCATCGATCAGAGTCTTTTCCACGACACCACGCTGGTACAGGTCTTCCCGGGCAGTGCCTTCAAATGTCGCCAGTTTTTTTGTGGCACATCTGGCATTATTTGAGCTTGGATCCAGCGTATATTCCACAAATGTCACGTTGAAATTCAGAGCCACCGCACAATCGTATTTCGTCGTCGTCGTCGTCTCGCTTTCAGTCTGCTCCAGCATGACATTCGTATACGGCGGAAGGGTTACCGCCACATCGCTGTGTTCCGACATCTGTTCCGTCGTCGATTCGGATTCCGACCAGCCCTCTTCTATGGAATTTGAAAAACACGCGGATATGGAACCCTCGATATGCCAGTTTACTTTGTTCTCCCCGACCCCAAATTCATATCCTCCACCTCCGCTCAGGCCGACAGATCCTCCGTATGTATACGAATTGCTGCCGTTGATCTCACTGGTAAACGTGGTGGTGTACGTGGTATCCAGTCCCTGAGTGGCGGTAACCGTAGCCGTCGTCTCGTTTCTCACGTCCGAGAGTTTGTTCATGCCGCCGGCAACCGGCTCACTCACCGTGGTCTGAAAATAATCTTCGTTGTATTCCGGTACGATGGGCGTCACGGAAAAATCGCTGAAGATCACACCTAAAACCTGATAATGACCTTTTTTATTCGTTCCGCTGGTTTTATAGGCTCCTGTCATCATCCAGAAAGTGTCGCTTTCCGAATCTCTGGCTGCAAGATCTTCATTATGCTTGATTGCGGCATCTTCATCCGTCTGATTGGATTTCGGATACTTCTCCTCACGTCCGCCGCCGGCATTTCGGTAATCTATGAAGATCTGATCTTCCATGGACTGCGCCGCAGCTGCCACAGAGGATGCATACCTCAGGCCACTGGAGCGTACATCGTATTTGTTGTCCTCGTCATCATCCTTCACGTCGTCTTTCGAATATTGTGATACATCGCCCGTGCTGATAGCCAGCCCATCATAAAGCACCTGCCCGAACTGTGTTTTGAATTTACTGTCACTCGTACCTGCACCGTTTGCCTTCTGAATGGTATAACCCAGATACTGCCACAGAGATGCCGTGGACTCATCGTCCAGATTACTGTTTTTAGCGGACAGCAGATCCTGCGTAAACAGACGGGTGCTGTCTTCAAAATGTTGGCTCTGCCCGTCGAAATACGTCACGCCGTTATACTTCAGCTCTGACGCAGGATCCGCAGAGTCCCCCGTATCGCTGTCTTCCGCGTAAACGACTGCCGGAAATGTTCCCAGGCAAACGGCAAGAGACAGCAATATGCTCAGCAGACGATTCTTCCTTTTCATAAGAGTCTTCCTCCCCCTTCCTTTTTTCTCAGCATTATCTTCTGCGACCGGATTTCTCTTCTCTCCGAAAGGAAAATTCCGGTTCCGCATCAATTTTACTACACATCTTTTTACACTGTAAATCCGTCCAAAGTATGATTCCTGCCGTTTTCCGGCCCGAAAAAAGAAAAATTTCTTTTTTTCACCTTTGATCGCTGACGGACGCGCTGCTGTTGCCGGCCTCCAGAGCGGAAACGGGGTCATACGTCGCCTCCTGACTGCCGTCTCCACCGGGAAGCGCACCTTCCTTCACATACAGATTATATGTGTCCGGACCGGCGCTTCCGGCAGGACCCGTGACTCCTGTCGCTCCTGTCGGGCCCGGAATTTGACACATCTGTATGCATGGTATACAGTAGTTTATATAAAATCCGTTTTGATCATAATGCATGGTAAAACCTCCAGATTTCTGTTTTCCCATATTTTATGATTCAAAAAACACATTCGCTCCGTGCTTATTTGCCGATAACAACCTCCTGTGGAAGTCACAAAGTGATGTGTCATGGACAGCTAGGAAGCGTCAGAAGAACCTTCGCTTGACAATATGCATAGGATATAGTATTATTTTATAAATTTTTTGCACTGCATTGCGTCCTGCTTCAGGATGCGAGATCAACAGTACAAACTGAGCAGGCGATAGACCGATAGGTTTATGGGGCCGGGCCGCTGATGCGGCAGCAGATTGTCATTAACATCTGTGGGACAGTTGTATGTTCCGCAGATGTTTTTTTATTCATTCGAAGAACAGATTATCTCGAAAAGTGCTCATGAGAGAATTATCACTGCCATCATATGTGACAAAACAGGAGGATACCTTTATGGCAACCAGACATGAAAAAACAAATCCGTCCGCTTCCCGGCCAGTCGACGAAACAGCGGTTATCAGGAATCTGTCGCTAGTCAGCGTGATTGGAAATGCGATACTCTCGGGATTCAAAATGTTTGCCGGAATTGTCGGCAATTCCGGTGCAATGATTTCAGATGCAATCCACTCTTTCTCCGATGTACTTACCACACTGATCGCCTGGATTGGTGTGAAGGCATCAAAAAGGGACGCTGACAGTTCCCATCCGTATGGTCATGAACGTTTGGAATGTGTGGCATCTCTGCTCCTGGGCCTGGTACTGATGGTGACAGGTATCGGTGTCGGTAAAGTAGGTGTGGAAAATATCCTGTCAGGAAATTACGAAACCCTTACCATTCCCGGTTCCATCGCTCTTGCAGCGGCTATTATCTCCATCATAGGCAAAGAAGCGATGTACTGGTACACGCGTTACTATGCAAAACTGATCAATTCAGCCGCCTTCATGGCGGATGCCTGGCATCATCGTTCCGACGCCTTTTCTTCCATCGGATCTCTGATCGGTATCGGCGGGGCGATGCTGGGATTTCCGGTGATGGATTCCGCAGCAAGCGTCGTGATCTGCATCTTTATCATGAAAGTTGCCTATGATATTACAAAAGATGCACTTGTCAAAATGCTGGATACTTCCTGCGGTGCAGATTACGAGAAAAAACTGACGGAAGATATACTGGCGCAAGAGGATGTACTTCGTGTCGATATGCTCCGGTCCAGAATGTTCGGCAACAAAGTCTATATCGATCTGGAAATATCTGTGGACGGCGATAAATCCCTCTGGGAGGCTCATGAAGTGGCTGAACGCGTCCATAGAAATGTTGAGCAGTGTTTTTCCGACGTCAAGCACATTATGATTCATGTGAATCCGATTCATTGTGCATCAAATGAACAGCGACTGCCTGCTGACAATGATCCCGGTCGGCAAATTGACAATTTACACAGAAGTACAGCGCAAACGAAGATGACGGATAAAAACAGCAGCAAGCGCAATGCTTTTGTGTAAAATTGAATAACTGTCTTAAGATATAGATAAAAAAGTCCGAATTGCCTGGAATTATAAGGCATTCGGACTTTTTAAATTCTGGCGGAGAAGGTGGGATTCGAACCCACGTGCCCCGGAGGGCAACCGCATTTCGAGTGCGGCTCGTTATGACCACTTCGATACTTCTCCAAATATAAAATGAATTTTTACAAAACGGCGGACAGCTCAGGCCGCCGCCGAACAAAATTTACCTATATAATATATCACCATCCAGCATTCGGGTCAACCGGAATTTCAGATCACGATCTCCATTCCTGTAAAAATCTGGTGTATGGAATCTCCCAGCACACTCTCCAGCACGTCAAAAGCTTTTTCTCCGGTACAATGTCCGGTATAAATTTCCCGGACGCCGGTTTCCCTGATGCTTTCCGCCAACCGGCGCACTTCTTCTTCAGATGATTCGTAGAGATGGAAACCTCCGATCAGTGCGAAGATCTTTTTCCCCGGAAATGCTTCCTGTATTTCCCGTATGATGCAATCCGCTCCGCCGTGGGAACAGCTGTTGAAAATGACGATTCCTTTTTCCGTATCGAGCACCAGGCTCTGTTCGTGATCGAAACAGTCGGGACACCAGCGTCCTTCGCGTCGCACATACATCCCGGCTTTTTTTCCTTTTTCTCCCAGATCCGGAGCCGTATGCGGAAGCAGAAAAACTCCGGGGAGAATCTCCTCTTTCCCTTCGACGTAGCGTATTCTTTCCCGGAATCTGCTCAGAAATCCCCGGTGAATTCCGATATATCTGTGGAAGATCCATTTTCTGGTATAACAGTCCTCTCCCGCACCTTTTCTGAGATAAAAAGGTGCTTTCGCGTTCCGGGCGAAGAATTCCGCCATTCCGTCGGCATGATCGTAATGCGCGTGAGACAACACACCCGCGTCGACCTTTTCCAGGGAAATGCCCAGGGCCTCCGCATTTTCGGCAAAAGCTCCCGATGCCCCTGTGTCCAGCAGAATCTTCCATCCGTCGTGTTCGATGTATACAGACAGCCCCCACTCCTTTTTCAGCATACCTTTTGTCAGATTGTCGATCAGAATTACTGCTTTCATCTTTCTCTCTCCCTGGGAATTTTTACTTTCAGTGTCTTTAGATATGCCTTTGTTTCATCACTGATCCTCCGGCTTTCCACCGCCTTCTGCAGCGCTTTGTTGTGTATCCACGGATCAAGAACCGGGGAGTCCGAAGTAAAATACGGGATTGTGGCCTCGTACTGTTTCACTAATGCGATGCTGAAATACCATGCCACTGCCATCTTGACATAATATTCTTCTGAAAGGACGCCTGCAGCCAGATCCAGCATCTCCGGTTCAAAGACGCCGTCATCCAGAAAAAATTCCAGCAGTGTCACCAATCCGAACCGCACGGTATATGTATGGTCACTTTTCAGCCACTCCCTGATTTTCCCATGAACTCTGGGAAGATCTCTCCGGAAAATTTTCGGAGAGATCATATCACAGGTAGCCCAGTTATCGATATACGGCAGAAAGATCTCCAGATTTTTCAGAAATTCTTCCAGATCTCTGTAAAGAAACGTCAGCAGCGCTCCATGAAGGTTATTCTCCTCATAATAGTGATGAGGCAACTCTGCGAGAAAGTTTCTGATAGTTTCATCCTCCGGCTTTCCGTCCTTCCGGATGCCGCCCCGGCCGGCCAGCTCTTTCGCGTATTGCCGCAAAGCCGGCATTCTGACTCCGATGATACATTCCGGATCCGTTTCCGGCATCAGTTTCGAATGAAACTGCCGGTATTTTTCATCCTGCAGGGCAAACAGTCCCTGTCTGATTTCCTCCATCAAAACTTCTCCCGGTGAATTTTCTGTGTCAGCAGGCTGTCTTCCGGATACGCCTCGCCGTGCTCCTGCGGCATTCCAAGGGAAAGAATGGCTTCGAGACGGTGGGTTTCCGGGAACTGCAGAAGATCTCTCAGATATTCTTCAGTAGTCTGTCCGTTTTCCGCTTCTCTCAGTCTTCCCTGAATCCAGCAGCTGCCCAGTCCCAGAGCGTCTGCCGCCAGATGCATGTATGCCATGGCGATAGAACAGTCCTCCGTCCAGACGTCCTGCTTTTCGCCGTCGGCGATGACCACGATGGCCGTATCAGCGAAAGCCAGCATCTTCGCCGCACCTACTCTGCACTCCGCCATCTTTTCCAGAGTCTCTTTCTCTCTCACTACGATGAATTCCCACGGACGGATAGCCCGGCCGGAAGGAGACAGCAGACCGGCTTTCAGAACTTTTTCCAGAGCTTCCTGAGGCACGGCTTCTCCTGTATATCTTCTGACGCTGCGTCTGCTGCGCATATTTTCCAGAAGTTCCGCCCCTTTTTCCGTGCCCCGGATAATCAGTGCCATAAAAGAAAGAGGCTCGTCTCCAATGCAGCGGATATCATGCCCGCATCCATTCTCACAGAAAAAAATATCCCCCGGGGATGCCGGCACTTTCGTGCCGTAGTCGTCGTATTCACCTTTTCCGGATAGAATGTAATACGTCTCCGTCTCTCCGTGATGTTCGTGATATCCGAGAACGGCCCCCGGCTCCATCGTAACTCTCGCGAAAAGACCGCACTTTCCGTCCATCTGTTCTTCTGTAAGGAATTCCTCCACCGTAATCTGTGCTCCTGTACTGCTCTTTCTCGTTCTGACATTTATCTCATCAATCTTCATATTTTCCGCCTTTCTGCTTCTGTTTTCAACATTTTTTCCCACTGTACTTAACTGTACTGCGACCTTTTTTTGTAATTTTTTTCATTATATCACATATATCATACACCCTACATCCTGCAATTCTTCCGTTGAATTATGGAGATTCTGTTGTTACAATCAATAGCGTACGGTCTTACGGCCGCATGAATTTAACAGAA
Organism: Bacillota bacterium; assembly: GCA_019420525.1. GTDB lineage: Bacteria > Bacillota > Clostridia > Peptostreptococcales > Anaerovoracaceae > Alangreenwoodia. The sequence goes on from JAHZHA010000027.1 coordinate 61,784, forward strand.
AGGTCTCAGATAAATGACAAGAGAAAAAGGAATAAAGCGAAAGGCTTTCAAAGCCGCCTTTCCATATACCATACCCATTTTCGCCGGGTTCTGGTTTCTCGGCCTGACCTACGGCATCTACATGAATGTCTCCGGTTTCAGCTTCTGGTACCCCATGTTGATGAGCATCACTATTTTCGCCGGCTCCGTGGAATTCATAACGGTCAATATGCTGCTGGGATCCTTCAGTCCTCTTCAGGCACTGACCATGACTCTGATGGTCAATGCCCGCCATCTCTTTTACGGTATTTCGATGCTGGACCGTTTTAAGGGCACCGGTCTCAAAAAAATCTATCTGATCTACGGAATGTGCGACGAATCTTTTTCTATCAATTACACTGCCGACATCCCCAAAGATGTAGATCGGGGCTGGTTTATGTTTTTCGTGACAATGCTGAATCAGTTTTACTGGGTTTCGGGATCAACTCTGGGAGGTATCTTTGGTTCTTTCATTCACTTCAATACGGAAGGCCTTGAGTTTGTTATGACAGCTATGTTTGTTGTGATCTTTATGGAACAGTGGATGAAAGATAAAAATCACACCAGCGCAGTAATCGGTATTATTCTCTCGCTGCTCTGTCTAATGGTCTTCGGATCAGAAGACTTCATTATCCCGTCTATGATAGCTATTCTGGGCGTTTTAACACTGATACGCGGAAACCTGGAAGGGAAAGGAGATCGCCTCTCATGACACTCACACAGCAGATTATCACCGTGGCCATGGTGGTCCTCGGTACACTCATCACACGCTTTCTGCCGTTTATCGCCTTCCCTTCGGGAAAACCCACGCCGAAATACATCCGATACCTGGGCGGAGTCCTGCCCGCTGCTGTATTCGGTCTCCTGGTGGTATACAGTCTCAAAGACGTCAGTCTTCTTTCCGGAAGTCACGGTATTCCGGAAGCGGTCTCTCTGACGGCTGTAGTTGTGCTCCACATCTGGAAACGCCAGATGCTCCTCTCTATCGCCGGCGGCACGCTGCTTTACATGCTGCTGGTTCAGCTGGTGTTCTGAGCCGTTCCCGGCGGAAATGTATCCCTTGACAACGTTTCTCCGTTTGACAGAAAAAAGACCAGCGAATATAATTATTTCTGTTACCGGAGGGTGTCGCTGCCGGCGGAAATCCCTGCGGAAATACGAAAAGAAATGACATTCAAATCAGAGGAAATAAATATGAACATCTTGATTATCGACGCTCAGGGAGGAGGCATAGGAAAAGCGCTGGTGACGGCCGTCAGAAAAAATCTGCCGGACGCCTCTGTGACAGCGGTAGGCACAAACAGCGCCGCCACATCGGCCATGCTCCGGGCCGGCGCTCACAACGCCGCCACCGGTGAAAACGCAGTCGTCGTAAACTGCCGCAGAGCCAACGTCATCATGGGGCCTGTAGGCATCGTCATCGCCGATTCGCTTCTGGGAGAGATCACTCCTGCCATGGCGAAAGCCGTAGGTCAGAGTCCTGCAAAGAGGATTCTCATCCCTGTAAATCACTGCGACAACATCGTAGTAGGTGTCCCCGACCTGAATATCACCGCCCTGATTCAGGAAGCCGTTCGGGAGGCGGCACAGCTTTAAATCCAGCGGCAGCCGGAAAATTCTACATAGCCTGCAGGAAGCAGGCATCCGGATTCAGAAGAATTCGACATCCGGCATCTGCACCACACGGCTTCAGTTTTCCCCGGCGCATTGCGCCGCCCCGTCCGTCTGCGGGAACGGCCTTTTTTGCGTTCTCTCGTTATTTGAAATTTATGCTGAGAAGGCATATGGTTTTCAGAAGAAAATCGTATGCTTTCTTTTTTTGCGGTTGACTGGAAATACGTTCCGAAGGTCTGCCGCTGTAAAATGAAAGGAGTTATTTTTTACGGGATGAGACAGAAAAAAGAAAAATTGAAATCAGACAGATCAGAACGGAAATATATCTGCTGCGCCCTGTGGGCGCTTCTGCTGCTGACAGTCCTTCTTCTCTTCGCCGGATGCGGTTCCAGCTCCGGAAGCGGTGATTCCGCCTCCCTGCGGGATGCGTCGACTCTTGTCTACGGCAGCGGAGATTATACCCGTATCAATCCGGCCATGGACGAACACTGTGAGATAAATCTTCTGCTGTTCAACGGCCTCACCGCCCACGGAGAAGACAATGAAGTGATTCCTTGCCTGGCCAAAAGCTGGGAATTCGACCGCAGCACCTGTACATACACATTCCATCTGGAAGAAGATGTGACCTGGCACGACGGAGAGCCTTTCACCGCCGATGACGTGAAATTCACTATTGAAGCCATTATGGATCCTGCCAATGGATCGGAAAACGCTCCTAATTACGAAGATGTGGAAGAGATCTCCGTCATCGACGACCATACTGTCTCTTTCCGACTTTCCGCCCCCAATGCGGCCTTTCTGGACTACATGACCATGGCCATTCTGCCGGAACATCTCCTGAAAGACGAAGACATGCAGACTTCTGATTTTTTCCGCCATCCGGTGGGCACCGGACCATACGTGCTGACCGACTGGGAAGAAGGGCAGGCCATCACCCTGACCCGCAATGAAGACTATTTCAAAGGAACGCCCGGCATCGAAAATATCATATTTAAGATCGTCACGGATGACAGTGTCAAAGCCCTCCAGCTGCGATCCGGGGAATTGGATCTGGCTCAGCTGACGCCGAAAGACGCATCTTCCTTTGAAGACAGAGACGGTTTCACTTGTTATCGGATGGAGACTGCCGATTATCGGGGTATTCTCTTCAATTTTCAGAACGAATACTGGCAGAAGAACCGCGATCTGATTCCCGCAGTCTGCTACGCCATAGACCGCCAGTCCATCGTGGATACTGTTCTCCTGGGAGAAGGTATTCCGGCTTACGGACCTCTTCAGAGGAATATATATAATAACGAATATGTAAATCATTATGACTATAATCCGGAAAAGTCCATGGAAATACTCACCGAAGCGGGCTGTATCCGGAAAGATGACGGTTTCTTTTACCGGAACGGGGAAAAAGTGGCCTTCACCATCAGCGTCAGCGCCGGTGATCAGGTACGCATCGATATGGCGCAGATCGCAGCTCAGCAGCTGAAGGCCGCAGGCATAGATGTCACTGTGGATATCCCTGCCCGGGTAGACTGGGAAAATCAGATGTCATATCTCATCGGTTGGGGAAGTCCCTTCGACGCTGACGATCACACTTACAAAGTCTTCGGGACCGGCAAGGGCGCCAATTATTCCGGCTATTCCAACGATCTGGTGGACAGTGCGCTGATCCGGGCCCGCCGCACAGATGATCCGGCAGCCAGGGCCGAAGCCTATGACGAATTTCAGCAGGCTCTGTCCGAAGATCCCGCCTTTGCATTCATCTGCTACATTGATGCCAGTTACGTAGCCGTATCCGGTCTCAGCGGCATCGACGCAGATACCGTTCTGGGACATCACGGAACGGGCATCTTCCGCAATGTGGCGGAATGGATCATTGAGAGATGATCCCCTGAGCCGGAAAAAAGGAAAGGAGAGAAACTGATACATGAGAAAAAAAGATAAAGATGCGGAACCGGAAAGAGCAGCCAGCGCAGATCAGCGCGGGTCCGCATCTGAAGAAAAACGCGGAAAAACAGCAGAACGCCGGAAAGAGTCCGGTATCCTACTGTTTATCTTAAAAAAATCGTTCTTCTTTGTAATCAGTATGCTGCTGCTGTCTGCAGCCGTCTTCTGTATCTCCCGTCTCGCTCCCGGCGACCCTCTCGTTTCGTACTACGGCGAACAGGCGGAGCGCATGAGTCCACAGCAGAGAGAACTGGCGGAAGAACGTCTGGGGCTGAACGCCCCTGTCTTCGTCCAGTATTTCCGCTGGCTCAGCGCCGCCCTTCACGGCGACTTCGGAATATCCTACAAATACAAAACCGATGTTCTGGAAGTGATCGCCGGCCGTCTGGACAACACGCTTCTGCTGGCAGGCACCGGATTTGTCCTGATTTTTGTCCTTGCACTGCTTCTGGGTGCATTCTGCGCCCGTTTTGAGGATTCGTGGCCCGACAGGATCCTGTGCAGAGCCGGGACGATTATCAGCTGTATTCCGGAGTTCTGGCTTTCGCTGATTCTCATTCTCATATTCAGCGTCTGGCTCCGCCTTCTTCCGGGAAGCGGAGCCTTCACTCCCGGCGAAGAGGGAAATATCTCAGACCGCCTGCTCCATCTCATTCTCCCTCTCACGGTGGTGACAGCCAGCCATCTCTGGTATTACGCCTACATGATGCGTAACCGGCTTCTGCAGGAGATAAAGGCGGACTACGTTCTCATGGCAAAAGCCAAAGGGCTCACCAGCCGCAGAATTCTCTTTTCCCACTGTCTGCGCTGTGCCTTTCCTTCCTATCTCAGCATGATGGCCGTCTCTGTTCCCCATATCATGGGCGGAACCTATGTGGTGGAAACCGTTTTCTCCTATCCCGGTATCGGCACTCTGGCTTACGAAAGCGCCCGGTATCAGGATTACAATCTGCTCATGGTCATCTGCCTTCTGTCCGGTGCTGCGGTCATCTTCTGCAACGGCCTCAGCCACATCGTCATCCGGTACATCGACCCTAGAATCCACTTCCCGCAGACTTCAGAAAAATATCAGGCGGTGACAGAATGAAAAACTATAAAAGACATACCAATAATACCCAAAATACCACAGCCGCGCCGTCCCGCCGCTTCTCATACACCAGCTATCACTCCGAGCCGGGACAGGAATCTCGTTCTCCAAAAGAAAAAAGCGCAAAAAAAATACGGAGACAGAGAAAATCATTTCCTCTGCCTTCCGTCATCATTCTCGCTGTCATTCTCACGGGATGTCTCGTCTTTCCATTGATCACATCAAAAGATCCGGCCTGCATGAATCTGGACCACACGTCCGTTCCTCCAAATTCCCGGTTTTTCTTCGGCACCGATACTCTGGGACGCGACATTTTTTCCATGATATGGAGTGGCGGCCGCGTTTCTCTGACTATCGGCCTCCTGTCAGCCGCAATTTCAGCTCTGTTAGCCGTAATTCTCGGTTCGGTAAGCGGCCTTGCATCCCGCAGGACAGATGCCCTTCTGATGCGCTTCACCGATCTGTTTCTCAGCGTGCCCGGTCTCCTGCTCATCGTCTTTCTTCAGGCTATTCTGGGCGAAGCAACCGTTCTCAGTCTTTCCCTCGTCATTGGCCTCACCGGCTGGCCGGTCATGGCTAAAGTTGTGCGGGCGGAAACGCTCCATCTGAGAACTGCCGGTTATGTCATCGCTTCCCGCGCGGCGGGTGCCGGCTTCTTTTATATCCTGCGCCGTCATCTGATCCCCGGATTTCTGCCTTCCATCCTGTTCATGGCCATCATGAATATCCGCAGCGCCGTGGTGTCTGAAGCCACCCTCAGCTTCATGGGTCTCGGTCTTCCTCTGGAAACCGTCTCCTGGGGCAGCATGCTGTCTCTCGCCCAGCAGGCTCTGGCCGCTTCCTGCTGGTGGATCATCCTGATTCCCGGTCTATTTCTGATCGTCACGCTCCTGTGCGTCACCGATATCGGAAATTATCTGAGGAAAAACACGGATAGACGTTACAGCAATCTTTAGCTCTGGATACAGACAGCCGGTGCAGCATCAGGAATTCCCGTCAGAACTTTCCCCCACCTCCGCCGTGCGAAGCACCGGAGGAAGAAGTATGAACACTGGAGCCTCCTGAATGTGTATTCTTTGGTATCGGCACACGGCTGATATGAGAATACAGATAAAGATCACTGTGTTCTGTGATCTCAAGACTTCCTTCTTTCACGTAATTTCCCGCATTTCTGCTGCTTTTTACCGACTTCAGCTGACTTTTCATCACACCTGTAACGATGACAGCAGACACCAGCCCTACAGCAAGGGAAATTCCAATGCACAGCAGCCACGGAAAAGGTTCCTTGGGTACATTATCGACATCATAAGGTGTCCCCAGCTTTGCCTGAGCGATAAACTGGTCACACTGCTCCGCATATGTCAAAAATGCGTCCAGATAATTTCCGGCGCTGAGATCTTCCAGGAACTGATTTGACATATATTCAAGACCGGCATCGGTAACTGCTGTGCTGCCGAATCCGCGAGTGCTGATATACCAGTCTCTGTCTTCCATACTGACGAGAAGCAGAATTCCGTCACGGTCAGTTCCCATACCATAGCCATTGTGATCGAAAAAGTCATCCGCGTATTCCTGCGGTGATTTTCCTTCCAGGGTATCGGCAGTTACCACAACCACATCCATTTGCTGCCGTTCGCTGATAGCATCCAGTTTCTCCAGAAGAACTCCTTCCTCTTCTGCAGTCAGAAGAGATGCACTGTCAACCAGTCTGGCCGGATGTGCTTCGCCGAAGACAGGTACAGCAACGATAACGCACAGCATCATTGTCATAAAGATCACTGCAAATTTTCTTTTCATACAATCCCTCCTTATAACAACCACACGAGATAAGATACTGCAGCAGCAACCGCAGTAACGCCTGCTGCAACACCACAAAACCATTTCCAGAACAGGCCTCTGTCAACCGGCAGATTTACTGCGATCTTTCCCGTCTGCCCGTTCATGGCAAAAGTATACTTGCTGCCGTTCCAGTCTGTATTCAGAATCCATACGGGATAAAGAGCATACTTCGCTTTTCCGTTTTTCAGCCGGACACTTACCGATTCGGGAATCAGTGAAACATAACCGTGCACGGTAGATGCGAAGGTCCCCTCCGTACTCGTACGTATTCTCTGATTCGCACGGTCCACGCTGTTCTCCGCATCTACGTCATACTTGTCCGCAAAATATCCGGCCAGATATGCGGTTTGAAAGTCCACTGCGTCCTCAAAACCGAAAGGTTCGATAGATTCCATCAGATCATCTGCCATCTTCGAGGAACCGTCCACGGGAACACGCTCAAATGCCAGACGCCCTCCGCGCCGGACAGAAAAATAACTGGTTCTGGTATAATTGTATTCGCTGTCGCTCCAAGTCTGGAGCTTTGTCCCCCGATACCTGATATCTGCGTCAGCATCGGCATCGAACAGCCAGAAAGGTACATAAATGCCTTTTATCTCTTCGATATGATTTTGATCTTTAAACACTTTCGGCAGAAGACGTTTCCCTTTATAATGCCGCATCAGAGCTTCTTTCGCCGCTTCGCTGTCAAGCTTAAAAGGAATGACAAAATCAGGTCTCAGAAATCCTTTAAACTGTTCTGTCATCACTACGGGATTATCACAATAAGGACATGTCGTGGCAGCTGTGGTTTCATCCGTCACGATCTCACCTCCACAGGAATTGCAGACATAATAACGAAGACCGTCTGTCTCACCTTCCTGCCATTCTCCTCCGGCCTGTGTCTCCCAGGTCATATCCTCCGGCTTTTCATTTTTCAGTTCGCTGTCATAAGAAGCCAAGGTCTCTACATCGAATTCCGTATCGCAGTACGGACATTTCATCTTCTGAATCGTGCTGTCAAAGCGAATGGATCCGCCGCAGCACGGGCACTTGAATTCCTGCAGTGTTGCTGTCATATATCTTCCTCCGTCTCTGCTCCGACTGAATTCATCTCATATCTTCTTCACCGAAAGGATCTCCGCATTCCGGACAGAATTTCGGCGGATGCGCCGGATCTTCAGGTTCCCAGCCGCACTTGTCACAGCGGTACGTCGGAACTCCCTGCGGCTTCTTTGCCCCGCACTCAGTACAGAATTTCCCCTTATTTACCGCTCCACAGCTGCATTTCCAACCTGTCTTATCAACGCTGTCCGGCCTTTTTGCCCCGCATTCCTGACAGAACTTTCCTTTATTCATCGCTCCGCAGCTGCATTTCCATATTGAATCCGCTCCGACCGGTTCAGATTCTTCAGCCGGTATAGTCCCGTTTTTTCCGCTCTGCTTTATTGTCTGCTCCTTCTGTCTGCCCATGGCATATAATTCTTCGGCATGTATTCCTCCAGTACCCGCAGCCATTCCCATACCCATAAAACCTGCCATCGCTCCGTTCTCATTAGCCGCAGCTGTTCTCATGGCATCTGCCTGCGCACCTGCCAGCGTCGCCGCCGCCATAGTAGGATCTCTGAGAATCGCAGCCCGCTGTGCCTGTTTTATCATCTCGGCATCTTCTTCCGGCAGTGTCACCGAGCCCAGGGCAATGCTCACCACTTCCAGTCCTCTGAGCTTTCCCCATTTCTCAGAGAGAGCGCTGTTCATCGCCTGTTCCAGTTCCCCGCTGTGGCTGACGATCTGATTCGGCCTCAGACCCAGTTCCGAAAGTCTTCCGAAGGCCGGCTGGAGAGCGCTTATAAATTCCGCCTTCAGCTGACCGTCCAGCTGATCTCTCGTATACTCCCTTTCCACATTTCCGCAGACTTTTTCATAAAACAAAAGCGGATCGGCAATCCGATACGAATATACGCCGGAACACCGTACCGAAACGTCGATATCCAGCCCGATGCCGGGATCGGCGACACGGAACGGAATGGGATTTGGAGTACCGAATTTATTTCCCACCAGTTCTTTCATATTGAAATAATAGATTCTCTGATCTTTTCCGGTATCCCCGCCGTAAGTAAACCTTTTTCCGATGGTTTCAAAAGTCTCCATAATCGAATTATTTCCGTCAGCAAAAATGCTGGGCTCTGTGGAAGCGTCATACGTAAATTCGCCCGGTTCCGCACATACTTCCACGATCCTGCCCTGCTCCACGATAATCATACACTGTCCATCCGCCACAGCGATTCCGCTGCCGGCAGAAATAATATTATCGTCTCCTTTTGTATTGGAAGATCTGGACGAAGTGCGCTTCTTTCCCTTAGCCACGAGAACATCGCTGTTAAGGGCATCACAGTAAAAGAATTCTTTCCATTGATCTGCCAGAGTCCCCCCTGCCGCTCCGAAAGCTGCTCTGATAAGCCCCATAATCAATCTCCTTTCCATTTAAAACTGTAAAAACTGTTAAATCATTATACCACAATCTCCGTTTCCCATCTTCTTAAGTCTTCGACGATTCCGGCGTTCCCTCCTGTGAAGTTTTTCATTTTATTTTCTCGGTGATGAAACATTTCTCCTGTCTCAGGGATATAGTTAGTGAAATGCATTTCAGACGCCCGGAAGAAATCTCCGTCACCGGGCGGTCAAAAGGGGGTGAAGGATTCTTTGAGAGGCAATGACTTTGAAGAAGCCGCGGAAAAATACCGCGATCATATCTATGCTGTCGCATTTAATTTTTTCAGAAACAGTTCGGATGCAGACGACGTCGTTCAGGATGTACTTCTGAAACTATACCGATCTCAGCGTGAATTTGAAAGCGACGAACACGTCAGAAACTGGCTTCTGCGGGTAGCCGTCAATCATTGCAGAAAAATATCAGTTTCTTCCTGGTTTAAGAAAAATATTCCTCTGGAAGAATATGCTGCATCACTGGAATATGAAACACCGGAGGAAAGCGATCTGTTTTTCGCCGTCATGGCGCTGCCCAAAAAATACCGTATCATCGTCCACCTCTTTTATTATGAAGACTACAGCACGCGGGAAATCGCAGAAATGCTGAGACTCAAAGAACCCACAGTCCGTACCCGCCTCCTGCGGGCGCGGAAGTTATTAAAGGAGAGATTATCAGATGTCTGGAACGAAGAATAACAGAGAATTGTACAAGGCCGCATTTTCGAAGCTCCATGCCTCGGACGCGGTAATCAGGAAGGAAGATAAAATGAGAAACGCCAAGAAAACAATCCGGCTGAACAAACTGGCCGCCGCCTGCATATGCATCGCCCTTCTTACAGGCGCTACCTCCGGTATTACTTATGCTGCCACCGATGGCGATACTGCAAATCCGGTGAAAGCGGTAAAGATTTTTATTAACGGACAGGAACTCAGCGCGGATATGCAGAAAAACGATGACAGCTCCTATACCATCCATATGAAAAAAGGCGATAAAATCGACGCTGAACTGGAAGACGGAACTTCTATATCTGCTTCTATATCAGATCAGACAGATGACTAATAACCCGTATCGCACAAAACCGGGCCTGCAAATCGCAGGTCCGGTTTTCATTTTCCTTTTCTTACCGCTGAACTTCCGTGATTCTGAAAAGAATTGCACATCGACAGAAAAAAATATATCATAGACAGAAAGAAAGGAGTAATTATGAGACTTTTTATTTCTGTCGATTTTTCGGAAGAAATCCTGGAAGTTCTGAAGGATTCTATAGATCAGCTGAAACGCCAGTGTCGTTCAGCCAATTTTACGAGAGAAGAAAATCTTCATCTGACGCTGGCTTTTATCGGAGAAACCCGGCGGGCAGAAGCTGCAGTCCGTGCCATGAAGAGGATCAACATGGATTCCTTCCCCCTCACACTTAATGGATTCGGTCACTTCGGAGACCTGTTCTGGATCGGCACCGAAAAGAACGCCGCTCTGCACAGGCTAGCCAGCAACGTGAAAGAAGAACTCCTCGATGAAGACTTTGATATCGATCGCAAAAAATTCAGTCCTCATATCACTGTGGCACGCCGTGTGCGCCCGCAGTCCGCTCTCGGGAAAATCCACCTTTCTGTACCCCATACATCTATGACAGTTAAAGGGTTTTCACTTATGGAATCCCGCCGACATGACGGTAAGCTGATTTACCGTGAGATTTTCTGGAAATCATTAGACTAGAATTTCTTTATCACTCTTCACTGCTTTTCCAGGATCATCCTTTTTCTCCAGTTCCATCAGACGGATAATCTCGTCAGCGACACGGTTTGAACCCATACCGTCGGTATGTATCACCACATCAGCTGCAGAATGATATGCATCACTGCGCTTTTTCATAAGATAAGAAACAAATCCTCTGGCCATGTGTTTATTCAACAGAGGCCGTTTGTCTCCTCCCCGCTTTACTCTCTCAAAAACGGTGTCCGGTGATGCCTCAAGCAGGATAATCGTTCCATTCTTTTTTAGATAATCCACATTCTGCTTTCTCATCACCGTCCCTCCTCCACAGGAAACAATAACTCCGGACGATTCTGAAATAATTTTTGTCTGATAGGTCTCCGCATCCCGGAAGTACGCCTCTCCGTAACGCTCAAAAATATCTTTGATAGACATACCTTCCTGGCGTTCGATCAATTCATCCATTTCTTTTACTTTCATCCCCGTCTTCTTGGCGATTTTTCTCGCTACCGTGGACTTTCCAGTTCCCATGAAGCCGATGAGAATTACATTTTTCGTATTCCGACGCGGTCTGCCCTGAATTTTTTCCGAATCTGATCCCTGATGAATCGTAAGTAAAAAACGGTCTGCCTCATCAGCACCAATCTGTCCCGGAGCGGAGATCTGCCCCGCAGAAGCAAATGTTACCGCAGAACCGAAAATCTCTCCGGAAATCCGGCTGATCAATCCCATGGCTGACATGGAAACAGTAATCACTGGAATGGGATCATCCTGCCACTGCATCCGTTCCGTGGCAGAAAGAAGTGTCAATACATCCCGGGCATTTCGCGGCATTACAGCGATCTTCGCGATATCGGCGCCCATATCCTTCATAGCAGTGAGTCTCCGGACAATTTCATCCTCTGCAGGTGTCCTGCTGAAATCATGATACGACAGAACAGTAGCCACTCCTTTTCTGCGTGCCAGAGCAATCAGACGATCGGTCACATCCGCCCCTATGCGATATTCGATATCTATCAGATCCGCATATCCCGACTCGATAACGGCTTCATACAGAGCGACATAATCTTTTTTCCCGATGCTGCGTTCACCACCTTCTTTTGCCGTACGGAAGGTAAAAAGAACAGGCCTCCCTTCCAGACGCCCCGATAATTTACGCAGCGCTGCCAGAACTGCTTTGATATCCATACAGCGTCGGAAGTAATCTACTCTCCACTCTACCAGATCCGCCGGAGAATACAGAACTTTATCGGCCTGGTTCAGAATATCATCCACCGTTTTGCCCACTACAGGCACGCAGATCTTCGGCATACCTTCGCCAATCCGTACGCCCTTCACTTCTATGACACTGCCGGCAATTTTCCGGTTCCTGTGTTCACTTCCGTTTCTTTCCTTTTCTCTTCCATCTTTCTTTTTCCGGATTGTCATCTCATGCTTCCGTCTGCTGTTTTTTTCGTACGGTTCCGGCGAAAGTGATTTTCTTACTTTCTTTGATTTCTTTTTTCCGGCACTGGCACCGGAAGTTTTTTCCTTCTGTTCTTTCTGTTCTTTTTTATTCTTCATTTCCGTCCTCATCTGTATTTCCGCCATCCTGTGCCTCTATATAATCGTCTTCGATAGGTACTGGCCGAATCGCCTCTCTGGCCCTCTCCAGCATCTCACCGGGAACATACATCCCGATAGGATAGACGCTGTTGAATCCCAGAGCGATTTCCAGATAATTCGATGCTCCCTCATACCTTCTGACCACGGGGATATTCTCCGCTCTCAGCTTTGATTCCAGCAGATCCGCTTCAAAACTGGAACCTGCCGTCGTGAGATAGACACCTCCGCGCCACTCTTCGTCGTTTTCATTTTTCTGGTCTTTCTCACCGAACAGTCTGCGAAATCCTTTCATCATAATACGTCTCCTTTTCTTCCACCTGCACTGCAGAAATGCTGTTCCGCAGGCGTCTGCCTCCGGGATCATTTCTTTCTATAAAAAAATACCCAGTCCGAAAGCGAACCGGGTATGATTTTTGTACAGAAAGCCGCATAGCCTGCCGCTCCTCTGTGCGTCATCTCTTCAGCCTGAGGCTGCGGGAAGAACAGCGGAATCCATCCGTCGGACCGCTCAGCATTTCTTCGTTCTGATTTCTTCTTTAAGCATTTCCAGCAATTGATCCGTAGGGATCTGTCCGAGATCGCCCTCTTTGCTTGAACGCACAGAAAGAAGGCCTGATTCCTGTTCTTTTTCACCGATGGTGACGATGTACGGAGTCCTCTCGTTTCTCGCCTCTCTGATTTTATAACCGATCTTTTCATTTCGTACATCAGTTTCGACTCTCAAGCCGGCTTCTCTGCATTTTTCTGCCAGTTCCTCTGCAAACGGAGCAAATTTCTCTGTAACCGTCAGGAGTTTGATCTGTACAGGTGCCAGCCATAACGGGAATTTTCCTGCAAAGTGCTCTGTCAGAATACCTATGAATCTTTCGATAGATCCGAAAATAACCCTGTGAATCATGACAGGTCTGTGCTTTTCACCGTCTTTTCCCACATAAGTGAGGTCGAATCTCTGTGGCATCTGGAAATCCAGCTGAATCGTCCCGCACTGCCACGTTCTCTTCAGGCAGTCTTCCAGATGGAAGTCCAGTTTAGGTCCATAAAAAGCGCCATCCCCTTCATTGATCACATAATCGATACCTTTTTCCTCCAGACACTCTCTGAGAGCTGCAGTAGCCATTTCCCACTCTTCATCTGTGCCCATGGAATCCTCAGGACGGGTTGAGAGCTCGATATGGTAAGTGAAACCGAAAAGATTATATACATAGTCGATAAAATCGATAACACCTGCCACTTCTTCTTTGATCTGATCCGGCAGCATGAAGATATGGGCATCGTCCTGGGTGAACGTCCGCACTCTCATCAGACCGTGAAGAGCGCCGGAAAGCTCATGTCTGTGAACCTGACCAAGTTCCCCCATGCGAATCGGAAAATCACGGTAAGAATACATCTTTCTCTTGTAGACCAGCATAGAACCCGGACAATTCATCGGCTTGATGGCATAATCCGCTCCGTCGATCTTTGTAAAATACATGTTTTCTTTATAATGATCCCAGTGGCCTGATCTGTGCCACAGATCTTCGTTCAGTATCAGAGGTGTTTTAATTTCCTGATATCCTCTTTTGGTATGCTCCTGACGCCAGAAGTTTTCCAGCTCGTTGCGGATGACCATTCCTTTCGGCATGAAGAACGGGAATCCCGGACCTTCCTCGTAAATCGCAAACAAGTCCATTTCTTTTCCGATCTTTCTGTGATCGCGCTTCTTCGCCTCTTCCAGCATCGCCAGATATTCGTCGAGCTCTTTCTGCTTCGGGAATGCCGTGGCATAAATCCTCTGAAGCATCTTATTCTTTTCGTCTCCTCTCCAGTAAGCGCCTGCTACACTCTGGATCTTTATAGCTTTTACAGGTGACGTCGAAGAAAGATGCGGGCCTGCGCAGAGATCCGTAAAATCTCCCTGTTTATAGAAAGAAATGACGGCATCTTCAGGAAGATCATTAATAAGTTCAACTTTATAATCTTCGTTTTTCTCCTTCATCAGTGCCAGAGCTTCCTCTCGCGGCAGTTCAAATCTTTCCAGCTTGAGACCGGATTCCACGATTTTTCTCATTTCTTTTTCGATAGCAGGAAAATCTTCCTCTGTAAAGCGGTGCTCCAGATCGAAGTCATAATAGAACCCATTGTCGATGGCCGGTCCGATGGCCAGCTTCGCTTCCGGATAAAGTTTTTTCACCGCCTGAGCGAGAATATGCGAAGCTGTGTGACGGAATGTATGAGCACCTTCTTCATCGGAAAACTTCAGAATTTCCAGCGTACAGTCACCGGGAAGAATATAGTCCGTCCCCTGAATTTCACCATTTACTTTTGCAGCCACCGCTTCCTTTGCCAGTCCGCGGCTGATGCTCTTGGCCGCATCCAGCACGCTGCTTCCTTCTTCTAATTCCCTGACACTTCCGTCTGCCAGTGTTACCTTAATCATCGTAAAATCCTCCTTTGCCGGATGCAGAAAAAACTCCGGCCCGTCTTATCTCATATCCTGCTGCGCGAAATGTCTTTTGGAGCAATAGCGCGCACAGAGCTGAATGTCTATCTTTTTCATTATATTCTATTTCCATGGTTTGTCAATGAAACCCGTCAGCCCATGAGAGCAATGAGTTCATGTACTCTCGTTTCCACATCCTCCGCTCCGTACACAGCACTGCCTGCCACAGCAATATCAACCCCTGCAGCCGAAACTTCAGCCATATTTCCAATGCCTACGCCGCCGTCGATTTCAATCTCGAAAGTATATCCGTGCTCTTCCCGGATCTGTGCCAGACGGCGTACTTTTTCGAGTGCCGAAGGAATAAAAGACTGACCTCCGAATCCGGGGTTAACCGACATCACCAGAATAAGATCCGCCATATCTGCGATATATTCCACCGCTGACAGAGGTGTCGCAGGATTGAGAGCCACTCCTGCCTTGACACCCAGATCCCGAATAGACTGAAGTGTCTTGTGAAGATGTGTACACGCCTCCGCATGGACAGTGATAAACTCTGTCTGCGAAGTCACAAAAAGCGGCGCATACCGGTCCGGATCGGAAATCATCAGATGAACGTCAAAAGGCATAGATGTCCAGCGCTGCAGGCTTTTCATCACCGCCGGTCCGATGGTAATATTGGGAACAAAATGACCGTCCATGACATCCACATGGACCAGATGTGCTCCTGCATCCTCGATTTTTTTTACATCTTCTCCCAGTTTTGAAAAATCTGCCGATAAAATAGACGGTGCAAGTCTTTTCATAATTTTTCTCCTGATCTCCTCTGAATCTATGTTGATATTCTGTAAAAACTGCCAGTTACGCTTTTAAGTATATTTGCGTTTCTGCCTTTCTCTGATTTCCTCCAGCTGACTCAGATATGACTGATATCTGCTCTCAGACACTTCTCCCCGGATTACAGCCTCTTTCACGGCACATCCCGGTTCATTCTGATGACGACAGCCATTGAATTTACATTCTGACGATAACCCGTCAAATTCCGGAAAGAGATGTGTAAGCATTTCTTCTTCCGTCGGCGGTGCATCAAACGACGTAAATCCCGGTGTATCGAAAATCATTCCGCCGAATTCCAGACGGAAAAGCTCCACATGGCGGGTAGTATGACGTCCGCGCTTTGTCTTTTCGCTTATTTCACCGGTCTCTGCATTGAGTCCATGGATGAGATTATTCATAATCGTCGATTTCCCTACTCCAGAAGGACCTGCCAGCGCACTTCTCTTATCTTTCAGATACGGAATCAGCTGATCTATCCCCTCTTCTCTCCGGGCATCAGAAAAAATCACGGGATAAACTCCACTATATATCTCTCGCAATCTCTGAATTTCATCCTTGTCCACCAGATCTGCCTTATTAAAGCACATGACAACTTCCACATCCTTCAGTTCCGCCATGGTCAGAAACTTATCTATCACGATAAAATTAGGAGCCGGGTTTTTCATGGCGCTGACGACGACAAACTGTTCCACATTTGCCACGGGAGGACGTTCAAACACATTTCTTCGCTCTTTAATTTCCGCGATCACCGGAGATCCTCCGGAAAAATCCAGAAGGACCTCGTCCCCCACATAAGGCTTCTGACTTTTATTCTTGAAAACGCCTCTCGCTTTGCACTCATATACAGCATTGCCGGTATCCACATAGTAGAAACCGGCAATTCCTTTCACAATCGTTCCGTATTTTGAGTTCACTGATCTTTTTTCATCTTTTTCTGAAATATTAATTTAAATCACCCGTCTCAAAATTCGCAGTATACTGATTTACAACCGTATTATCCATGAGAACTCTGACAGTAGCATTCGTTCCCACACCTGTCAGAACCACTCGTTCAGAACCGTCTGCTTTATTGCGCTGCTGATTATTTACGATATACCGCAGACCGTTGGAATCTGTCACCGTAACCGTAAGAACGAAGACCTCATTGTCTGCATTACTGTAATCGATAGTCAGCGGAATCGATACATATTCAGGCTCCGTTTCTTCCGGTCCCTTACTGATCACCAGGTCTACAGACGTTCCCTCTGCTTCCTCTGATCCGGCTTTCGGACTCTGGGAAATGACCAGACCTTCTTCCACATCATCACTGTACTCAGTGCTGACATTGCCCAGTTCAAATCCGTTTTCTTCCAGCTTTTCTTTTGCAGCGCTCTGGGAAAGGCCACGTACATCAGGGACTTCCGTATTCTCTGCTGCGCGGCTTACTACGAGATTAACCGACGTTCCGGTCTCGACTTCTTCTCCCGCTTCCGGATCCTGACTGATTACCGTGCCATCCGGCAGATCGCTGTCTTCGTCATATTTTACGGAACCGCACTTCAGATCGAATTTTTCCAGCAGTTCCTTTGCTTCATCGAGTTTCTTTCCAACGGTATTCGGCGTCTTGACGCTCTCTGAATCGCTTCCCTTGCTGAGAATCAGACGGACCTTATAGCCTTTCTTGACTTCGCGTCCCACATCCGGATCCGTGGAGACAACCTCGCCCGCCTCATATTCATCGCTGATGACAGGCGTACCCAGAGTATATCCAAGACCGGCTTTCTCCAGCTCAGCTGCAGCTTCTTCTTCTGTCATTCCGAGAACGTCAGGGATCTTCACAGTTTTGTCTGAGCCTCCGAAAACATTGAGAAGTAAAATACTCAGTGGGATCGCACAGATCAGAGCCAGAACCACAGGAAGGATCTTTCTCTTCTTCGAAGATTTTTTCCTTTCTTTTCCAGCAGCATCTTTATTCTTCGTCTTATCTTTCTTTTTTCTGCGCAGTTTTCCCGCCAGAAGACTTTTCTCTTCTTCCTCCTCGTCGTCGTCAAATCCGCCGTAGCCGCCGTAATTATCGTAACTTCCATCCTGACGTCCGCTGCCGCCGTCTCTCGGAATCGCATAGAACTCTCTGAGCCCCATGCCGCTCCGTTCCGAAACGATGCTGTTCTCCGCCTGTACGAGAGCCTCGTACATCTCGTCTGCGCTCTTATAGCGGTCCGGCTGATGCTTCGCCGTAGCTTTGAGCACTACTTTATCGAGAGCCGGAGAAACAGCCGGATTAATTCTGGAAGGTGGCTGAACCGCCTCGTTCATGTGCATCATAGCCACGCTCACCGGATTATCGCCGTCGAACGGTACGCTGCCCGTCAGCATCTCATAAAGTACGATACCCAGAGAATAGATATCCGATCTGGCATCGACATAGCCGCCCCGTGCCTGTTCCGGCGACAGATAATGTACCGACCCCATCACCGTACTCGTATTATTTACGATCGTTCCGCTGTTGACTGCTTTAGCGATGCCGAAATCGGCGATCTTGGCTGTACCATCTTCCGACATCAGGATATTGTGCGGTTTCACGTCTCTGTGAATAATATTTTTCTTGTGTGCGGAACTCAGCGCCTGTGCGATCTGCTTCGCGATATCGATGGCACGCATCTCGTCCAGCGGTCCGTCTCTGCGTATGATATCACTGAGTGTGTCGCCCTCCAGCACTTCCATGACGATATAGTAAATATTGCCCTCTTTGCCCACATCGAACACCGAAACGATATTCGGATGGGAAAGACCCGCAGCAGCCTGAGATTCTCTGCGGAAACTATCGATAAACTTCGGATCCTTGATGAATTCAGGCTTCAGGATTTTTATGGCAACGAAACGGTTCAACAGGCGATCCTTAGCTTTATATACGACCGCCATGCCTCCGTCCCCGATTTTTTCGATTAATTCGTATCTTCCTGCCAGTATTTTACTGCCCATAACAGGTATTCCCCCTCTAATTAAAATCTGACGCTGACAACGGTGATATTGTCGTTGCCCGCATTGTCATTCGCTGCATCCACGAGCCTCGAACATGCTTCCCGCATATTCCTCGCTTCGAGAACTGTCCTGCAGATTTCTTCCTTACTCACTTCATTATACAACCCATCGGTGCACATTAAAATAATATCCTGCGGATAAATTTTAAACATATAGAAGTCAGGTCTGACCGACTCCTCTGCTCCCACCGCTCTGGTGATCATATTGCGGTCCGGATGCGTCTGGGCCTGGACCTCTGTGATAATGCCCTTTTTGACAAGATCGTGGACAAACGTGTGATCCTCTGTAATCTGGGACATCTCGCCGTCCCGGATCAGATAGGCTCTGCTGTCCCCGATATTGACCACATAGGCGGTATCGTTTCTGATATATAACATCAGCAGTGTCGTGGCCATTCCCCTGGGAGCCGTATCCTGCGCCAGTCTGCGGACGTGGGAATTCACTTCCGTAATCAGAGAGAGAAAATAATCGATGAGAATATCGTCTCCCCCGTCGGCAGGAATCGGGTTTTCTCTGATAAATCCCGCGATATCCGTCAAGGTCATCCGGCTGGCAACTTCGCCGGAATTATGGCCTCCGACCCCGTCGGCCACCAGAAAAATACCGGCCTCGGGCATTACAAAAAAAGCGTCCTGATTATTTTCTCGCTTTTTTCCCGTATCGCTTCTGAATCCAAATTCAAGCATTTTTCCTCTCCGTATCCCGCACAGGAAAATGAAACTTTCCCGTGCTGACTCTGTTTTTTCAGGCAGTTCACCGGAAGCATGCCTCCGACTGCTTACAAAACAGAACTTCCCTAAACAAAGGGTGACCGCCACATGGCGGTCACCCGGTAAAATCAGATTTTGTACTTTTGTAAATCTACATCATCGCTGTAGGCCGAGCTATGCAAGCATAATGGCTCGCCCAGTAGCCCGATGAAAAGCTGCTGATCGAAATGCCGCTGCTGGAAGCGGAATGAATCATCTGGTTATTGCCGAGATATATGCCTACATGAGTATATGTCTTTGAGGTGTTGTATGTATTTTTGAAAAATACCAGATCTCCCGGCTTTGCCTCCGCTTTGGAAACCGTCTTGCACTGTGCGATTACACCGTCACAGCTTCCGTAGAACTGATTCCATACACCGCTTTTGATCATGACGTAACCGACATATCCGGAACAGTCAAACCCCGTGGACGGCGATTTGCCGCCGCTGCGGTAACGGATTCCGAGATACTGCTTCGCGTTGGAAATGATCGTATCCGTAAGCACCTCTTCTGCCGAAGGTTCTGCGACTTCCGGTTCCGCCGGCGCGCTTCCGTATCTCACTTCGTCAGACGGTGCAGCCAGCGATTCGATCCCGCCCATGCTGTCAAGGAACTGGAAGAGCGTGCAATCCGCTCCGCTGAGCTTCGTATCAAGCGCATCATCAGCGATGAGAACGAGCGTTCCTCTCGTGAAGCTGTCGGACTTCATGCTCTGTGCTTCCGCTTCTGTCAAAAGACCGCAGCTGACTGCAGTGGCGAATAACTGATCCTCTGTGAGATCCTGTCCGCTTTCCACATATCCGAGAGCGTTGAGAACCATTGCGAGGAATTCCGCCGTGTCAGCATTTTCACCGGGATGATAAGCTCCGTCTGCCGTATCTCCGATGACGCCATTTTCGTAAAGATAGCCGATATAATCGGAAGACCAGTCGTTCACATCTTTGTATGGATGGTGATATGCGCCGGATAAAGCGTCGTCTTCTGCTCCCAGAAGGCGCACCACCATCGCAGCTGCTTCGGCTTTCGTTGTGGTTCCGTTCAGATCAAACCCATAAGCGCCGCCTTTGAAAAGTCCGTAGGTATACAACTTTTCCGCTGCAGCCTGACTTTCGCCTGCATTTGCACTGCTGACAGACGTATCCGCATAAGATACCGCGCAGGAAGAAAATGACACAGCAAAAACCAAGGCTAAACTTATTATCGTCTTTCGCGAAATCATAAAGTGTCTCCTTCAATTTCAACTCAATATTCAATTCTGTTTCAACTTTTCGTGCTTCCGAATTTAAAATGCGCTGACTTAAATTTGCCGATTCCGCCGGCGCACCTTGCCGATAAATTCATAACACATTGACTATTATACATAATGAATCCCATTTTTGCAATGAAAAATCCATCTAAGGGGAGAATAGGAGACAAAAATCCCCCCATTTTGGGCTCTTTTTTGCCTCGTTATTTTTTTCACTGAAATCGCTGTAAAGCGCAGAAATAAAAGCCGTCAGAGCTGTCAATATATGGAAGAAGCTGTTTTTCAAGCGCTATCGAAAAATTTTTATTTTTTTTGAGAAACCGGTCGATCACACCCCTGTTTTCGATGTCCGACACGGTACATGTGCTATAGATCAGCGTTCCGTTTTCCCTGAGATACCCTGCAGAATTTTCCAGGATTTTCAACTGAACTTCTGCCAGTTTTTCCATATCTTTCCTCTTGATTCTGAGTTTGATTTCCGGTTTTCTTCGTACGACTCCCAGACCGGAACAGGGAGCATCTACGATGACTTTATCCGCGATTTCCACAAAATTCTCGTTCCGTACGGTTCCGTCATTTTTCTGTGTTTCCAGTATCGTGACGCCCAGACGTTCCGCCGCTTTTTCGATGAGCTTCAGCTTGTGATCGTAAACATCGCAGGAAATGACGCGCCCGCGGTTCTCCATCCACTCTGCCGCCGCCAGAGACTTCCCTCCGGGGGCGGCACAGACGTCCAGCACCGTCTCGCCGGGCTGCGGATTCAGAGCGCGGATCATTTCCATGGAGCTCACATCCTGAACAGAAAAGAGTCCGCTCTCCTGCGTCACGTCGCGGAGCACTCCTGTGCCTTTCAGTTCCAGCGCCATGCCGTCCAGAATAATTTCCGCCCCGAAACCTCTCGACCTCAGATCTTCCGCCAGAGTTTCCGCATCTGTCTTCAGCCGGTTCACCCGCACCGTCAGCGGAGGAGCTTCATTTCCGGCAGCCATCAGACGTTCCGCCTCATCCCTTCCGAACATGCGCATCCACAGTTCCGCGATATCTTCCGTATACGAATAACGCACCGCCAGCGCACTGGCCGGATCTTTCCCTTCATCGGGCATCGGGACACCCTCTGAGCCGCGCTGATATGCCCTGAGAACGCCGTTTATGAATCCCTCCAGGCCACGGCATACCTTCTTTGCGATCTTCACCGTTTCGCTGATGGAGGCATAATCCGGAACTCCTCCGAGGAACTCCAGCTGATAAGCGCCCATACGCATCAGAATCAGCGCCTGAGGTCTGACTTTTTTCAGTCCGGAACGGACGAAATGCGACAGTTTGTAATCCAGATAAATCTGATTCTCGATGACGCCGTAAACCAGCGTTCTGACGAATGCCTCATCATCGGGCGATCTCCTTTTCACCGCATCGTTGAGGGCGATATTCGAATAAGCGCCTTCTGTCTCCACCGCCATCAGCACTTCATAGGCCGTTCTTCTGTTATTGTCCATACAGTTCCTCCCTCAGCACAGCATAATACAGCAAATCGTCGTACGCGCCGTCCCGGTACCGGACAGCCTGGCGGAAGCGTCCTTCCAGCCGCATTCCGAGATTTTCCAGCAGCATCCGGGCAGCCGCATTTTCCGAGCTGCACGAAGCGGAAATCCTGCGGAATCCCACTTCCTCGAACAGAAAAAAAAGCACTGCGCTCAGGGCTTCTTCCGCAAAGCCATGGCCCCAGAACCGGCTTCCTATGGTACATCCTATCTCGCAGCTTTCTGTCTCCTCACGGATGTGAAATGCATCTGCAGCGCCGATAAGCTCCCCGTCCAGCTGTACAGCCCATTCATAATAGGTGCGGGGATTCCTCTGATAATTCAGAAGATGAAGCTTCAGGAGTTCTTCCGCCATTGCCGCACTGCGGTACGTGTCCCAGGATACATATTCCGTCACTCTGGGATCTCCCAGAAAATTATAATACATCGGTTTCCCGTCTCCCGGGCGGAACGGGCGCAGCAGAAGGCGCTCTGTCCGAATATATTGTGTTCCGAGATGATTCATTTTTCGTCTGCCTTTTCCTCCTGTCCGCTCTGCCCGTCCCGGTCGCTTTCCGTTTTCTCTCTTTCCCGTCCGCGCTGCAGGCTCTTACAGCTCTGCGATATCGCGGATCAGAGTTTCCACATCTTCCTCCGGCGTACTCCAGCTGGTACAGAAGCGGATGCAGGAATGATTTTCGTCTATCTTTCCTTCGTATTCAAAAATGTATTTTTCCGCAAGTTTTTCGGCGACACTGTTTTCCGCCGCGATAAACTGCTGATTCGTAGGACTCTCGATGTAAAACGGGATGCCCTTTTCCCTGAAGGCTCTCCGGATCTTCATGGCAGCTTCGTCCGCCTTCTTCGTGATCCTGAAATAGAGTCCGTCATGAAACAGCGCATAAAACTGAAGTCCCAGCAGCCATCCCTTGGCCAGCATGCCGCCGTTCTGCTTGATATAGCTCCGGAAATCGGTCTTCAGTGCGGGATTCGTGATCACCACGGCCTCTCCGAAAAGCGCTCCGCACTTCGTGCCGCCGCAGTAAAAAACGTCCGTCAGCCGGGCGATATCTTCCATCGTTACATCGGCTTCCTCCGAGCCGAGACCATATCCCAGCCGCGCACCGTCCAGGAACAGGAACAGTCCGTACTCCCTGCACACGCCGCTGAGAGCCTCCAGCTCCGCCTTCGAGTAAATCGTACCGTATTCCGTAGGAAAAGAGATGTAGACCATTTTCGGCTGGGTGATGTGTTCCCGGATGCCGCTCTCCAGATAGAGCTGCGCCTGCTCTCTCACCTGATCTGCCGTAATCTTTCCTTCATAGGAAGGCAGCGCGATGATTTTATGCCCCGTATTTTCCACGGCGCCTGTCTCGTGTCCCTGAATATGTCCGGTATCCGCGCTGATGACACACTGATACGGCCGGAGAGCCGCGGCGATCACCGTGAAGTTTGCCTGGGTGCCTCCTGTGAGAAAATGGATATCCGCGTCAGCCTGTCCCAGATATTTCCCGATCTCGTCCGCCGCTCTTTCGCACCAGATATCGAGTCCGTAACCGCCGTAACTCTCTTCGTTTGTCTTTATCAGTGCATCCAGAACTTCCGGATGCGCACCTCTGTTGTAGTCATTGTTGAATCTGATCATGTTTCTATCCTTGCATATTCCGTTTTTTCCGATTTTCGGCTGCGGACGGACGGTCTTTCCGCGCTTTCCGCTTCCTTTGACGATAATATCATTTTATTGACAACAGTATTATTCTATCTCCGGCACGCCGTTTTGAAAAGGAAATTTCCGGTTTTCCCCATGAAAAAAGTACGGCGTTATATTCCGCCGTACTGTTCTGTTCTGCAGGTTTACTTTTCCGCTCCCGATTTGAAGCCGCTATTCATTGTTGTTTCTCAGCAGGAAGAGTCTCAGCAAGTTTGCCACCGCCACCGCTGCCGCCGCGATGTACGTCAGGGCTGCGGCTCCCAGCATTCTTTTCGCCTGTCTCTGTTCTTCCCCGGCAGATATGATTCCCAGACTATTCAGCTGCTGAATGGCCCGACTGCTGGCATTGAGTTCCACTGGCAGAGTGATCAGCTGAAACAGCACCGCTACCGCGTACAGAATAATGGCAATATCGAAAATCATCGTACCGGTGGCCGAACCGATCAGTAGACCGATAATGGCCAGAGGCCAGGCCATATTTGACGCGATGTTCACAACAGGAACGAGGCTATTGCGGATCGCCAGCGCTTTATAGCCTTCCGCATGCTGGATGGCATGGCCGATTTCGTGAGCCGCCACACTGACAGACGCGATAGAAGTTCCGCCGTAAATGCCGTCCGACAGTCTGACCACACCCGTGCGGGGATCGTAATGGTCGGTGAGTTCGCCTCCCGTTCTCTCGATCACGATGTGCCGCAGACCGTTGGCGTCGAGAATCCTCCGGGCTGTTTCATAGCCCGTTATGCCGCGGCTGTTTGCACACTGCGAAAATCTCCGGTAAGCGTTTTTCACTCTGAACTGGGCGTAAAAAGCCAGGATAATTGCAGGGATCAGCAGCAGCATCGTCCAATCAAAGTATATCATCTCTAATTAACTCCTTTAACATACAGGCAGATACCGTCCGGCTCTGTCTTTGAGCGATTTGTCTCTGTGCGTCCTTCCGGGCAGAAAGGACCGTCGGCCGCCGGACCGTTATCCGCGAAATAAAAAATATAAAATATAATGTATTTTCCCCGGAACCGGTCATTCAAAACAACATTATCTCAAAATAATTCCTTTTTCGATTTTATTTCCCCGCAGATAATCCTCCGCCGACATCGCTCTCTTTCCCGGCATCTGAAGTTTTGTGATCAGAAGGATTCCCTCGCCACAGGCTACCCGAAGGCCTTCCCTGTCTGCGGAAAGAATCGTCCCCGGCTCCGCATCCGACGTCTCCGGGATAATCTCCGCCGCTTTGATCTTCATTGGGCTGCCCTCAAAATCCGCCGTCACGCCCGGCCAGGAACCCATTCCCCTCACAAGGCGCTCGATCCGGTCCGCACTCTGGGAAAAATCGACTCTTCCCTCTTCCTTTGTCAGCATCGGCGCATAACAGGACAGAGAATCATCCTGTTTTTCCGGCGCGATATCGCCCGACGCGATTTTCGGCAGATATTCCATCAGAAGATCTGCTCCCATCTGAGAGAGTTCGTCGTGAAGCTGATCGGCATCTTTTCTTCCGATCTCCGTGGCTGACTTTGCGATCATGTCTCCGGTGTCCAGCCCTTCCTCCATATACATCAGCGTAACGCCGGTTTCCCGGTCGCCTTCGATGATACTCCGCTGAATCGGAGCTGCGCCCCGGAAGCGCGGCAGAAGCGATGCGTGAATATTGATGCAACGCAGACGCGGAATTTCCAGCAATTCTTTCGGCAGGATCTTTCCATAAGCGGCCACGATGATGAGATCCGGAGCCAGCTGTCTGATGCGGTCCAGAAATTCATCGTTGTTTTTCACCCGTTCCGGCTGTGCCACTTCGATGCCGTACTCAAGCGCTGCCGCTTTCACCGGCGTAAATTGTACTTTTTTTCCCCGGTCACGTGCCTTGTCCGGCTGTGTCACCGCGAGAATCACGTCATATCCGCCTTCCGCCATGGCTCTCAGTGGAGGCACGGCGAATTCCGGCGTTCCCATAAAAATAATACGCAGTTTTTCTTTCATTATTCTTCGTTCTCCCATACCTGCTGTGCTCTGTCTATGTAAAGAATTCCGTCCAGGTGATCGATTTCGTGACAGAAAGCCCGTGCCAGCAGTTCGGTTCCTTCGTAGGTCACCTCTTCGCCCCTGCGGTCGAGAGCCTTTAC
The DNA here is from genome assembly GCA_019420525.1 of Bacillota bacterium. GTDB lineage: Bacteria > Bacillota > Clostridia > Peptostreptococcales > Anaerovoracaceae > Alangreenwoodia. The sequence continues at coordinate 87,694 of JAHZHA010000027.1, forward strand.
TTTCACACGGGCAGGTCTCACGACTTCTCCGTATTTTCCCGGAATGCTGAGACATCCTTCGCTGTCGCTGATTTCGCCTTCCGTCTCAGTGATTTCCGGATTGATCAGCTCGATCAGTCCCTCTCCTATGTCGATGACGACGATTCTCCGAAGGATTCCCACCTGAGGTGCAGCCAGACCCACGCCGCCAGAATCGTACAGTGTCTCCGCCATATCGTCAAGAATCGTCAGAATCCTGTCATCAATCTTGTCTACCGGTCTGCACTTCTTTCTGAGTACCTCGTCGCCTTCTTTTACGATATTTCTCAATGCCATATCTCTCTCCTCGTTTTCCTTTCCTGACTCCGTTTTTTCCGGTTTTATCCGGTTACAGCCATATCAGATATCCGCGCCTGCCGTATGTTTTTCGTCTCCAGAACCCCGGTACCTCGGCGTTTCCCGTTAAAGACGCTCCATTATTCTGCCGGCGATACACCGCTGGACAAAAAATAGCATACGCGCAGTCTACGTCATACTATACGGATCGACCTCCACCAGCATGACGGATTTCGTCCTGCTGTTTTCCGTTCTCTCCTGTTTGATTTCTGAGATTATTTTAAGATATTTTTCCGTTTTTTCCAACGGACTTTTTATCATAAACTGGTATCTGTAATTTTCGTTCATTTTATTCAGATAAGCCGGCTGAGGTGCGAACAACTCCCTCTGCTGCACCCCGGGGCTCTCCTTGACCCTGAAAAAAGCTTCCTGTGCTTCCCTGCGGGCCACGGCTTCATCCTTATCGTAGAATATCAGACGGATGATATTCGTAAAAGGAGGATAGCCCGCCAGATTCCGGATCATCAGTTCCCGCCGGTAAAAGCCCTCATAATCGCCTGCTGCCGCGCAGCGTATGGCATTTTCCTCCGGAGAATACGTCTGAATCACCACATCTCCGGGTTCGTCTCCCCGGCCGCAGCGTCCCGCTGCCTGGGTGATCAGCTGAAACGTCCGCTCCGACGAACGGAAATCGGGAATATTCAGCGTCACATCGGCGGCTATGATCCCCACGACTCCCACATTCTGAAAGTCGAGTCCTTTGGCTACCAGCTGCGTTCCCACTAGAATATCCGTCTTGCCCCGGTGAAAAGTGTTGAGAATCCGCTGCGCGTCTCCCTTTTTTTTCGCCGTATCCAGATCGAGACGGGCGATTCTCCGGCCGGGAAAGGCTTCCGCGGCGAGTTCTTCCACCTGCTCAGTACCGATCCCGAAATGCCGGATGTGCCGGCTGCCGCAGGAAGGACAGATCTCCGGCACCTTCGTTCTCCGGCCGCAGTAGTGGCATTCCGCCATGCTGCTGGATTTGTGGTACGTCATGGAAATCCCGCACGTTTCACACCTGAGGACGAAGCCGCAGTTCCGGCACGATATAAAGGAAGAATAACCTCTCCGGTTGAGGAAAAATATCACCTGTCTTCCCTCATCCAGAGCTCTCACCGATTTTTCGTACAGTGCCCTGCTGAAGATGCTCCTGTTTCCCTCCCGGAGTTCTCTCCGCATATCGGCGATCTCCACCCGGGGCAGCGGTGTCTTATTGTACCGCACCGTCAGGCGCAGTTCCTGATACCGGCCGGCGGAAGCCCGGAATTCCGATACCACCGACGGCGTCGCCGTGCCGAGAATTACCACCGCCGAGTCGAGTTCCCCCCGTTTCACGGCGGCATCCACCGCATCGTATTTCGGCGTCATATCCGATTTATAGGAGGCTTCGTGCTCTTCGTCCACGATGATCGCCCCGAGATCGGAAAAAGGCGCAAATACGCCCAGACGGGCTCCGATGAGGATTTTTGCCTGGCCTCTCCGGACCTTCAGCCACTGCTCCCAGCGCTGCGCTTTCGTCAGTTTGCTGTGCAGCACTGCTACATTTTCGGAACCGAACCGGCTGATGAAGCGTTCGATAGTCTGAGGCGTCAGAGAGATCTCCGGCACCAGAACAATAGATGACTTTCCTTTTTCCATCACGGCCTGAACCGTCCTCAGATAGATCTCCGTCTTCCCACTGCTGGTGACGCCATTTAAGAGAAAAGTCCTGTGAACACCGACGTTCACACGGGGCAGGATCTGTTCCATCACCGCTTTCTGCTCCTCTGTCAGTTCAGGAGGCTCTGACGGCTGGACCACAAGGCTTTCATAGGGGTCCTTTCGCGTTCCTCTGCTGCCTTTTTCTCCCGGCGGAATCATGCATTTTACCGCGTCGATGTAGCGGCAGAGATAAGTGTCTCTCATCCACCGACAGAGATGCACCAGATCTTCCGGCAGGGAAACGTCTTCGTCTGCGCTCGCCACCTCCTTGATTTTCGATCTCTCGATTTCAAGAGCTGCCTCTTCCTCCAGCACCTCAAAGACATATGCGTTCTTCAGCCGGTTGCCTTTCCCGAAAGGTACGAGAACCCGGCAACCCGGAGCCACATGTTCAAAGCTGCAGGCATAAGTATATAGAGTATCCGTATGATTGCTGGTATTATCGATGACGACTTTCACATATTTCATCTGCCCGTTCCCCGTATCCGTTTTCTTTCCGCCGGCAGAAAAAGCTCAGCTCCGCTGTGAAAAGACGCAGCCGCAGTAATTCTGCCGGTAAATACCGTATTCTTTCGACAGTTCCACCGATCTGCGGAACCCGTCCTTTTTCTTGAAACTCTCATCGAGAAATGCAGGTACCGTATGTTTTTCCAGTTCATAACCCACTGCGTTGATCCGTTCTGTCTTTTTATGAGGACTGACAGACAGCGTCGTGGCAAATTCATCAAACTGTCCGTTTTCCGCCGCTTCTGCCGTCTTTTCCAGCCGCAGCCGGAAACATACGTCACACCGCGCCCCGTTTTCCGGCTCGGATTCCAGTCCTTTCACAGCGTCAAAAAAACGTTCCGGGTCGTACGGCCCCTCGACAAACCGGACAGCATCCTCCGGATCTCTTCCCCGGTTGAATTTTTCGATCACCTGAAGCTGCGCCTCAAGACGCCGGCCGTATTCCTCCGGATCGGTAATGTTCGGATTATAAAAATAGACCGTCACCCGGTACCTCTCCGCCAGCCGTTCGATCACCGCCGTGCTGCACGGTCCGCAGCAGCTGTGAAGCAGCATATCCGTTCTTCTCTCTTTCTCTCTTTCCGCTTTCATTTCTTTTTTCTCTGTATCTCTCATCTCCATATGATATCTCATCCTGTCTTCTGTCATACTTTTCTTTTCACTTCCGGATGCGTTCTGCATCTTCCGCCTTCCCCGCGAAAGTCCGTCGGCATCCCGTTTTTCCTGTTTTCAATCCGGTTCGTTTTTATGTATAATCAGAATGGAAAGCTCCCGGAAAAGGAGCCATATCAGTATAACACGAAAGCACTTTTTGTGAAATAGAGGGGAAGCAGCAGGAGTACATCGTAATGTTCAAAAATGGCGCATATTACAACGGAATCGGCCCTTATCTGAAAGAAAAATTCGGCATGCGGATCGCAAAGGTCTCTGTAGACGGAGGATTTACCTGCCCCAACCGGGACGGCACCACAGGCTTCGGCGGATGCATTTTCTGCTCGGAATCGGGCTCCGGTGATTTTGCCGGTACCCGGATTCTCGGACCGGAAACAGCGGCAGACGGCCGGTCCCGTTTTACCGGCTCCGCGGAAAATCTCCGGCCGGTCCCTCCTGTCGCAGCTCAGATGGAGGCGCAGATCGGCGCGCTCCGGAAAAAATGGGGTGATTTCCGCTGTATCGCATATTTCCAGAATTTTACAAATACGTATGCTCCGGTTCCGGCGCTGAAAGAACGCTTTGAAGCAGCGCTAGAGCACCCGCTCTGCGCGGGACTTGCGGTAGCCACCCGCCCGGACTGCCTCGGAGACGACGTCCTGGATTATCTTTCAGAGCTGAATGAGAGGACGTTTCTCTGGGTGGAACTGGGCCTCCAGACTGCCGACGAAGATTCCGCCCGGTACATCCGCCGCGGCTATCCCTTCTCTGTCTATGAAGAGGCCGTAAAAAAGCTTTCGCACAGAGGAATCCCCGCCGTGACCCATCTGATCGCCGGACTGCCGGGCGAAGACAGAGACACATTTCTCCGCAGCGTGAGCCGCACCGTCTCCGGCGGCATCTTCGGCATCAAGCTTCAGCTGCTTCACATCATGAAATCCACGGATCTCGGCGGCCTCTGGCAGAAGAATCCGGCCGCTGTTCCGGTTCTGGAAAAGGAAGAATACATCTCCCTGATCGCCGATGCACTGGAAATCATCCCGCCGCAGATCACAATTCACAGACTGACGGGAGACGCGCCGAAAGACCTGCTTCTGGCCCCCCTGTGGAGCCGTGACAAAAAATCAGTCCTCAACGGAATCAATATGGAACTCAAAAAACGCGGCTCCTGTCAGGGCAGCCGCGTCTGATTCCTTCCCTTTTTACTTGTCTCCGTTGATCCTTCCGTCGTTGTAATGTTTCCGGCACAGAGAGACATACATTTCGTTTCCGCCGATCTCGATCTGCTCGCCCGTGCGCACGAACCTGCCGTCCACGATGCGTGCCACCATATTTGCCTTTCTTCCGCACCAGCAGATCGTCTTGATTTCCTCGATCTTGTCGGCATAGACCAGCAGATAATAAGATCCTTCAAACAGCTCGTTGCGAAAATCATTTTTCAGCCCGTAGCACATTACAGGACATTCACAGCTGTCGACGATTTCCACCAGTTCCTCCACATGATGCTTTTTCAGAAACTGCGCCTCATCGATGAGTACGCAGGAGATCTCCTTCTCCCGGCTGACTTCCATGAAAATTTCCAGAATATTCGTGTCGTCATAAACGGGAATCGCCGGCCGTGACAGTCCGATGCGCGAACGCACCACCCCCGTGCCGTACCTGTCATCGAGACCGGAAGTCAGCACCAGGACTTCCTTCCCCCGCTCCTCATAATTGTACGCCACTTTGATCAGCTCGATGCTCTTTCCCGCATTCATCGTGCTGTACCGAAAAAATAACTGGGCCATCTGTCCTCACCTCCGCACGGAACATCGTCCGTTATTAAAAAAACATGTGAAAAAGCATGGATTCCACTTCGCCTGTCACCACGCGGATCAGGGGTTTTCCGTCTTCTCCCTTCACGATTCCGTGAATGTGACTTTCCTTCCGGCATTCTTCCAGAAGATAACTGCATATCTCCTCCGTGATCTCCTCTCCCGGGCAGAGTACCGGAATCCCCGGCGGATACACGGCCACATCCGAAGCGGATGCCTTTCCACAGGCATCGGCAAGAGGAACCGTCTCATGAGAAGAGTAAAACGCTTTCCGCGGCGTCATCACCGAGCGGCGCTTCAGCCTGCAGAATGCTTCCGTACTGCTGCAGAGAGCATCACCGGACGTTTCATCCGTTTTCAAAATAGCCGGCGCTTTTTTCTGCACTCCCCGTGTCCGTGCGATGTCGGCGAGAGCCTCTTTCAGACGGAGAAAATGCTCCGCTGTCGTTCCGCTGCCCGATACAGCGATGACATACCGGTGATCTGCAAACTCCATATCTATATGATATCTCCGCGCCAGGATATCTGCAAGTTCTCTCCCGCCGATCCCTGCCTCTCCGGCGGTTATCAGAAGGCGCGCTCCTTCTATCTCATGCGTCCTGCCGTCGGAGCCGGAAAAACGGGTGACACAGTGCATCCCCGGGATGGCAGAAATCTCCTCTGCCGCCTGCCGTGTGAGAGAAAAAACATTCTCCCAGACAGCTCTGCCGCACTGCGCCATATCCCGCCGTACGGCATCCAGGGAAGACATCAGAAGGTAAGACGGACTCGTGGTGTTCATCATGCTGACGAGAGCGCGCAGACGACTCCGGTCCACGAGATCACCCTGCACGTGAAGCATAGAACTCTGTGTCAGACTTCCCAGCATTTTGTGGGTGCTCTGGACGGAAACGTCACAGCCTGCCTCCAAAGCGCCGCAGATCTCCTGAGACGGCGCAAAATATAACTGTGCACCGTGGGCTTCGTCCGCGATGACCTGAACGCCTTCCCTGTGACACAGCTCCACGATCTCTCTCAGCTGACTGTACGTACCGTAATACGACGGATTGCTGAGAATCAGCGCGCGGACTCCCGGGTTTTTTTCAAGGGCGTCCCGCACTGTTTCTGTACGGATACCGCAGGGAATCTCCAGAGAGATATCGAAATCATTCTGAATATATACCGGCATGGCCCCACTGAAAATCAGGCCCCGAATCACCGATTTGTGGCAATCCCGAGCGATCAGAACGGGAGCCTCCTCCCATGCCGCCGCGGCAACGGCCGCCATAATTCCGGAAGTCGTACCGTTTACGAGAAAAAACGTCTCCTCCGCACCGAAGAGCTCCGCCGCCAGCTGCTGTGCCTCCGCGATGACGCCTTCCGGACAGTGAAGATCGTCGAAGCCATCGATTTCCGTGATATCAGCTTTCAGCACGTTCTGCGGGAAGAGACCCGCAAGTCTTTTTCCTCCCTGCATCTCCGTTTCGCCTTTATGCCCGGGCACATGAAAAGAAATACGGTCCGAACCGACATAGCTTTTCAAAAGATCCGCGAGAGGCCTTTTATTCTGACGGCTCATCCTGATTGTACACTCCCTTTCCGACATTACGCGCCGCAGTCATCCGGAATTGCGGCGCTATGCTGCGCCTCCGCCCCATTCAGGAGAGCGGACCGCGTTAAAAGTTGAAATACGAAAAAAGATGTCTAAAAACATAGTTTATAGACATCTTTCTGTGGTGCCCAGACTCGGAATCGAACCAAGGACACGGGGATTTTCAGTCCCCTGCTCTACCTACTGAGCTATCTGGGCATGTGGAGCGGAAGACGAGATTCGAACTCGCGACCCTCGCCTTGGCAAGGCGATGCTCTACCACTGAGCCACTTCCGCATATATGAAATTTTAAAAATGGCGATCCGGAACGGGCTCGAACCGTCGACCTCCAGCGTGACAGGCTGGCATTCTAACCAACTGAACTACCGGACCGCATACTCCGAAACTCCATCTGAAGAAAGAGATCGCCTGTCCGCCTCCGTTATGGCAATAAAAAAATTCTTCAGGAACCATCCTTTAGAATTTGCCGAAGAAGCCCGCTATCCGATTGTTCAGACTGTCTCAGATAAATTATGGTGGGCGTTATAGGGCTCGAACCTATGACATCCTGCTTGTAAGGCAGACGCTCTCCCAGCTGAGCTAAACGCCCATAACATATCAAATTAGGAAAATTTTGGTGCCCAGACTCGGAATCGAACCAAGGACACGGGGATTTTCAGTCCCCTGCTCTACCTACTGAGCTATCTGGGCACACTATGGTGGGCCATCAGGGACTTGAACCCGGGACCTGCCGGTTATGAGCCGGATGCTCTGACCAACTGAGCTAATGGCCCTTAAAATGGTCGGGGTGGCAGGATTTGAACCCGCGACCCACTGGTCCCAAACCAGTTGCGCTACCAAACTGCGCTACACCCCGAAGCATCTTTTTCCGCGTCAGTAATAATATCTTAACACCATTTTGCTCTCGTGTCAAGAACTTTTTTTCATTCCCGACACCGGCGCTCTTCAGAAGAAGTATCTCTTCCCTCGCGCTCCTTAAGCATTATAGGACAAAACATCCCTCATTTCAATGCCTTTTTTCAACTTTTTTCACATAGATAATTTATTCGTCAATACATTGTTTTTATCAAAATTTTTACCGTTTTTTACCTGTTTTTTCCCATTTCGCTGTTTGATTTCCGGCTCATTCCACGAGAAATTCCATCATCTGCAGACGGCTGCACCGGCAGTTTTGCTCTCAATAGAGATCTGATTTACCGGACTTTTTTCTCTCAACGCATCTCTCAGGATTGTTTTCATTCGTACAGACTCTATCTTTTCCGCAAAAACAGCAAAGAACCCGGCAGATAATTCTGCCGGGTTCCCGATTTTCGATAAGTAAATGATCCGATAAGCCTCTGCTTAGTTTCTTGCAGGAGTCGGAGCTGGATCTACTGCTGCTACTACAGTCTTCATGAAGGATACTCTAACGTCGAAGTCAGGATCTTCCATGATAACGTCTAAACCTGCAGGAACCTTTTCGCCGATTCTTTCAGCGAGAGCTGCGATCTGATATTCGAAGTGACCTCTGTCGCATAATTCTGCAGCGTTTCTTAATTCCTGCATTTCGAAGTAAGATAACTTACCAGCCTTCTTGATGAGAGCGATTACTTCTTCTGCCAGCTTTTCTTCATCTGGAGCTGCTACGTTGTTCCAATAATCACGCATAATAATAATCCTTTCTTTTAATTATAAAAATTAAAATAACTAATGACATTCCTCAGCGCGCGCCGTCTGCGCACAACCGGGAATTCTACCAACAATAGATTATCATACAGGCTGTTCTTTGTCAACAACAGCAGCGCGATCCTGCTAGAAATGTTTCCGTTGCGACACGGATCAGAAATGCAACTCGGTACGCTGGATCAGATCTTTCTGGAGCGGTTTGCCCAGTTCCACGAAATAAGCGCTGTAGCCCGCCACTCTCACTAACATATCTCTGTAGTCTTCCGGCTTTTTCTGCGCCGCCTTCATGGTCTCTGCGCTCATGATATTGAACTGAACGTGCATCGGACCTTCCGACAGGTATGCGTCGATAAAGCTGACCAGATTGTCTCTTCCCTCCGTTCCCGCCACGGCATCCTGCGGGAATCTCATGTTCATCAGCGTGCCGTTGCTGGCAAGGCTGTGATCCACCTTCGCCAGAGAATTTGCCAGGGCTGTCGGTCCCTCCGTATCGTGGGAACCCGCATCGGTATGAACGGGGCCCATGTTGTCGGAAATCGCTTCTCCGGCTTTTCTTCCGTCCAGAGATGCGTTTGTATTGAGTCCCATGGCCACGTTGGCGTTTACGGAATATATGCCGGGACTGAACTCGCCTTCGCCTCTGACGATCTTTCTGCCTCTGACGTGTCTGCAATAACATTCAAACATGAAGCGGAAGAGTTCATCCGCATAGTCGTCGTCGTTTCCGTAATGGTGAACTTTGGAGCTGTTGACCAGAGCATAGAGACGGTCGTGTCCTTTCCAGTTATCTTTTATCGCCTGGAGCAGTTCTGCGCCAGTCCAGCGTTTTTCGTCGAACACCAGCTGTCTGACAGCTGACAGGGAATCCGCGCAGGTGGCCATACCGCTGGCCTGAGGTCCGATTCCGTTGTATTTTGCTCCGCCTTCGGTCAAATCTTTTCCCGTCTCGATGCAGTGCGGGAAGAATGCGGAGATATAAGGCGTCGGCTTTCTCACCCTGTGCGCCTCGCTGATGATATTGAGACTGCTGCACATCTGGTCACACCAGTATTCGAACTGTTTTTCCACGCTTTCCAGAACTTCTTCAAAACTCTGATACGTATCGAGGCTTCCGGTATCCGGTCCCAGCTGATCTCCCAGAGCGCCGCACTTTTCCCATCTCGCGCAGTGCGGTCCGCAGTCCAGGCAACGTCCGCCGTTGAAGACCATTTCCATCATCTTCGGTGTGTTGACGTAAGCCGAATCGTGCCATCCGAATTCTCTTCCCGGAAGGTCGGGTTCCACACAGCCTACCACCGCGTAATCTCTGGCTTCTTCCAGCGTCATTCCCTTTCTCATCATGGCTTTGATGGTCGGCGCATCGTTGAAAACTTTCGGGTGTCCGTATCCCGCCCGGATACATTCCACGGTCTTCACTTTCAGCTCATACGGTGTGTTTTCGTGCATGCGGACGCATACCCACGGATTCATCATTCTCGTGTGGGCGGAAGCTTCCAGCATCAGCATCGTCAGATCATTGGTGGCATCGTTGCCTTCGCTGTCGACTCCTCCGATGGTGAGGCTTTCCCCGCCGAATCCCCGGCCGTTCCTCACCGCCATACTTCCTTTGTCCTTCAGCTTGGTGGGATTATTCATCTTAACGTATTCCACTTCCAGGATTTCCAGGGCGAATTCTTTCGTCAGAGTGCCTCTCTTGAGATCGGCCTCGTAATACGGATAGAGCCACTGGTCCATGCGGCCGTAGGAAATGGAATGACCGTTGCTCTCTATCTGGATCAGCGTAGTGGCGAAATTAAACAGCTGAACCGCCTGCCAGAATGTCTGCGGAGCGCCTCCTGCGATCCGGAAGCAGTTTTCCGCCATCTGTTCCAGTTCCTTTTTTCTGTCCGCGTCTTTTTCCGCTGCAGCGCATTCCTGCGCCAGTTTTCCGTAACGTTCGATATATTTCTTCGCGGCTTCCAGCATGATGATGGTCGCCTGGTAATATTCCTTTTTGTCGGCGTATTCCGGATCTCTCTTGCTGAGTTTTCCGAGAGCTTCTTTCACCTCTTCGATGACGCCGTCGTATCCGCCCTTCATCAGTCTGCCGTAATCCATCACCAGATGGCCTACGCCTGCGTAGTGATAGAGGTTCGTCTGGAAGATCTTCTTTCCCACCTCGGAGCCTTTCATCTGCTCCTCGTCCAGTCTGGAATTGATGAGATCGTCTACCGTCCTGCCCTGCCACCAGGCACAGAGATCGAGAATTTCCTGTCTTTCTTCATCATTTCTGATGTAGAACTGGTCGTGTTCTCTCTCTTCAAAAGGAGAGTGGAGAATTTCGTCGATGATCCAGTTTACGGAGAATTCCGGATAGATCGGAGAAGCTTTTGCAGGAGCCGCAATTTCACCCAGAATCAGATCTTCATCATATATATGAAGCGTCGCGTTCAGCAGAATATTTTCAAAAGCGTAAGCACACTGCAGCTTGCGCGGTGCATTTTCGTGTTTCTGATAGGCTTCTGTCACAAGTCTCAGTCTCTCCACGTCGATCTCGTACGGTCTGTCCAGGAAAGTCTGTCTCAGACGGTTGACTCTCGGAAACGGAGACCAGTCTTCGTGATTGACCACATAGCCGAGACTGTAAGTATGGTCAAAGGATTCTGTTCCGCAGGCTTTTGTATGGCTGATATTCTTTGCGCTCATGTAAAATTCCTCCTGTCGTGTCACTCTTTTTCTTTTGTTCCCACCGTGCAGCGGATACCGCGGCTTCTGAAATATTCCGCAGTCTTCTCCACTTTCTTCTGGAAAGCTTTCCGGTTGATTCTGACGCCTTTCATGGGATACGGAATTCCCAGGGAGGCGTATTTTTCCTCTCCCAGACGCATGAAGCTCAGCAGCTGCAGCGTCCTCACCCGGCCTTTCAGGTCCTGAAGAATGAAATCCGCCGAAGCTTCCATATTTTCCATGCTGTCATTGAAGCCCGGGATCACGGGAATGCGCAGAATCATCTCTCTGCGTTCCTCCGCCAGACGCCTGAGATTTTCCAGAATTTTTTCGTTTCCGACACCCGTATGGATGCGATGGGTTTCGCTGTCCATGTGCTTGATGTCAGAGATGATCAGATCCGTCCAGGGAAGAACCTTTTCGATGTGTTCCCATTCCGCGAAGCACGTGGTCTCGCAGTAAGTGTGAACCAATTCCTGCCGGCATGCCCGGAAAAGTTCCGCCACGAAGTCCGCTTGCAGAAGAGGTTCTCCTCCGGATACGGTGATGCCTCCTCCGGATTTTTCGTAATAGCTGCGGTCCCGCAGGACTGTTTTCATGCATTCCTCTACGGTCATGATCCTTCCCCACTGCTTTAGAGCATCGGAAGGGCATTCGCTGTAACAGGCCAGGCAGTCTGTGCAGACAGTCCGGTCGATGGACGACAGCTTTCCCTTGACGAATTTGAGTGCATTTTCCTCAGGGCAGATTTCAAGGCATCCCCCGCATTTTTTCCCGGAAATGCATTTGCTCCGGTATACGCCCATCTGTATCTGTCGTTTCCAGCTCTCCGGATTGCTGCACCACCGGCACCGCAGAGGGCATCCCTTCAGAAAAAGTTCCGTCCTCACTCCCGGCCCGTCGTGGATCGTAAAACGCTGAATATTGAATACGGTTCCTCTCTGTGACATCTCCGCCTTCTCCTTCCTTCTGCACGTTCTCTTACATCTTATATCAGTGTAACAGCGCCGGAAGTGAGAAAAAAGTGACACATATGCCTATTTTATATAGGGAACATTCCCTATTTTTCACCCCCTTCTTCCTCCTGAACCTCTCTGCTCTCCAGCCATTTATACAGCTGGAAGCGGCTCTTCACTCCGCATTTTGCGTAGATATTCTGTACGTGTTTTTTCACCGTGTGGTAGCTGACCACCATCTCGTCGGCGATCTCCCGGTAAGTCAGTCCCTGATGCATCAGTTCCGCCACCCGGCGCTCCGTCTGCGTCAGCGGAGAAGGCGCGGAAATCCGGAACGCTCCGTTTTCCTTCTCTTTCGACGAAATGGTGATCCAGTGGTATCGGTCCACAATGCCGTTGGAGTAACACTGGTCGTAGGTATAGATTCGGAAGAGATAACCCTGTATGACTCTCGTTTTTACCTTTTTCTCTCCGCTCTCCTCCTCCTCACTGCCCAGCAGGAAGGGAAGCCAGCTGCAGGGAGCCGTGCTGCTGAGCTGTTCATCTGCCGCGGCACCTAGAATTTCCCGGAGACAGTTTCTCGCCGTCCGGTTGCAGCTCATCACATGCATAAAATCGTCTGTCACCAGATAGGCGTTTTCGCCGGAGGATATGATCTGGCTCTGGATATCCGAGATGATCCGTGCCTGCTCGTATTTCTTGAAATTCTTATAGGAATTGGCGATGTATACATATATTTTTTCCAGGATTCCGATTTCCTCTTCTGAGAAGTCACCTTTGTCTTTCCCCTTGAAAAAAGTCACCTGGATGTAGGCGTTGATGCCGAAGGCCATGGTGACGCTGTAATGAGCCGAAAAGACATCTTCCAGAAAACGGACGTGACCGGAGGATTCATAATCCGCTCCGCTGATGACATCGGTGGAACGGTACAGTCTGGGTTCCACGTCGAAATAAGTGAGATGATCCCTCACCGCATCCCGGTAGATCCGCTGCCGAACCTCGTCATTTTCCTGGTATTGCCGGTAAGGATGCTGGCGGCTGTCGATGAGCATCCCTTTTTCCCCGATCCACGACAGAAACTTTCCCTGAGGATCAAAATACGAGATGAGAACCTCCTTCAGGCCGAAATTCCGGTCCAGGGAATCCAGCATCACGCTGTTGAAAAATTCCGTCGCGGAAATCTGCCGTTCCGCCATCTCAGAGAAAAAATTCATCTGACCGCTGTTTTCATATTTCACGACACTCCTCCCCTCATCATTCCGCCGGACACCATTCCCGGCCTGTCTGTGCAGAATATATATTCACATACATTTATTTACAGATTTTATTTAAAATGTAAAATAATCATCACATTTTCAGTCTATTCCATGCCGGAAAAAAATTCAACCGTTTTTACCGCCGGGATCTGCGCCGTACCGAAAGGACAAATTTTCGTCCGCAGATCTCTTTCACAAAAACAGGAAAGCGGTTCTATTCCGCAAAAACAGGAGGATGATTCTTCGCAGAGATATTGAAGACTTCCGCGCCGTCTGATAAAATTCTCTTCAATCCTGCCGTTTTTCCGGATCCGGAAGAACAGTTCACCACTGTAAATAATTACATCGACACGGAAAACATGATTCTGCGGAAAGGCTCTGTTTCCGCGCAGCAGGGCGAAAAACTGCTGATTCCCATCAACATGCGGGACGGCAGTCTGATCTGCACGGGAAAAGGAAACGCAGACTGGAATTATTCCGCGCCCCACGGTGCCGGCTGCCTGATGAGCAGGACAGAGGCGAAGCGGACGTTTACCCTTCCGGAATACGAAAAAGAGATGGAAAACGTGTACACCACCTCGGTGAGCCGCTCCACCCTGGACGAATGCCCCATGGCCTACAAAGACATGCGGGACATCCTGGACAACATCGGTCCTACGGCCCGGGTGAACAAAATCATCCGTCCCGTCTACAACTTCAAAGCCGGCGGCGAGGGATGACACAAAAGACGTAGAAACGCAGAGAATCATAAAATAGAAAAAGAAAAATATAATACAAAAAACAGCTGAGAGATCCGGGAGAAACTCCCGGATCTCTCAGCATCTGGGGAATCAGTACCCCAGTTCTTGCATCACTTTCTTTATCTCTTCCCGGCCCGCCTCCGGCGACGATCCGGTCACCACGGTATTCCCGATGCGGGACACCGCCCGGTATTCTCCGTCGGAGGTCCGGGCATACGTTTCGCCGTGCAGGCCGGAAGATGCCGTACTGCTGCCCGGCGTTCCGCTCTCCTGCTCCCAGGCGCTGCGGATTCCGGAAAAGAATTCTTCCGCGTCTTCTTCCGACGCAGCGCTGATATATTCCACCCGGCACGAGTCCCTGACCGCCTCATACGTCTCAGCGGCTCCGTCCGTTCCGTACTGCCCCGAAGTCTCCGATACCGTATATCCCGTCTCCCGCATCTGCGAAGAAAATTCGCCGGGCAGAAGGGCTTCCTGCGGATGCAGGAAGAAAAACAGCAGAACCGCCGCGGTGAGAAGGACTGCGAAAATGACCGCAGCGATGATCATTTTCAGCCTCCGGGCCGCTTTCTCCGGAATCCGGGCCCCGGGGCTGTCTTTTTCCGGATGTGTTTCCAGCAGGAAGTCCAGCTGCTCTGCCGCTTCGTTTCCGAAGGTTTTCGCGATCCAGTCCGGATCATACTTGTCGTTGTTCCGGTTAAAAGTGCGCACCCGGCTCTTCTGGTAACTATACCGTGCGAACCGGCCTGCTCCGTCGAATCTCGCGGCGTCCACCCAGACGGTAAAAAAACTGAGCACCGGCAGCATGTCCCGGCAGCTGTCAATAAGATGCAGATAATAGACGTCCAGCTGATTCCAGGTATCCAGAGGCTTTGTGATCTGAGCGATCTGCCGTCCCCGGTCGAAGATGCTGATTACATAAATGCGGCCCAGTGCGTAATGGTAACAGTCGTACAGCCTGCCGCCGAAGGAGATGACCATCTGTGAAGTCAGAGCTCCGTCGATTCTCGTATAGAAGGCTCCCAGTTCCGCACCGTCACTGCCGGTCACCCGATACTCCGACAGACGTACGGATTTCCCCGCAAGATACCGGTACTTCAGCAGGGAATTCACCGTGTTCCGTACGATATCATATTCTGTATGA
>JAHZHA010000028.1 GCA_019420525.1 Bacillota bacterium
TTATTATACGCTATTTCTCGTCAAAAATCAACCATTTGTTGTGACAGAGCCATAATTAAATGTGCGAACCAGGTTAGAATTGATTGCTGTGTAGGAGATAATGCTTTACTGAGCGAACAACAGATTAAGAATTTTATCGTCAAATCTATTGAAAAAGCAGAAGTCTATGTAAGCGATTCTCAAAAGGAGAATCTTAAGAAAATAAAGGAGAAAAGCAGCAAACTGGCGGGACTCTGCAGGGAAAAAGATCCTACCTTGCTGGATCTTCTGGAGATATTAAAGGGCAGTGAAACAACTGGAGATAGCATAACGGTAAACTTCAACCTTAGTCAAGAGAAGATAGGAGAAATAATCGATAAGATTTTCGAAAAAATCGGTGTCAATGAAAATCAGATAGATACTGATCTGATTAATAAAGCTAAGACTAAGCTTGCAGGCAAATATACATTTGGTGTTACCATTGATGTTCAAAAGCAGAACTAATAAAAAATATGATTCGCCTCTATAAATCATGAAAAAGGAGTTTTGGATGAAAAGAGGAATTTCTGTTGTACTGAGCGCTCTGCTGCTCAGTACAATGTCAGTCGTTCCGTCCATGGCGGCGGAACAGGTATATACCGATGTCCCGGCTGACAGCTGGTATTATGAAGCGGCGTCGTATACCGCGGAGAAGGGGCTGTTCAGCGGAACGGGAAACGGTCAGTTCAGTCCGGACAAGACGATGACCCGGGGCATGTTTGTGACAGTCCTGGGCCGCATGGACGGGGGCGCTGAAAATACGGCTGCAGCCGGCGGCTTTACCGACGTGGACGCAGACGCGTATTACGCTCCGTACGTCTCCTGGGCATCGGCAAACGGCATTGTCAACGGAACGGGAAACGGCACGTTTTCTCCGGACAGCGACATCAGCCGTGAGCAGATGTGCGCTATCTTCGTACGGTATCTGCGGGATTATCTGAAGCAGGATCTCTCCGACTATCAGGCTTCTGTGGATATTTTCGCCGATGCTGATGAGATCAGCTCTTGGGCGGTATCCGAAGTGGCGCTGGCTCAGGCCATGGGACTCGTCCAGGGAAGCGATTCGGAGGATGGGATGATATTCCGTCCGCAGGCTTCCGTCACCCGTGCGGAGGCCGCAACCATAACTATGCGTTTCGACCAGACGTTTTCTTCTGGTGAGGGAGAGACAGAAGACCCCGGCGAAGAACCTGAGAATCCGGGAGACACCGATAATCCTGCCGGAGGCGGTGGCGGCGGAACCGTTCCGGATGATGATCAGCCTGAATATACAGAGGAAGAAATCGCCGAAGAGGCTTTAGTTGCCAGCTATATAGAAAGCATGTGCAGCAACTATGACAGATTTCCTTCTTCTATGCAGGGACCTGACGTCGATCCGGATGTGAAAGAATGCCTGGGAATACTGATCGGCAGCCTGAAGGATGTTCTGCAGAAACGGGAAAGCGGAGTTTTCATGTCTTCCGATTATGTGATGCAGACTTATGCAGATGAGATCTCCGAATTCAAGAGTATATTCAATAGTCTGGATGACGAACAGATGGCTGAATTACGAGGTAAAGTACTTCTGCTGACAAATGAAAGAGAGGCTTATTACGTACTGGATTATTTCGGAATAACCAGTATATAGTTTCATCGGTATTCAGAAAATGAAGCGGCAAAAATAAGGCAATGAGAAGGGAATAAACAGAGTTTTATGCAAAATGAGCAGGAAAAGTATATAGAGATCGACCTGATGCAGCTTCTGACTGCGATATGGAGGAAACTCTGGATTGTCGTACTGGCGGCGGTTTTTACCGCCGCCGCAGTATTCGGATTCACTTATTTCGCGATAACGCCTGTGTATCAGGCGGAATCCATGCTGTACGTCAACAACAACAAATCGGCGGCAGATTCTCAGACGATTTCTGCGGCGGATCTGACGGCGGCTCAGAGTCTGACGGAGACGTTTACCGTCGTTTTAAACAGCAGAGCCGTTCTCGAAGAGACGGCGAAGCAGGCAGGATTCAAAGAGAGCATCAAACAGCTGTCTTCGATGATTACATCCTCTTCGGTGAATGAAACCGAGATGATACGCATCACCGTGTCGTCCACCGATCCGAAGGAAGCGGCAGAGCTGGCAAATGCTGCGGCCACGGTATCTTCCGCTAAAATGATGGAGACGGTAGAGGGAAGTTCTGTCAAAGTGATAGACAGTGCTGTAGTGCCGGAAGAACCGTCATCACCGGATTATATGAAAAATACGGTAATCGGTTTTCTGCTGGGTCTGCTGATCAGTATAGCTGTCATCGTACTCATGGATCTGAAAGATACGTCGATCCGGTCGGACAGTCAGCTGAGCGATATGTTTGAGGACATACCTGTTCTTGCGGTTATTCCGCTTCCGAACGGAAAGGCGGGAAAAAAGCGTTCGGACAGGTACGGCTATTATCAGAGTGCGGATTCGACCGGCAAAACGGATGATAAGCGCTGACGCACGGAAGGTGAGTCGGCAGCTGATATCCTTATTAATACGATGTTTTTATGAAGGAGTTATTGATCGTGAAGGCATTTTTCAGAAAGAAATCCCGGGACAGCGGAGAGAAAAACAGAACGGCCGGCGAAGAAGAATTCATTTTAGTCGGAAAAAACGCGTCGTTTGCGGTTACGGAGGCATATAAAACTCTCAGAACGAACGTCATGTTTTCACTGCCTGCAGAGGAAAACAGAGGCAGGCTGATCGGAGTGACCAGTGTGTCGAAGGGCGAAGGAAAAAGCACCAATACGATAAATCTCGCGCTCTCCATCGCCGAACTGGGAAAAAAGGTACTTTTCCTGGATTGTGATCTGCGACTGTCTGCCATGGGAGAAAGACTGAATCTTCCGGCATCTCCGGGGCTGTCCAATGCTCTGGTGGGACTCGCCGGATATGAGGACATCGTCCATCCGTATGAAGATACTGGACTCGATGTCATTCTGGCAGGAGAATTTCCGCCGAATCCTTCGGAGATTCTGGAATCGCCGAAGATGGCGGAATTTTGCAGAAGTATGGCCGAAAGGTACGATTATGTCATAATCGATTTGCCTCCTGTGGGTGTCGTTTCGGATGCGATGATCGTTTCTCGCTATATTGACGGTGTGATCATGGTGGTCCGTCAGGAACACTGCGCGGGACGGGATCTGAGAGAAGCAGTGAGACAGCTTAATTTTATCAATGCAAAGATATTGGGATTTATCTTCTGTGACCACACGGAAAAGAGGGGCGGAAGATACGGTAAGTATGGTAAGTATGGCAAATATGGCTCATACGGGGAATACGGAGGCTATGGATCCTGACGTCTCAATTTTTGAAATGACGGCGATTTTACTGAAGAGAGGATTCCGATAGCAGAAATGACAAAGGAGGATGTAAGTGGTTGATTTTCATACACATATTCTTCCCAAAATGGATGATGGAAGCCGTGGGACGGAAGAATCTCTGAAGATGCTGAAATTGAGCGCGTCACAGGGCATAGATACAGTTATGCTGACGTCTCATTATTATGCAGAGCAGGAATCTCCTGATGAATTTCTGAAGAGAAGGAAGGCGTCATGGGAAAGACTGCAGGAGGCTATCGGAGAAAGCGGGGAAACAGGATTTCCTGAACTGTATCCCGGTGCAGAGGTTAAGTTATTTTACGGCATTTCAGGAGTTGAACAATTGCAGCGTCTGGATCTCGCTGGAACGGGCTTCATACTCCTCGAAATGCCTTTTTCAGAATGGTCTGATAAAGTATTCCGTGAGCTGAGATCTATCATTTCTCAGGGAATGCACCCGATTATAGCACATGTCGAGCGGTATCTGAAAATACAGCAGAATACGGATAATATCGAGCGGCTTATGGATATGGATGTGCTGATTCAGGCCAATGCGGAATTTTTCCTGGAAGGTTTTTTTAATAAGCGCAGAGCGCTGCACATGCTGCAGGAGGGTAATATTCATCTGTTGGGTTCAGACTGTCATAATCTGACCTCCCGTCCTCCGAATCTTGGAGATGCTGTGCAGCTGATCCGGGGGAAGCTGGGAGAAGACTGTATAGACAGGATCGTCCGGCGCGGGCACCGGATTCTGGAAAATGCCCGGATAGAATAAGAATAAGAAAAAACTTTTGATATAGATTGTAAAATGTCTGGAAAAAAGTTTTGTATATTTCCGGATCTGTTCGTACGGAAGTTATACAAAATATAAAATATATAATAAATTTTATGAAAAGATATTTGTTTTGGAGAGGAGAGAGGAGTAGTGCGTACAGAAATAAAAATAACAAGAGGAGTTCGGAAAACTCTGCTTGTCATATTCGACCTGTTCAGTATGGCAGTCTCTTCTTATGGAGCATTATTTCTCAGGTTTAACGGTGAGATAGCGGAACCGTATCTCGACCATTTGAGGGATGTTCTGCTTCCTTTGTTTGCGGCGGGAATTTTCATCTTTGCGGCATTTTGGATGTACCGGAGTCTGTGGCAGTTTGCTTCCATGCTGGAGCTGCGGAATCTGATCCTTGCTTCGGCGGCCTGCAGCGGGGTCTACTGTCTTATCTGCGAAATATCCGGAAGAACAATGCCGAAAACGTGTTATATCATTTTTTTCCTTCTGCTGACGATGATGCTTTGCGGAAGCCGGTTTTTTTACCGTCTGTTCCGCATGCTGAAAAGAATCGCCGGCGATCTCAGGGTCAGAATAAATGAACCGGGAGAACGGGTGATTATCGTGGGCGCCGGAGCGGCAGGCGAAAAGGTTCTGAGAGAGATCAGGACGACCTCGGATGTACATAAGAAGGTGGTCTGCTTTATCGATGACGATCCTGAAAAATGGGGACGTGTCGTACACGGCGTGAAGATCTGGGGCGGCAGAAAGAGAATTCCCGAAGCGGTCCGGAAACTGAATGCTGAGGAGATACTGGTGGCGATGCCTTCTGTCGACCGGAAGGAGCAGGCGGATATTCTCAGGATATGCAACGATACGAAATGCAAGATCAAAAAACTTCCGGGAATCTATCAGATGATTAACGAAGACGTACATATCAGCGATTTCAGAGAGGTAGACATACAGGATCTTCTGGGAAGGGATCCCATCGAGGTCAATCTGGAAGAGATCATGGAATATGTGACGGACAAGGTAGTCATGGTAACCGGCGGCGGTGGCTCCATCGGAAGTGAGATATGCCGTCAGATTGCGGCAAACAGGCCGAAAAGTCTGATTATCGTGGATATTTATGAGAATAATGCTTATGATATTCAGCAGGAACTGAAACGCAATTATCCGCAGCTGGATCTGAAGATAATGATCGCTTCCGTGCGGAACGCGAAGAAGATGGACAAGCTGTTCGAAACGTATCGTCCGGAGATCGTCTATCATGCGGCTGCGCACAAGCACGTGCCTCTGATGGAAGATTCACCGAATGAAGCGGTGAAAAACAATGTATTCGGAACGCTGAATGTGGTAAAGGCTGCGGATAAATACGGCACAAAGCGGTTTATCATGATTTCCACCGATAAGGCCGTAAATCCTACAAATGTGATGGGGGCCACGAAGCGCATCTGTGAAATGATCATTCAGGCTTTCGACAAGAGGTCGGAGACGGATTATGTTGCAGTGCGGTTCGGCAACGTGCTGGGTTCAAACGGATCGGTTATTCCTCTTTTTGAAAAGCAGATCCGCGAAGGGGGCCCGGTGACGGTGACACATCCGGATATCATCCGTTATTTCATGACGATTCCGGAAGCCGTCTCTCTGGTGCTTCAGGCGGGAGCTTATGCCAAAGGCGGGGAAATCTTTGTTCTGGATATGGGAGAACCTGTACGCATCGCCGATATGGCGAAAAATCTCATCAAGCTTTCGGGACTTGAACCGGATGTGGATATTAAGATCGAGTATACGGGTCTCCGTCCGGGGGAAAAACTCTATGAAGAGCTGTTGATGGAAGAAGAGGGACTGCAGGATACTCCGAATCATACGATTCATATCGGGAAACCTATCGAGATGGACGAGGAAGATTTCTTCCGGCGCCTGGATCAGCTGGAGAAGGAAGCGTATGGCGAATCCGACAGGATCAGGGATCTTGTAAAGGAGATGGTACCGACTTATCAGTATCATGCACCGGGAGATCAGCAGGTTGAAGATACTGACAGTCTTCCCGAAGAGATCGATGTGGATATAGAGGCTGTCGCCGAAGAAATCAGAAAGGAGAATGAATCGCAGGAAATTTCCGGGAGGCAGGCAGTATAGAAAATTAAAGGAGCGTTTTGTATGTGGTTTGCGATACAGACCATGACAGGCAGAGAACAGGAGATGATCGATCTGCTCGTCGATCTGGCAGACAGACAGAGCTACCATCGGGTGTTTTTTATCAGGCGGGAGACCGTCTGGAGAAGAGAAGGCAGATGTATTGTCCATACGGAAGCGCTGTTCCCGGGATACGTTTTTGTCGAATCGGACGATCCTGAAAAGCTGTATATGGAGTTGAAGAAAATTCCGAAATTCTCGAAGATGCTGGGAAAAGAAGAGATAACCGGCGGAGCGGACGATGACGGAATTCTGTTTCACAATGTCAGTCCGGACGAACAGGAATTTCTGGAGAATCTGATCGATGGAAATGAAGACTGTGTCGTGCGTCTGTCGACGATAGAACTCGATGATAACAGTAATATCATTCGGTGTGAAGGGCCTCTGCGTCATTATCAGGATAAGATCGTAAAAAAGAGAGTACGTCTGCGTTACGTGATGATACGCATTTCTCTGCTGGGGAGAACCCGGGATATCAAACTGGGGATCCGAATCCAAAAAGAGCGGATGCTGAATATGCTGGATATGGCAGACTGAATTGCATTAAAGGCGGACAGATTCTCAGACAGTGAAGCAAGTGCTGAAATTAATAACATGACAGAACGGTAAAAAACGCCGGCGGAGATTGTCTCCGCACGGCGTTTTTTCTGTATGCAGTTTTTATACATGCAGTACGCTGAGAATCAGCAGCCAGGCCAGTCCGTAATAGGTCACCACGGCTACCAGATCGTTAACAGTAGTGATCAATGGACCGGATGCTACAGCAGGATCAACTCCCAGTTTTTTAAATATGACGGGGATCAGCGTGCCGGACAGACTGGAGAGAGTCATGGCCAGCAGAAGAGCGATGCCTGTGCATGCGGATATGGAGAAGGCCAGAAAGAGCGACTGGGATTTCAACAGCCAGAGATACAGGCCGATTATGGCAAATGACAGACTTCCCAGAATCAGACCGTTTACCAGACCCACTCTTCCTTCCTTTGCCACAAGAGAGACAAGCTGTCGGCGGCTGATTTTTTCATCCATAAGCACACGGATTGTGACAGCCAATGACTGCGTCCCTACATTGCCCGCCATGTCCAGAATAAGAGACTGGAAAGCGATAATCAGAGGCAGACGGGATACGACGCCTTCAAAGGCTCCCACCACGCTGGATACTACCATTCCAAGAGCCAGAAGGACCACGAGCCACGGAAGGCGTTTTTTGATACTTCTTCCCAGAGATTCTCTCAGATCTTCTTCCGATGACAGGCCTGCCAGTCTGGCATAATCTTCCCCCAGCTGATCGTCTACCAGTTCCACTATGTCCTGGGAGGTTAAAACACCGATGAGCCTGTTGTCCCGGTCCAGAACGGGAATCGAATCTTCAGAGTAATCTTTGATACGGCCGAGACATTCGTCAATCTGTTCCTCTGCGTAAACGTAAGGATACGAGGTCATCGTAATCGTATCCAGATCAGTACCTTCACGGGCTATTATGAGATCTTTCAGATCGATGGCTCCCCGGAACATTTCTTTTTTATCCAGAACGTAGATCGTCGAGACGTTGTCATTTTCTTCTGCCTGCCGGACCAGCTGACTCATGGCCTGTCTGACGTTGATGCCGGAAGGAACTGCGATATAGTTTGTCGTCATTTTGCTGCCGATTTCATCTTCGCTGAAAGAGTGAAGCAGCAGAACCTGTTTTCTGAGATCGTCTTCCAGAAGTTCGATGACAGCCATTCGGTCTTCCTTATCCATATCGCGGATATATTCGGCCATTTCATCTGCCTCAAAGCGGGAAAGCACGGAAATTCGCTTAGGAAGGCTGATTTCTTTCAGATATTTCATCTCGTCTCCGGCATAGTCGAAAATGTCCGCCAGAGTTTCCGGATCGAGAATGCGGTAAAGGCTGCCCCGTTCTTCCGGAGTCAGTATTTCCAGAGCGTCGGCCAGATCCCGGGCATGGTACGTCAGAAGACGCTCCTGTTTGATTCTGGGAGTCAGGCTGCTGCGGAGAATATCGGCTATTTCTGTCCTGTAATCAGGATGCTGGGTTGTTACACTGATTTCATTCTGAATTCCATACTTTTTTTTCATTGCATTTCCTCCTTTTTTGAAAGATCTGGTATGCAGACCGGAATTGGAAAAGGCGGGCGCAGAAAAATCAGGCAAAAAAGGGCATAAAAATACCGCTGGACCTGAAAATCTGATTCTGCACTCGTCTTCAAAGGTGCAGTATTCATTCAGAAGTCAGACAGCGGTTTTGTATAACGGCGTGGAAAACAGACGCTACAGACTATGGAAACGGCTGCAGCGAGGATGTCGTCGATATACAGAAACTCTGTCGTTGCTCCTGATACTGCTACTGCCGTCCATAATCTCACCTCCTGTAATTACATGGAAAATTTAAATGTTTTAACCTTAATATATGAATGAAGATCGGGCTGCTCTTCATTGTACTCCGATTTCCGGGTAAGTCAAGCCGGAGAAAAACGATGAGGAGAAAGGCCGGATACCTGAGGTTCCGGCCTTTTCCACGGAAATATCTCTGATATCTCACAGAGAAATTTAAGAAATTGAGATGAATCGTGTGAGAATAGCAGCTACCTGTGCTCTTGTGGCTTTGCCCTGAGGATTAAGTCTGCCGTCTCCCATTCCGTTGATCAGTCCCTGATCGATAGCCCAGATCATCGCAGAAGATGCCCAGTCATTTACGCTGGCTTTATCTGTAAAGTTTCCCAGATCCCCGGTTACTTCCGGTTCGCCTGCGTAACGGTACAGCATCGTCGCCAGCTGTTCCCGGGTCACAGAAGCGGTGAGACCGGAACCGTCTGAGATACCGGCTTCCACCGCCCAGCGGGTACCTGCTTCATACCAGTCAGATCCCACCTCTGTATCGACTCCTTCGTAACGCGCCAGAACGGTGAGAATCATCGCCCGGGTCATATCGTTTTCCGGTGAGAAGATGTTTTCTTCCGTACCGTTGAACAGCTCACGGCTGGCAGCGAAGCTGATGTATTCAGCTGCCCAGTAGCTGCTGTCCACATCGCTGAACTCTCTGCTGTTGTCAATGATCCGGAAAGTGCTTCCGTTTTCTACATTCAGTGAAATTCCATTCTCCGTTTTAAGGCAGTTCTTTACGATTTCTTCGCTTCCGTCGGATTTTATCAGGAGGGCAACCGTTCCGGAGGTGAGATTATTTACAGGAATTTCTACTTTTGCAGAGTCGCTGCCTTTCAGGGAAATTGTGATTTCCTGGGCCTTAGTCGCTTCTTTTTCAGCTGTTACAGGATTCATCGGAATCGTCACCGGATCATCTCCGGCAGCTTCCAGAGCTTTTTCGGAAACGACAGCTTCTGTGGTGGTTTTTCCGTCGGCTTTTACTGTGAAGGAGGAAGAACCGTCTTCCGCTTTTACGGTAACTGTTACAGTGCCGTCAGGTTTTGTCACTGTGGTGGTCACAGAACCGTCAGGATTTGTGACGGTTTCTGTTTTATCCTGCGAAGAGGAACCGCCGCCGGAAGAACCTCCGGAGGAAGAGCCGTTTCCTTCTGTCAGTTCATAGACGGCCACTGTCCCGCCGACCTCGCATGCTGCCATCAGGAGCGGACTGTCCGTCGGACTGTCCTGCGCTGAAATGAATTTCAGACCTTCCGGAGAATCATCCGCCCCCGTATCAATGCTGAAATCTCTGCTGTTGATATAGTTTGCGAATGCGACGTCAGATGGATCGGTGATATCGTAAACCATGATGCCGCCGATTCTCTCGAGAGTGACGAAGGCATACGTTTTGCCGCCGACTTGCCCCACGGTCACCGTTTCCGGTTCAGGTCCCTTTTTGCCGGAACGGTCATCGACAGCCAGGTCGTCGTTGGAGCAGTTGAAATATTCCGGCAGATAAGCGGCTGTTTTTTCTTCGAAATCGCTGCCGCTGGTAAACACTTCGCTAAGGCCGTTTTCCGTCACGCGGAAGAGGGTGAAGGAACGTCCGCCGAAAAGGTAGTCTTTTTCCGCATTCAGGCCGTCATAATCTTCTGCACCGAAGAAGACGACTTTTCCCGTGAGACCGGAGTTATCTGCTGTTATCAGGCCAGTGGGAGAGGTTTCACCGTCTTTGAAATTTCTCTCATCTTCGTTGAGATAGCCGCTCCAGTCTCTGGAGTCGCCTTCATTTGCTGTGAGAAGATAGGTGCTGCCGCCGGACTGGAAGAGGCTCAGCGCGTCCGGCATGCGGATGCCCATGAGGCTTTCGTAAGTCTGAGCTTTATAGGTCTCATCTTTTTTGTCGATATCCACGGCGGTTTCCGAGTAATCCTCAAAGCCCGCGCTGTATATGCCGGAGAATGTGTTGTCGGACAGGTTCAGAACGGCTATGGCGTTGGCTTCCTGAAGGGTGATATATGCTGTGTCATTTGCAGTGGCGATGTATTCCGGCTCGAAATCAGCGGAAGGCACTGTATTTTTTTTGATGACGATACCCTGTGATGTGAGAGCTTCACGCTGCCGGTCGAAGGATTCGAATCCGATGGTTTCCGCCTGCAGGGTAGCCATATCGATGACGGTCACCGTTCCTTTCGGATCTTCAGCGCCGGAGCCGTAACCTTTTCTCGGTTCACCTTCGTCAGCGGTGAGGATTTTCGTTCCGTCAGGAGTGAATGTCACCATATCTGGCTGTACTCCAGTCTCTACCGCCTGTTCGAAGGTGAGGGTACCGTCTGCATTGCAGGTGAAGATCGCTGCGCGGCCGGACGCGTTATATGCCTCTGCCTGGATAGCTGCGGCCAGTTTTTTTCCGTCCGGTGATACCGCTACGGAAGTCATGTCTCCGTAAGTGAATCCCTCGGCTTCCACCAGGGCTTTTACGTCGATGTCATTTCCGTCCAGCATATCCACAGTGCCCTTTTCTTCTATTGTTTTCAGCGGGATAGCTGTGAGATTGCCGGTCTGTCCGTTGATGGCGTAAGCCCAGCCTGTCTGCTCGTTGTAATCTACGATTTCCATCACGCCGCCGTCGTCGTTCGTCATGCCGGAGTCGTACCGTCCTGTCTGGGTGATGTCCAGAGTGGAGTTTCCATTTTCAAAGCCGGAAGTTTTTGTGCCGCCGTTCGCATTTTTCGTGACGGTAAATGCGTCGATTTCCTTACTGTCCGGATTTTCGCTGTCGCCGTCCAGGTTATATACTTTTACGGAGATGGTGTTTCCGGAAACATTAAAGAGAGCGTAGCTCGGACTGTATTCCTGGTTCCATTCCTGATTGCCGGCGGGCAGATAACCGGATTTTTCTTCGTCGGAAGCGGAAGCTCCCTGCAGGTACGCCTGTGAACCGGTCTGTCCGTTGGCGAGAACGGGATAATCGGAGTTATTGTTTTTATCAAGGCTCTGGAACGGAGTGTAGTACTGCATGTCGGAACAGCAGTTTCCTGTGAGGTAGATTACTCCGTCGGGATCGTTGAGGGTATCCAGGCGTTCGCTGGTGCGTTCTCCGGCGCCGTTGAGGACGTAGCTCCTGGAATAGACGTGGTCGTGGCCTCCAAGAACGAAGTCGACGTCTTCATCTGCCATGAGTTTTTCAAAACCGGCATCCACATAGTTTTCGATATCGGAATCCGCAGCGTGTTTTGCAACAGTCTGGGTGGATTTGTGATGGGTTACCACGATCCAGTCGTACTGTCCGCTGTATTCCGATTTTGCAGCCTGTACCGTCTTTCTGAAGTTATCTACGATTGCTTCAGCTTCCGAATTATCTGCCGATGCGCTGGAAACAGACGGGTTTTCCGCATTTTCTTCATCGTTTCCGCCGGGATAGGCACCGGTGTTTAATGTGATGAAGAGGACGTTGTTGTATAAATAGTAGTAATTTCCTTTTGTTTCCATTTTACGGCGCTCCGCGAAATCGTAATTACCGTCTTCATCCGGAGTTACGCCGTTGGACTCGGAGCTGGCGGAAATTTCAGATTCCGTGGCCTGTATATAATTTCCGTGACTCTGGCTGGTGCCGCTGTTCTGTCCCCGGAAAGTGGTTTTGACCTGTGTGAGGGTACTGGAATCCCCAGCTTCTGTTCCGTCTTCTGCCACTTCCATTTCGTTAGGCAGGTTAAAATGATCAGCAAACATATAGTGGCGGTCATGATTGCCTACTGCCGGCGCATAGGCGATAGAAGACATCTCTTCCGGAGTGAAAAAGGCTTCATATTCACTGCTCTTGCCCCAGCTCTGATCTTCCACCTGGTCGCCGGCTGAGACCATCAGAGAAGCTCCCGCATCGGCGACGATTTCCATCATCTTAGCCCATCCGGTCTGGTTCGTGCCATCGGAAGGATTCCAGCCTTCGGCATTTGTGGACTGATCTTCTTTGATCTGAGGGTCGCTGGTAAAGGCGAAGGTGAATTCGCCGGAATCCGGCGTGGTATAGGTATACTCTTCTGACCATGTCTGCCCGCCGTCGTTGGAGATTTGATATGTGTATTCGCTCCCTGCGGAAAGCCCGGATATGGTGGCTTTACATGTCATTTTGCCGGTATCGGTATATTTTCCTGCATCCAGTTTGGTAGGCTCAGTCAGTTCGGAAACAGAGGCTTCAGCTGTCAGAAGAGATGATCCGGAGGTATCATCCGATAATATGAATCTGACGACTGCCTTTTCCGTACCCTCCGGAGCGTACCAGTTGAGGTTTATGGAATCTGTTGTTTCTCCCGGCTGCAGGGTGAGGCTGTCTGCGGAAAAGCCGGAGCCGGATCGGGTTTCCATGGAGGTAAGTTCGGATACTGTTTTCACGTTAGCCGCTTTAAGCGCAGAAACGTGATAATATCCCTCTGCCGCTTCACCTGCCGATGCGGCTACAGGTGTGAGGACTGTAGTCATCGTTAGGAGAAAGGCGGCGAGTTTGATCACTGTCTTTTTCATAGATACTCCTTCTTTATTTTTCTGAATCCTTTACATTTGTGCTCATTATATCGACAGCGTGTAAGGACTGATGTACCGGCAATGTAAACTTTTAGAAAAACGTCTGATTTGCGTTATCCATAGGATGGATTATGTCAAATTATCTACTTGAAGGGAGGATAATTTGCTCTACTGAAAGAAGAT
>JAHZHA010000029.1 GCA_019420525.1 Bacillota bacterium
AGCGCCGAAGATACTTGGCGGGAGACTGCCTGGGAAAATAGGACATTGCCGGTTTGGAAAAAGCAAGCTGCTTATACAGCTTGCTTTTTTAATGCAGCGAAGCGTCCAAAACGGGACAGCGAAGCAGAGATTTCAACATACAGTGATGAGATAGGTGCATACGAATAAGAGGATAAATGAAATCTCTGCGTAGGAGCGCACAACGGGTGGAAAAGTGCGCGTTGCCGGTTTGGAAAAAGCAGACCATAATAGGTCTGCTTTTTCTTATATATTCATTTTGCAGCAACCGGTCTGCAGGGCAGCTGTGTCTGTGTACATCTGTACAGGCATCTGCGGCGTGAGCCTCGTGTCCGGATGAGGCTGGCGCTTGATATGCTTGATATGGCGGTAGAAATGTATATAATTAATATTGTTGCAGTGTGATGCAACAGCGGCGCTCCGGCGTCAAGGAAGCCGGAGCGGGCCACAGAAGAAAAAATACCGATAGTATCCCGAGTGATGGAGCAGTGAAACAGACAGGAGGAATAAAATATGAAGGTATTACTTGTAAACGGCAGTCCCCATTCGGACGGATGTGTTTATACGGCGCTTTCTGAGATTCAGATGCAGCTTGGAAAGCATGGGGTTGATTCTGAAATTTTTCACATCGGCAAAAATCCGGTAAGAGGCTGCATTGCCTGCGGCGGATGTGCGAAGACAGGTAGATGTGTTTTTGACGATGATGTATGTAATGAGCTTCGTGAGAAAATGATCGAAGCGGACGGTATTGTGATCGGTTCACCGGTATATTATGCGGGCCCGAACGGTGCGCTCTGCGCGGTGCTGGACCGTGTGTTCTATACGTCCCAGGGCAGATTGGCGCGCAAGCCTGCGGCAGCGGTGGCTAGTTGCAGACGGGGCGGGGCCAGCGCGACTTTCGATCGTCTCAATAAATATTTTACCATCAGCAAGATGCCGGTGGTGGCTTCGCAGTATTGGAATTCGATTCACGGCACGTGCGCGGAAGAAGCACGGCAGGATGGGGAAGGTCTTCAGACGATGCGTACGCTGGCGGACCACATGGCCTGGATGCTGAAGGCGGTGGCAGCGGACAACCTGACAGAACCAGCAGACGAAGCGCAGATTAAGACAAATTTTATCCGGTAGGAAAATGGCTGTCCGGTGAGAAACGGATCAGGCAGATGGAAGCCGGGAAAAATAAGAATTCTGATCTGCGAGAGGAAAAGAAGCAAAAAAATCGGTAAGGAATAATATTTTTTATGGAAATTGAAATCATTCTGCATCAGATGCTGCAGTTTTTTATCGTCATGTTTCTCGGGTATCTGCTTTTCAAGGTGAAATTGCTGGATCATGATTTTATAAAAAAGCTGACGAAGTTTCTGCTGAATGTGACGCTTCCTGCCACGATTTTTTCTTCCGTGCTGGAAGCCGGTTCAGAGCGTGATACCGGAGCGGTGGCAGAGGTCTTTCTCATCGGTCTGGCTGTCTATATCGTACTTCCCGTCCTCAGTCTGGCGGTGGTGAAGCTGATGAGGCTGCCGCGGCAGGACAGAGGGCTTTACGCATTTATGATGACGTATTCGAATATCGGATTTATGGGTTTTCCTCTGATGGAAGCTCTGTTCGGTCATACGGCCGTTTTTTATGCGGCGATCGTAAATGTGCTGTTTAATATTTCTGTCTTCACCTGCGGCGTAGTGATGATGAATGCGGGAAAAGGCGGAGGAAGCGGAGCCGGACTGAAATGGAAAAACCTGCTTTCGCCGGGGATCAGCATGTCTGTGCTGGCGATTGTTGTCTATTTTCTGAATCTCGATTTTCCGCAGGATATCAGATCGGTGGTGTCATCTTTGGGCGCTATCACGACGCCTCTGGCGATGATACTGATCGGGGCGAATCTGGCTGCGATGGATCTGAAGTCGATTTTCAATGACTGGCATGTTTATGTCTATTCCGTGGTCAAACAGGCGGTTCTGCCGCTGCTGTTGTGGCCGGTGCTGAAACTGTGCGTTCCCGACGAGTTCATCCTGAATATCATATATATTCTGCTTCTGATGCCGGTGGCCAATACCAGTGTGCTGTTCGCCACGGAGTTCGGCGGGAATGAGCATCTGGCGGCAAAGACGGTATTTATCACTACGGTGATGTCCATCGTGACAGTGCCGCTGCTGCTGATGGTGAGCGTATGAACGGAAAGAATATGAGCGGGAAGAATGAGAAAGTGAGGACGGAGAATGGAGAGCGAAAAAAGGATGCTACGCGGGGATGAACGGGAGGAGAAGTCTTCCGTTTCTGAGGAAAGAGGCATGGAGGTACGGCAGGATCAGCAGGATCAGGAAAATCTGCGCAGGCCCGTTCCCGGCAGAAAGTACCGGCATTTTAAAGACAGGCTGTACCAGATCATCTCAGTGGCAATTCATTCGGAAACCGACGAGAAGATGGTGGTTTACCAGCAGCTTTACGGAGATTATCTCGTGTATGTGAGACCGTATGACATGTTCATGAGTGAGGTGGACCATGTGAAATATCCAGACGTAAAGCAGAAATACAGGTTTGAACCACTGGATCAGAAGATCCGGTGAGGTGAAGTGCGTTTTTCTGATAGTATGTGATATGATAAATGAAAAGAATCGGAGATTGCAGAAGCAGGTCGGAGAAGAGATTATGGACACTTATCTGGAGAGATACACGGATTATCTGAAAAATGTAAAAAATATGGCGAAGAATTCGCTGGCGGCGTACAGAAGAGATATTTCGGAATTTCACCATTACCTGAGGGAGCAGGGGATTTCGCGTCCGGAGGAGATTTCGGGAGCCGATATTTCGTCGTACGCATTTGCCTTGAAAAACAGCGGCAGAGCGGTTTCGACGGTTCAGCGGAAACTGGCTTCCGTGCGTTCTTATTGTGCATTTCTCACGACAGAGGGCGTTTTCGGTGAGAACCCGGCGAATAATATTAGAACTCCGCGGATGGAGAAAAAAGAGATCGAATATCTGAGTATCGAAGAAGTGGAGGCTCTTCTTTCGGCGCCTGACGATTCGGTGAAGGGAATCCGCGACAGAGCGATTCTGGAGATGATGTACGGTACGGGAATCCGGGTTACGGAAATCGCCAGCCTGAAAATGGACGATGTCAATTTCCGCATCGGTTTTATCACGTGCACTGGTGAATTCGGAAAGGCGCGAATCATTCCGCTGGGGCGCCCCTGCAGGGAGGCTCTGGAGCGGTATCTCGACGAAGCGCGCCCCAGACTGATCGAAGCGCATCTGAAACGGAAAGCGGAGCAGCGGGCGGCGGAAGATGAAAGCGGTACGGCGGAGCCGGGCGGCGGTGAAGAGAGGCGGATTTCCCATCAGGAATATATTTTCATGAATTTTCACGGAGAGCGGCTGACTCGCCAGGGTCTGTGGAAGATCGTGCGCGCCTGCGCAAAACAGGCGGGGATTGAAAAGAAACTGACGCCGCAGATTCTGCGGAATTCTTTTGCCGTACACATGGTGCAGAACGGTGCGGACATCAAATCCATACAGGAACTCATGGGATATGAAGACGCCACGACGGCACAGATATATCTGACGGTGACGAAAAACCGGATCAAAGAAGTTTACGACAGGACTCATCCGCGGGCATGAGGCAGGAGAACTGCCGCTGGCGGAAAATCGGTGTAAAAAATGATTGATTTACGCTCCGATCTGTGGTATTATATTGCGGTATTACGGGCGGTCCGCTGATATGGCGCGCACGGGGCGCGCACAGAGACGAAGCGGGATGCGGCATATATGGATATATGTTGTCTCTGTTCATATCAAGAACGTTCCAAGAGAAAGAGGATACAGATGAATATTATCGAAGCAATTGAACAGGATTATAAGAGAGACGATCTTCCGGAATTCGGCGTTGGTGATACTTTAAAGGTATACATCAAGATCAAGGAAGGCAACAGAGAGAGAGTTCAGATGTTCGAAGGCTTTGTTCTGAAGATTCAGAACGGCGGTCTCGGCAAGACTTTCACGGTAAGAAAGATTTCTTCCGGCGTAGGCGTCGAGAAGACTTTCCCGATTCACTCTCCGATGATCGAAAAGGTCGAAGTCGTTAAGCGCGGCGCTGTAAGAAGAGCGAAGCTGAACTACATGAGAGAGAGAACAGGTAAGGCTGCCAAGATTAAAGTCAAGGAAGAAAATTAAGAGAACGACAGAAATTCTCAAGGGGATCCCCAGCGGGGGGTCCCTTTTTTCATTTTTTGTGTTCCCGGCACAAATCGAAAGATGAAATATGATGGCAGAGAGAAAAAATATGCCGGCTCAACGAAAAATGGAATCGCGGTTTTTCAATGTTTTTGAAGAAAATCCGGGAAAAAAGGATGCAGCGCGCCGAATAAAAAAGTGTCGGGGTGCATAAAGCGGTGAAATCGAACCGAAATAATTTAAGGATTTCTTAAGAAAATTAAGAAAAAATCTTAAAAATTCGCTAACAAAAAATGGAAAAGAGCAACTTTCGGCATAAGTTGCTCTTGAAGTTGAAACTTGAAATGAGTTAAAACGAATAATAAGTTCAAGATACATATAAACTTATCGGAGATAAAAAGCAAGCCTTTTTTGCACGTTTTTTGAAAAAATTTTTTAATGTTACAGAACTGTAACAATTCCCATGGTTATGGGGGTTTCAGCGTATGTAAAAAAATTCCAATAATGAAAAAAGGACGACCATATGTAAACGAAGAAAATGCTCCGGAACAGGAAAAATCAGCGGGAAACGGATGTATTTTTTTTGGCTGAAAAAGAGGAAAAAACGATCAATTTACAATATCTGTATAAATTTTAAAATAATTGAAAAACCGAAATAATTTCGGTTGAAGTGGCTTTTTGGGAGATTTGTCAGATCGAAAAGACCATTTTGAGGGATGTGAGGACATATTTATTTTGTTTTGACGGGCAAAGCAAAATTGGGTATTGTAATAGTAAGCAGGATACAGGGATAGGAAGGGACTTGCGGAAAAGGAAGTGCGCCGCAGCCGGCGGGAATCCGGAACGAAGGCGGCGAAAAGAGAGGAAATGAGTATGAAGGAATATCAAAGAGCGGTTCTGTCTGTGAGCAGCGGGACGACGGACGGTAATCAGCTGCGTGAAGCCGTGGAAGCTGCGGAATTTTATCTGCAGGAACGGTTTGCGCCGGCCGCTGTGTATCGGGCTTTTGCTGACCGTGACGTGCGGCGCAGGCTGCGTCAGAAGACCGGTGTGAGGACGGACGATGTTCAGGAGGCTCTGGAACGTGTCAGATCGGACGGGTTTATGCAGGTCTGCGTACTGCCTCTTTATCTGACGGACTGCAGGGAGTACCGGCAGGTGAAGGAGGAGGTAGAGGCTCGCATCGCCTGCGGTTGTTACACAGTCGCAAAGGCAGGCAGGCCGCTGATGGTTTCGCAGGAGGATATCGGAAGGGCGGCTGGCGTGCTGGCAGCGGAACTGCCCGATGTGCGCCGGGAAAACACGGCAGTTCTTCTGACCGGTTTCGGAGAGTCGGAAAAAGAAAAATCGATTCTGAAAGAACTGATCTGTCGCCTGGAGGAACGAGTTCCGGGACGTTTTTTCTCGGAGGAAGAAGATTTTGCAGCTCTGTTAACAAGAGAACGGAGAATCGGCGAAATCGCCGTTCTGCCGCTGGAATTCGCTTTTCAGGAGGAATTCTTCGGTGAGCCGCGAAAAAAGCAGTTGAAGAAGAAACTGGAATATCTGGGATACCGGGTCAGACCGGCGGAGGCATCCTGGGGACAGCTCGGGGGAATCCTGAAGATGTTCGGCGACTGTGCGGAAGAGATTATGAGTTTCCGGGATTTCCAGGAAGAGTGAGAAATGTTCTGCTGCATTCTGCAGAGCGGCACGGGACAGGGACACCCGGAGACGGAGAAAAGATGAAAGGAGGATGCAGATATATGGCGAAAATGAAGAGAGCTTCAGAAAAGAAAAAGGCTCTGAAAAAAGAATGGGATTTGGTGAAAAAGAAGGAAGAGAATTTTCTGGAGGAACGCAGAGAGAAGAAAGACAGCGCGCTGAACCGTCTGCTGGCAGATAAAGTGCCGGAGAAGCTGCAGTCGACGCTGGACGCTGCCTTCAGCAAGGCTTTTTCCGTGGTCTTTCACAAAGGTACGGCATTTATCGAAAAGACATACCGCAGGGAGACGATGGAGGAGGATTTCATCATCAATTCTTACGCTATCGATGTGAAAAAAGGTACGAGGGGTCTGCGGACGTTTTCTCGGAATGCGGGAAAGGCCGGTGCGAAGAATCTTGCCATCAGCGGAGTGGAGGGCATCGGCCTGGGACTTCTGGGTATCGGGCTTCCGGACATTCCTATTTTCGTGGCCGTCGTGCTGAAGAATATGTACGAACTGGCTCTCAGTTATGGCTATTCGTATGAATCGGAAGAGGAACGTTACTGGATTCTTCTCCTGATCCGCGGAGCGTTCGTTTACGGCGAAAATCTGGAAAAGGTCAACCGGGAGTCAGACCGATTCATAAAGGAGGGCACACTTCCTGAGGGATATGATTCCGGAGAGGCCATCAGGGAAGCATCGGCCGAATTGTCGAAAGAACTTCTGTACATGAAGTTTCTCCAGGGAATTCCCGTAGCAGGAGCCGCGGGCGGGGCGTACGATGTCATCTATCTGCGCAGGATTCAGCGGTATTCCGGTATCAAGTACCGCAAGCGTTTTCTCTATGATCAGGCGCGGAGTATGGCGCAGGACGGTGCGGCGGAAGATACCGGAGAAATCCGGAAGGTAGGCGGAACGGAGCGGGAGGTGTCCGGGCAGAATGAAGGCGGAGCCGAGTGACTTGTTGCGTGTGCGGATGTGTGTTATGATGTGAAAAGCGACGGAAGCGGACAGGCCGGCTGAAAAAGCGGGGTCCGGTTCCGGAGCATGAAATCGATAGAGGACAGGTGACAGCTGCGGGAGGCGGAAATCGTGAGAAACTGCGATCTGCGCCCTACAGGCTGTTGAAAAGGGAAGCGGGTGAGAATCCCGCACGAACTCGTCACTGTATTGAGCGAGCGGATGCCGGCTGCTTCGGCGGAAGTCCACTGGGAGACCGGGAAGGATGTGTGTCTGCGGCGACCTCTGAGTCAGGAGACCTGCCTGTCGTCTGTACAGAGACGGCTGCACCGTCTCAGGCCACGAGTAACTGGTCGTACGCTTAAATCAGGCAAACAGGAAATCGGAGCGCGGACGGGAAGATATACCGGATTCCGCCGGGTTTTTTGTCTGCTGTTTTTCGTGTGCCCCCCTTTTACTGACGTTAAAAGGGCTTTTTTATTGCCTTATTTCCATTGCGTTCCGGAAGATGGGAAAATTGCTGTCACGCTTTGAAAAGAGGACAGCGGAAAAACGCAATATTTTCCGTGGGGAGATGCATGAGAGTGCGGCGGTGAAAAGTCCGGAGTATCAGTCAGCTTTTTATTCAGGAGGTAAAAGTAAAATGAGAATGAAACGATTATCTGCTGCGGTATCGGTGTTTCTGATGATATCGTTTGTCTTTGCGGCGTATCTGCCTGCCAGTGCACAGAGTATGCCTGTTGCGGCGGAAGACGGCACTTACAGCGTCGGCGTGACTCTTTTCGGCGGAGGCGGCAAGGCGTCGGTGAAGAGCCCTGCGGAACTCATTGTAAAAGACGGATGTGCGACGGTGAGGATCGAGTGGAGCAGTCCGAATTATGATTATATGATCGTGGACGGTGTTCAGTATACACCGGTCAATGAAGACGGAAATTCGGTGTTCGAGATACCGGTGAATGTCTTCGACGAGGAGTTTTCTGTCATCGCCGATACGACGGCTATGGGAACGCCTCATGAGATCGAATATACGCTGAAGATCGATTCTTCCGGAATCGCATCGGAGGGAGAAAGTGAGACAGCGGCGGAGGATGAGGAAAAACAGGACAGCGGAGTTGACGCGGCGGTCATCGCAGTCATCGTTGTGCTCGTGCTGGCGGCTGTCGCTGCCGGCGTGCTGATGGGCCGCAGAATCGGAAAAAAGAAAAATTCCCGATAGCTGGCAAAATAAAAGTGTACATAGACGATAAACGATCTTGTTGAAATTTCAATGAATTCGATGATGACGATGTCCGCAGAGAAGCGGGTTGTGGCCCCGGAAGCCACGGGCGGCTGACTGCGGCGGAGAGAGTGTTGCAGCGATGATGAAGATAAAAAAGAAGAAATCGGCAGAGACGAACGAGAGAAGACGTTATCCGGCAGTGGCAGTCTCTCTCTGTCTCGTATTTTCATTAATCTGTCTGACTTTTTTGTCAGGGTGTGCGGCAGAAGACAGCAGAGAGAATCTGTCCGCACAGAGTCCGGCTGCTTCTTCGGAGATGACTGGCGGACTGAAAATAACGGGAAGTATGGAAATCTCTTACGCTTCGGAGTTTTCCGTGGATTATCTCGATAACGGCGGCAGGCTGATACGCATTTCCGACGGAAGTGTTTTCCTTCTGCTTCCGGAAGGGACGAGCGTGCCCGGGGGACTGAGTGAGGAGATCACCGTGCTTCAGCAGCCGGTCAGCAGGATCTATCTGGCAGCTGCGGCTGCGATGGATCATTTCTGTAAGATCGGCGCGACGGATGCGGTGGCGCTGACGGGAAAAAAGGCGTCGGACTGGTATATCGAAGAGGCGAGAAATGCTGTGGAGGAAGGGAGGATTCTTTATGCGGGAAAGTACAATATGCCGGATTACGAGCTGATTCTACAGCAGAAATGCACTCTCGCGGTGGAATCCACAATGATTTTTCATACGCCTGAAGTGAAGGAAAAGCTGGAGGAAAACGGCATACCAGTTTTGGTAGATTATTCCAGTTATGAGGAGCATCCTCTGGGACGCAGCGAGTGGATTAAGCTGTACGGTGTACTGACGGGTCACGAGCAGGAGGCGGAGGCTGCTTTCAGGGAGCAGACGGAAAAGATGGAAGCGGCTGTGGCTGCCGCAGAAGGAGATAGCGATAAAGAAGGAAAGAAGACGGCCTTCTTTTATATCACCGCTTCCGGAGGTGTCAACGTGAGAAAGCCGGGAGATTATGTATCGAAGATGATCGAAATGGCCGGTGGAGAATATATCTTTGAAGGCACGGACGTCGATGATGGAAAG
Organism: Bacillota bacterium; assembly: GCA_019420525.1. Taxonomy (GTDB): domain Bacteria; phylum Bacillota; class Clostridia; order Peptostreptococcales; family Anaerovoracaceae; genus Alangreenwoodia. The sequence goes on from JAHZHA010000029.1 coordinate 9,137, forward strand.
GCCTCCACGACGGAGACGATACAGATGGAAGATTTTTATGCCGCCGCCCGGGACGCGGATTATCTGATCTACAATTCCACGGTGGACGGCGAACTGGACACGGTGGAAGAGCTGTTGAAGAAAAGTGAGCTTCTGGGGGATTTCAAGGCGGTAAAGGAAGGTCATGTGTATTGCACCGGAAAAAACATGTATCAGGAGACGTCGGAATCGGGGACGATGGTGTATGATCTGTATCAGATGTACAGCGGTAGAGAAGACGGAATGGAATTTTTATATAAATTGAAGTAAAAGACGGAATCTGTCCGGAAAAGAGGTTCCGGGGCCGTCTCCGCAGGCTCGCGGAATTTATCTTTCACGGCTGGCGGAAGCACGCAGAAGGAGCGGTTATGGAGATGAAAGCGGAAAGAGTGCGGAAGACCCGCGGAGAGAAAATGCGCTGCATCAGATATGCGGTCTGTTACGGCATACTGCTCTTTTTGTTTGTCCTTTTTTTCATATGGAATATCAATGCAGGAAGTGTTCATCTGTCGGTAGGCGAAATCGCGGAGATTCTGTTTTCCGGCTCTTCCGGCGAAGATATGGAATACGGGATCGTATGGAAAATCCGTCTGCCCAGGATCGTGGCGGCGGCGGTGCTGGGCGGCGCGCTGGCGCTGGCGGGATTCCTGATGCAGATTTTTTTCCGGAATCCCATCGCAGGTCCGTTTGTTCTCGGGATTTCATCGGGAGCCAAGATGACGGTGGCTGTCACGATGATTTTTCTTCTGAAGCGGGGGCTGGAGTCCTCTTCCTGGGTTCTGATCGGCGCTGCTTTTGTCGGTTCCCTGCTCACGATGCTCTTTGTGCTGCTGATTTCCGGAAAAGTGGGTACATCGTCTCTGCTGGTGGTCTGCGGGGTGATGGTGGGCTACATCTGTTCTGCAGTCACGGATTTTATCGTCACTTTTGCGGATGATGCCGATATCGTAAACCTGCACAACTGGTCCATGGGCAGCTTTTCCGGCATCAGCTGGGAGAATGCAGGTGTCATGACGGCGGCGGTGGCGGCAGCTTCTGCGGCTGTCTTTTTCTGTTCCAAGCCGTTGGGTGCATATCAGCTGGGGGAGAGTTATGCGCAGAGTATGGGAGTGAATATCCGTCTGTTCCGGGTGATTCTCATTCTGCTTTCCAGCATTCTCTCCGCCTGTGTCACGGCATTTGCCGGACCGGTGTCTTTCGTGGGCATCGCCGTGCCTCATCTGGTACGTTATATGATGAATACCGCGAAGCCGCTTCTGATCATCCCGGCGTGTTTTCTGGGAGGCTCTGTTTTCTGTCTGTTCTGTGATCTCATCGCCAGGACGGTATTCGCTCCAACCGAGATGAGTATCAGTGCGGTGACGGCCGTATTCGGAGCTCCTGTGGTGATCTGGGTGATGATCCGGAAGCGCAGAGAAAACTGATCTCCAGGAATTGAAGGCTGAAGATCCGGGAGAATGCCGGAGAGCGGGACGGTTGGAAAGCAGGAGCCGCGCCGTGCGCAGAGCGGTCCGGAAGGTCTGGGCCTGTATACCGAAGGAACGTGACAGAAAGGCGGAACGTGACGGAACATGAGTGAAAACGAAAAACAGTATTATTTCAGAGCGGAGCAGCTGTCGGCGGGATACGGCAGAGAGCCTCTGATCCGGAATATCGGATTCAGACTGGAACGCGGAAAGATTCTGACGCTCATCGGTCCGAACGGCAGCGGAAAATCGACGATTCTCCGGAGTATCGCCGGTCAGCTGAAAAAGAGCGGCGGAGCCGTATTTCTGAAGGGCAGGAATACGGATTTCATAAGCCGCAGAGAGTTGGCTGAGGAAATGGCGGCAGTTCTGACGGAGCGCGTGCGGCCGGAACTGATGACGTGTGCGGAGATGGCTGCGGCAGGCCGTTATCCGTATACCGGAAGGCTGGGGATTCTGTCGCAGGATGACAGGAAGAAGGTCAGGGAGGCGCTGCGGGCTGTCGATATGGAAGATTATGCGGACAGGGAATTCCGGAGTGTCAGCGACGGACAGCAGCAGCGGGTCCTTCTGGCGAGGGTGATCTGTCAGGAGCCGGAGCTGATCATTCTGGACGAGCCTACATCGTATCTGGATATCAGGTATAAACTCGAACTCTTTCAGATTCTGCGGGGGCTGGTGGAGAGGCGGGGCGTTACGGTCATCATGTCTCTTCACGAGCTGGAGCTGGCTCAGAAGGTGTCGGACTATATTCTCTGCGTCAGAGACGGAAGAGCCGACCGGTACGGAACACCGGAGGAGATTTTGACCGAAGAATACATCCGGCAGTTGTACGATCTGGACAACGGATATTACAGTGAGATTTTCGGCTCGGTGGAGATGAAAAATCCGGCGAAAATCGAAGACGAGGAAACCGGCAGGGCGCGGTTTCACGGAGAAGAGGAGGATGCTTTTCCGGGCAGGAAGAAAGAGAGTAAAGAGTCCGGGTCGGGCTGGGTGCCGGAGATTTTCGTCATCGCCGGCGGCGGGAGCGGATCTGCGGTGTTCCGGAAGCTGAACCGGCGGGGTGTTTCTTTTGCCGCAGGCGTTCTCCACCGCAATGATATCGATTATGAACTGGCGCGGATGCTGGCTGATCGGGTGATCTCCGAGAAACCTTATGCCAGGATCAGCGAAACTGCATATGAAGAGGCACTTCTCGTGATGAAAACGTGCGGCAGGGTGATCTGCTGTCTGGAGGATGACGAATTCGGCGAGATGAACGAGGAAAACCGCAGGCTGCTGCGGGAAGCCGAGAAGGCGGGAATTGCGGTCAGAAAAGCGGATTTTGACAGTATATTATGAGGTCGGGATGCGAAAGATGACGCAGAGAAGACCGGCCCGGACGGTGAGATGGTTTTTTATCATTATATCACTTTACAGCGGCAAAGAAAAAGGGTATAATTTTTATAATTTGCGGATGAGCAAAGGATAAGACAGAAATTATACGAAAGTGAGGAAGATTTTTATGAAGAGGAAATGCAGAAATATTCTTCTCATCGTCATGGCTGTCGTGCTCGTGTGCGGCATGACCGCCTGTGGAAACGGCGGAGGCGGTTCCGCCGAAAATACTTCAGCGGATGGAAGTTCCGTTCCGCAGTCTCTGACGGTTGGAATCAGCGCTTCTCCGAAGCCTTTCAACTATCAGGATGAAAACGGGGAATTGACCGGTCTGGAAGTCGATATGCTGAAACAGATTGCCGAAAAGAATAATATCGATCTTCAGTTCGAAATTACGGAATTCGAATCGATGTTCGTCGGGCTCGATGCGGGCCGTTACGATCTGATCGTAGGCAACATCTCCAAGAAACCGGAGCGCGAGGAAAAGTATCTGCTGAGTTCCGAGCCTTATTTCCGCAGTAAGATCGCGCTGATTACGGCGGAAGGAAATACCGACATCAAGACGGTGGAAGATCTGGGCGGCAAAAAAGTGCCTGCAGGGGCCGGACGTGCAAACGCGCTGTTTATGGAATCCTACAATGAACAGCATTCGGACAATCCGATCGACATCCAGTATACGGATGCGGATGCCAGCGCAGCTCTCATCGACCTGAACAACGGCCGCTATGACGCCTGCATCTACAATACGACGTACGTGTCCGGCGTGACGAAGGAATACGGTTACAATTTCAACGTCTACGATATTCCGAACGCCGATGAAATCGAAAAGCCGGAAGCGTGGCTGCTGTTCTCGAAGACCGATACGGCACTGAGAGATTTCTTTGATGAGCAGATCGCTGAGATGAAAGCGGACGGTTCTCTATCCGCACTGAGCATCGAATATTTCGGGGAAGATTATATACCGATGGATTAACGGAAGGACGGCAGATCAATGGAACAGTTATTTAAACCCTCCGTCATCTGGGATTCCATTCTGGCTATCATTCCGAACATTCCGATCACCATGCTGATCACCGTGATCGCGGGTCTGCTGGGTCTGCTGTTCGGCTTCGTCCTGGCAGTGCTGAGGCTGAAGAAGATTCCGGTACTGGCCCAGCTGGCGACAGTCTATATTTCTTTTATCCGGGGGACTCCGCTGCTGGTACAGCTCTTCTTATCCTATTACGGAATACCGATGCTGCTGCGCGTGATCAACTATAACTTCGGAACGGAGTTTAACATCAGCGGCATTTCAAACATCATTTTCGCATTTGCGGCCTTTTCTTTCAACGAAGCTGCGTACAATGCGGAAACGATCCGGGCGTCCATTCTCTCCGTGGACCGCAGAGATATCGAGGCGGCGCATTCCATGGGCATGACGGGAGGACAGACGATGCGGCGCGTCATACTGCCTCAGGCGATGATCGTGGCGATCCCGAATCTGGGAAACAGTTTTATCAATCTGGTAAAAGCGACATCTCTGGCTTACGCTATCGGCGTCATGGATATGATGGGAAAAGCGAAAGTGGTCGCCGGAAACAATATGCGTTTTTTTGAGGCGTATATCGGTCTGGCTCTGCTTTACTGGGTGATCTGCCTGATTTTTGAATTTATCGTCAGAAAACTGGAGAAGAAATTTAATATTCTGGATCGGGAGGTGGCAGTCAGTGATACAGCTCAGGAACATTCATAAATCATTCGGAGAGAATCATGTGCTGCGCGGTGTCGATCTGGAAGTGCAGGACGGTGAGGTCGTAAGCATCATCGGTGCCAGCGGATCCGGGAAATCGACGTTTCTCCGCACGATCAATTTTCTGGAGCCTGCCGACGAAGGAGAGATCATTCTCGACGATATCAGAGTGGATGCGGCACGGGCCTCCAGGGCGGACATCCTGAATCTGCGCCGCAGCACGGCGATGGTATTCCAGTCGTATAATCTCCTGAAGCACCGGACAGCGCTGGAAAATGTCATGGAAGCGCTGATAGTCGTTCAGAAAAAAGACAAGGGAGAAGCGAAGGAAATTGCTCTCGAGGAACTGAACCGCGTCGGTCTGGGCGATCGTACAGGGTATTATCCGCATCAGCTTTCCGGAGGACAGCAGCAGCGTGTGGGCATCGCCCGGGCGCTGGCCATCAGTCCGAAGGTCATGCTTTTCGACGAGCCGACTTCCGCGTTGGATCCGGAGATGGTGGGCGGTGTCCTGGATGTCATACGATCTATCGCGAAGGACGGGATGACGATGATTATCGTCACTCACGAGATGAATTTCGCCCGGGAAGTTTCGAATCAGGTGGCTTTCTTCGACGAAGGACGGATTCTGGAACAGGGTACTCCGCAGGAAATCTTTTTGAATACGAGAGAAGAGCGTACGCGCCAGTTTCTGCAGAGAATTCAGAGATGACTTCAGAAATATAAAAAAGAAATGGCAAGAGGGATTGTCTGTCCTGGGCTGTGAGACGGCGAGGGATGACAGTCCCTTTTTAAGGAACAGGAACAAATAATTAAAAACAGGAAAGTGAGGTAATAGATTATGCGTTTTATCGCCTGCGGAGATTCTCTTTTCTCCAGCAGAAATCTGAGGAACCGTCTGGATCCTCAGCTGGTGGATCTGTTTTTGTCTGCTGACGGTGTATTCACCAATGCGGAATTCTGTACCCCGAATCCGGAGACTCCGCCTGCGGCAGGCCGGGGATATATGACGTCTGTCCGGCCGTCGCTGCTGGATGAGTTCGCATCCTTAAATATCCGCATGCTGTCTTTCGTCAACAATCATACCGGAGATTACGGCTGGCAGGGAGTTCTGGACACGATGAAGGCCGCGGAAGACAGGAACCTGATTCCGTGCGGGTTGGGAAGAAGTCTCAGGGAGGCGCGTCTTCCGAAATTTCTGGACACTCCTTCGGGCCGCGTGAGCATTGTAGCTACATCTTCCACCAGATCGGAAGTGTTTGCCGCCAGCGACGGGGGAGCGGGAGTTGTAGCCCGCCCGGGATCGAATCCGCTGCGCTGGTACCGTTCTTATGTGCTCCCGGAAAAGGAATTTGAGCAGCTGGCCAGGATCGATGAGATGCTGGGTACCCGGGCCAGCGCTCTTGAAGGGATACGCGTCGAAACGTGGGAGCCTTTTGCGGAAGGAACATTCCGCTTCGGATCGATGTATGAAGGGGCGCTGCAGATCGAACGGGGAGACAGGGCTTATGTCCGCACGTATGTTCATGAAAAGGATGCGGAGGAGATTCTGAAGAGTATCCGGGATGCATCCCGCCGTTCGGATCTGACGCTGTTCAGTCTCCACACTCACGAGGGTGTGGCGGAAAACTGGTATGCACAGCAGCCGCCGGAATTTATCGAGAAAATCGCACGGGACGCCATCGACGCCGGCGCCGATGCGGTGATCGGTCATGGCGCTCATTTTCTGCGCGGTGTGGAAATCTACAGGGGCCGCCCGATTTTTTACAATCTGGGCAGTCTGCTGATGGAATTCGAAGCGGGAGAGTCGATCATCGCTCCGGAGATGTACGAGAGCTACGGCTACAGCATCGACAGCCGTCCTTCCGATCTCCATTCCAACCGCGCAAAAGACAGCGAGGGGAATTTTATCGGGTTCAATGCGGAACGCCGGTTTTCGGAGAACTGTCTGGTGCAGTTTGATCTGGAGAACGGAGAACTCTCTTTCAGTCTGATACCTCTCGATCTCGGCATGGATAGGGAAAATCCGCTGCAGAGAGGACTGCCGTATCCGGCTTCTGCCGAAACAGCGCGTCAAATTGCTGAAAATCTGACGGAATACAGCCGCCGCTACGGCACAGAGTTTGTTTACGATGAGAAAAAGGACAGGATCGTATTGAAGTGATTTTTCCGGAATGCCGGGAGAGACAGGCCGGTCCTTTGGAGAAGCGTAGAGCTGCAGATAAAAAATCCGGCCGCCGGGGAAAATATTTACGGCGGCCGGATTTGTTTCATTTATCGTCATTTTTTGATGCGGCAGGCGGCCGGGGATTATCGTTCCGCCTGCTTTTCGTCTTTTAAAAATGCCAGAGGATCTTCGGAGCCGATGAAATGCATCAGCTGATAGGCACAGGTGATAGAGACTTTTTCTTCGGCGAGGATCCGGCGGCATTCTTCACGGTCTGCCAGGACGACCTGAATATCTTCGTCTTCCTCTTCGTGAATGCTGGTGGGCTCTCCGCTGAAGTAACCGTAAATTGTGGCACAGGCTTCGTCTGTCATGCCGGGACTCATGTAAAACGGCCGGGAAAATGCATCGGAAGACACCGGTTCAAAAATCAGGCCGGTCTCTTCAAAAGCTTCTCTTTTTGCGGCTTCTGTCAGAGATTCTCCTTTTTCGATCAGTCCTGCGGGAAGCTCGTAGACGTAATCGTCGACGGGATAGCGGAACTGTCGTTCCAGCACCAGCCGGGGAACCGCCGATTCGCTTTCTCTGTAGATGCCGAACAGCATGACGCCGGCGGGCTTGAGCAGGTGCTCCAGGGCGGTGATGCCTTCGATTTCTTCGGAGCGGGAGGCCACGTAATACGAACCCTCCTCTCCGTTCCGGTGCGTAACGGTCAGCCTGTACATATTTAAAAATCTGTTTTCTGTCTGTTTTTCTGCGCGGATGACTCTCGTCATTTCAAATCTCCTTTCGTGTTTCTTTCTCACATCTGATATTATACATGATCTGCGGGAAAATTCCTGCAATCGGGAGGATTTGTGATGAAGGATAACGGAAAAAACAGCCGGAAGTACGAAAAGAGAATTGAAAAAAGAAGAAACACCGGAATGATCTCCCGATGTGGTGCGGAGGCGGAATATGGTGTATAATATTACGATAATTTTCAGGAAGAAAAGCGGCGGTCTGCGGAAGCGGGTGACGCCGAGACGGCAGAAAGAAAAGCGGGTGCAGGAAAGGACGGTTCTGAGATGGACAGCGAGAGCAGACGGTTTGCAGCGGGGATCAACTGGTACCCCGGACATATGAAGAAAACAAGAGAGATGATTCAGGAGAATCTGAAGCTGGTGGATGCTGTCATCGAGGTCATCGATGCGCGGATTCCCGTTTCCAGCAGGAATCCTATCATAGACGACCTGGTGAAGAATAAGACGAGGATCGTCGTGCTCAACAAAATCGATCTGGCGGACGACGGTCAGACGGAGGCCTGGAGAAAAAAACTGACAGCAGACGGAACATATGCGGTGGCCGTAAACTGCAGTGCCGGTACGGGCATCGGTCAGATTTACAGATATCTCGATCAGATCAAAGCGGACCGGGACAGGGAATCGGTGAGAAAACGTCCGCTGCGCCTGATGATCGTCGGTGTCCCGAATGCGGGAAAGTCGTCGCTGATCAATAAGCTGACGGGCAGAAAGAGTGCAAAGACGGGAGACCGACCGGGAGTGACGAGAGGCAAGCAGTGGCTCACTCTGAAAAACGGCATGCAGCTTCTGGACACGCCGGGAATTCTCTGGCCGAAGTTTGAAGATCCCGATGTGGGACTGAATCTGGCTTTCTGCGGGTCCATTCGCGATGAGATTCTCGATGTGGAGACGCTCTGTCTCGAACTGATCCGGGTTCTGCTGAAAGATTACAGCGAACTTCTGGAAGCCCGGTATAAAGTGGAAAATATCAGCGGAGATGCGCTGGAAGCCATGGAAGAGATCGCCAGGAAGAGAGGCTTCATTTTTCCGGGCAAGCGTATCGATTATGAGCGGACGGCGAAGACCGTACTGGATGAATTCCGGGGAGGCAGGATCGGACGCATAACACTGGAGCGCTGCGAGGAGAGGAAGGAGAGGCATGACGAAAGCGGAACGGCTGGAGAAGATGAAAGAAGATCTGATCCGGATGAGCAGGATGGAGAAGGAACTGTATAAAAATGGAAACGAACGGGGAGCGGTGAGATATATCGCAGGCGTTGACGAGGTGGGCAGAGGGCCTCTGGCGGGGCCGGTGGTGGCAGCTGCCGTCATTCTGCCGGAGGATTTCAGCGTTCTCGGCGTCAATGATTCAAAGAAGCTGTCTGAAAAGCGGAGAGAAGAATTGTATGAGATGATTCTCCGGGAAGCGGTGGCCTGGAGCATCGGTATGCGCGACAATGAAGTCATCGATCGCATCAATATTCTCGAAGCTACAAAGGAAGCGATGACGGAGGCCGTGCAAAACCTGGCGATCACGCCGGATCATATTCTTATCGACGCGCTGACTCTGCCGGAGATCGATATACCTCAGACAGGCATTGTCCGGGGAGATGCGGAAAGCGTATCAGTGGCAGCAGCCTCTATCGTGGCAAAGGTGACCAGGGATCGGATGATGGTGAAGTATCACGAAATATATCCCGGCTATGCATTTGACAGCAACAAGGGTTACGGAACGAAAGCGCATTATGAAGGACTGGAACGCAGCGGCCTGTGTGCCATACACAGAAAATCCTTTCTGAAGAAATATTTCGCTTCAAAGTGACGACGGAGACCGGCCGGAGGACGCCCGGTAGGGGCTGCACTCCGGATAGTGCAGACGCTGAAGGAGGATGACAAAAAAGCGCCTGCCGGCGGTTCCGGGAAAATTCCGGTTCCGCCGGCAGGCTCATATATGTTAAGAGTGAGTAATGTAACATGCGCCTTTTATTTCTCTTTGTCGTTTGTGAGAAAAACAGACATATCCATCTCGTAATAGAGTCCTGTAGCTGTCACGATAACGGTATCGCCGTCTTTCAGAACGCCCTCTGTGTAAAACTTCTTGCCTTCTCTCTTGTTGACCCATGCTTCGGCTACCAGCTTATGGCCGATGACTGCAGGATTTTTAAAATCGCAGTCTGAATGGAGCGTAACGCTGTCTACACCGTAAGCATCCACTGCGTAATACATCACTTCATCCATGAGCATGAGGGAAAAACCTCCGTGCATCAGTCCGTTGAGACCGCACATATAATCTTCGGGCACGATTTCCGCACGGGCTTTGTTGTCTTCCTGTGTGATCTTAAGATGAAGTCCTTTGGGATTCGTAGGACTACATACGAAACAATTTGCAAATTTGTCAGCTGCTGTATATGTGGCCATAGTATTCTCCTCTCTGCATCCGCATCCTGATCATTAGCGTACGTTCTATTTGTATGATAATTATAGAGGGAGGAATTGTGTTTTTCTGTAGCTTATGCTACGATTTTCTCGTCAGGAGGCAAAAAAATGGATGTAATTATTCCGGATAACCTGTTTCCGTACTTTGAAATGTGCGGAATGAGAAAAAATTATGCGCCGGGAGAGATGATACGCCAGGAAATCCCCGGAAGCGAACGTCTCTATCTGGTGGAGGCGGGCCGCGTGCGCGTCTACTGCTCAGATGCGTCGGGCCGTGAACTGACGCTCCGGATTATGGGGAAAGGCCGTCTGATCGGCGAAGACATTTTTGTGGGCTTCGCGGAGGCAAAGACGGCGGTATCGGCTGTAAACGATGTTACGGTGGTGAGCTGTTCGGTGCAGGATCTGTTTCCCTATATCACCAGGTCGGAGGAACTGCTGAGAGCCATTCTTCTGCATCTTACGGGAACGAATGTTTCTCTGACACGTCATATCAGACGCATCGCCATGTTTGACAGCCGGCAGCGAGTAGCAAGTTATCTCTATGAGGAGACGAAAGAAGACAATCCGCCTCGCAATATTATAAACCATACACTTCCCTACTCTCACGATCAGCTGTCTGTCTGTCTCGGCCTGAACCGAGTCACGGTCAGCAGGATTCTCGACGAGTTCCGGAAAAAAGGCTACATATCCACCGGATACCGCAGGATACGTGTCTGCGACTTTGAAGGACTTCGCAGCGAATTTGACGACGGTTCGGGTAAAGTGTGATATTTCTTTTTAAGCGCATTTATAGTAAAATTAATTAGTTAAGGTAAAAGCAATTTTCAGAACGAAGGAGAATTTTCAGATATGCCGAAGAATTTAGCGAAGACATATAATCCGAAGGAATTCGAAACCCGGATTTACGAAGAATGGGAGGAAAACGGTGCGTTTGCTCCCGGCGAAGATAAATCGAAAAAACCGTTTACCATCGTGATGCCGCCTCCGAATATCACGGGCAAACTTCACATGGGACATGCGCTGGACCAGACGCTTCAGGATCTGCTGATCCGCTTCCGCAGAATGCAGGGTTACAATGCTCTGTGGGTTCCGGGCACCGATCACGCCAGCATCGCCACGGAAGTGAAAGTCGTGGAAAAAATCCGCGAAGAAGAAGGATTATCAAAGGAAGATCTCGGTCGTGAGGAGTTCCTGAAGAGAGCCTGGAAATGGAAAGAGGAATACGGCGGAACGATTAAAAAACAGGTGAGAAAGCTGGGAAGTTCCTGTGACTGGGAAAGAGAGAGATTTACTCTCGATGAAGGCTGCAGCAGAGCGGTAGTAAAGACATTCGTCAATCTGTATAAGAAAGGCCTGATTTACCGGGGCAACCGTCTGATCAACTGGTGTCCGCAGTGCAGGACGTCTCTGTCAGATGCGGAAGTAGAACATCAGGATAAAAACGCAAAATATTATTATGTAAAATACCGGGGTGCCGACGGCGGAGAGGGCCTGGTAGTGGCCACTTCCCGTCCGGAGACTATGTTTGGCGACTGTGCGGTGGCGGTAAATCCGGAAGACGAGAGATACACGGATATGATCGGAAAGACGGTCATCGTTCCGATCGTAGAAAGAGAAGTTCCTGTCATCGCCGATCCGTATCCCGATCCGGACAAGGGAACCGGTGCGGTGAAGATCACGCCGGCTCACGACCCTAACGATTTTGAGGTAGGTGAACGCCATGACCTTCCGAGATGGTCCTGTCTGAACGAAGATGCCACCATGAATTCCATGGCAGGAAAGTACGAAGGTATGGACCGTTTTGCCTGCAGAAAGGCTCTCGTCAGAGATCTGGACGAGTCTGGATATCTCGTAGAGACAGAGGATAAAGTGATTCCTGTGGGGGAATGTTACAGATGCCATACAGTAGTGGAACCGATGCTGTCGGATCAGTGGTTCGTAAAGATGAAGACACTGGCTGAACCGGCCATCGAGGTGGCGAAAAAGGGTGATCTCATTCACGTTCCGGAGAGATTTGAAAAGATCTATCTCCACTGGCTGGAAGATATCCGTGACTGGTGTATCTCCCGTCAGCTCTGGTGGGGACATAGAATTCCGGCATATTACTGCGAAGACTGCGGTGAGATCACAGTGGAAGAACACGCTCCGGAAAAATGTCCGAAGTGCGGCAGCACGCGTCTCCGTCAGGATGAAGACGTTCTGGACACATGGTTCAGTTCAGCTCTCTGGCCGTTCTCCACGCTGGGCTGGCCGGAAGAAACGGAAGATCTGAAGTATTTCTATCCTACCAGTGTTCTCGTCACCGGCTATGACATCATTTTCTTCTGGGTTGTGAGAATGGTGTTCTCCGGCATCGAGGCCATGGGAGAAGTACCATTCAAGCATGTTTACGTCCACGGCCTGGTGAGAGATGAAAACGGTCTGAAGATGAGTAAATCTTTGGGCAACGGTATCGATCCGCTGCAGATAATCGAAAATTACGGTGCCGATGCTCTGCGGTTCATGCTGATCAACGGTATCACGCCGGGCAACGATATGAGATTTTCCACCGCAAAGCTGGATGCCAGCAGGAATTTTGCCAATAAACTGTGGAATGCGTCACGTTTTGTCATTATGAATCTCACGGGAGAAGACGACAAATTCTTGCCGATGGCTGATTACAGTGACGGTATCCATAAACTGGCGCTGAAAGATGAAGATAAGTGGATTCTTTCCACCGTCAATTCGGCAGCGGCGGAAATCACGGCGAATATGGAGAAATTCGAGCTGTCTCTGGCGGCACAGAAGGTCTATGATCTGATCTGGAATAATTTCTGCGACTGGTATATCGAATTTGTAAAGAGCAGACTCTACGGTGACGATGAAGAAGACAAGCAGGTGGCGAGAGCCGTACTGGTTAAGGTTCTGAAGGATCTGCTGAAGATGCTGCATCCGGTAATGCCGTTTATTACTGAAGAAATCTGGAGCTGTCTGCCGGTACTCACAGATGAAGTGACGGAAGAAAATCCGAAAGGCTACCTGATCCGCCAGCCTTGGCCGGTTTATGACGAAGCCCTCTCTTTTGAAGAGGAAGAGACGATAATCGGACGTGCCATGGAGGCGGTCAGAACGGTAAGAAATATGAGAGCGGAAGTTGAGGCGGCTCCTTCCAAAAAGGTGAGAGCTATCGTTGCGGCTTCCGGCAAAGCGGCAGAATATCTGAAGAAAGCGGAACGCCATATTATGACGCAGGCAAACGTATCGGAAATAGCCTATGTATCGGATAAATCAGAAGTGAGTGAAGAAGTGATGTCAGGCGTCCTCACAGATGCGGAAATTCTCATCGCCATGGATGAACTCATGGATTATAAGGCGGAATCGGAACGTCTCACAAAGGAAAAGAAAAAGCTGGAAGGCGAAGTGGCCAGAGTTTCAGGAAAGCTGGCAAACGAGAATTTTGTGAACAAAGCTCCGGAAAAAATTATTGCCGCCGAGCGGGAAAAGCTGGCGAAATACGAAGAAATGCTGAAGACGGTGACAGAACGTCTGGCTATTGTGGAAAAGAAACTGTAATACAGATAATACTGAGAATGGGATGACAGAGAAATGACTTACGAAGAAGCGATCGGAAAAATCCACGAGTTTGAAGTATTCGGATCGAAGCTGGGACTGGAGCGGATGAAGAAGCTCCTGTCCCTTCTCGGCGATCCCCAGGAGGACATGAAGATCGTACATGTGGCCGGCACCAATGGAAAAGGTTCCGTGTGCCGTTATATATACTCTGCCCTTCAAGAAAACGGATACCGGTGCGGCGGGTATTTTTCTCCGTATATCGAAAATTTTACGGAGCGCATCGAATTTAACGGAGAGGAGATTTCCAGAGAGGCTCTGGTCAGTCATACGGAAAAATGTCTGAAGGCTGCGGAGCAGATGGTCTCGGAAGGTTTTGAATCTCCTACGGAATTTGAACTGGTGACCGCCATAGGTCTTTCGTATTTTTATGAACAGAAGGCGGATTTTGTGATTCTGGAAGTAGGACTGGGAGGCAGAGGCGATTCCACCAATATATGTGACAAACCTGTGGTGACTGCGATCACCTCTATCGCTCTGGATCATACGGCGCAGCTGGGAGGCACTCTGGAGCTTATCGCCGCGGAAAAGGCGGGCATTCTGAAAGCGGGTGTTCCGGCGGTAGTGTGCGTACCGGACGCCGGTCCCATGGGAGTCATCCGGGCCAGAGCGGAAGAACTGGGGGCGCCGGTGATCGATGTGACGAAGTTCCGGGTGAAAAATATCAGAGAAGATCTGGTTGGAACCCGTTTTGATGCGGAACTCAGCGGATTCCGGGAAGCTCTGTCACCCTGCGGCAAACCGGATGAGAAAGAACCGGCGTTTCAGGATGTGGAAATTTCCATGGATGGCAGGCATCAGATATCGAATGCTCTCTGTGCACTTTCGGTGATTGAAGTGATGCGCAGAGCGGGTATCATAATGACAGATGAAAAAATTCTGCAGGGAATGAAAAAAGCCGTGCAGAAAGCCAGATTTGAAATACTGGAGACATCTCCGTATGTCATCCTGGATGGCGCGCACAATCCAGCAGGCGTCCGTGCTCTGACCGACACGGTGCTGACTCATTTTTCAGGGAGAAGAATTCTGCTGTGCGCGGGGATTCTGAAAGACAAGGAATATTACAAGATGGCAGAGATGCTGACGGAGCTGAGAGCAGATCTCATTCTGACAAATGTGCCGAATCCGCGGACTATGGAAGCGGAAGAACTGGCTGGCGTATTTCTGTCATTCGATCTGTACGGGAAAAGAGAAAGGGAAGTATGGACGGTTCCCGTCTGTGCGGAAGCAATCGCTTTGGCGGAGGCGCGGAAAACCGGTTATGACCTCGTTCTGTGGGCAGGATCGCTTTACCTCATGGGCGAGGTGCGGAGGAATATCACATGCAGGCAGTAAGCGAAGACAAAAAAATCGATTTATCGGGAAAAAATAAGGTACTCCTGATTTACAATCCGAAATCGGGAAGCGGCATGTTCCAGAACAATCTGGACAAGATTGTGGCGAAATTTCAGTCAAAGGGAATGATCGTCGTGCCACTGCGGGCGGACGGCAGTGTTTCCATCGAGAGTTTCCTTTCTGGGATCGAAGAATCGAAGTATAGAAAGATTATCGCTGCTGGAGGAGACGGTACGATAAATATCGTGGTGAATGCCATGATGAAAAACGATATTCACGTACCGCTGGCACTATTTCCGGCGGGAACGGCAAATGATTTTGCACATTACTTCGACATTCCGACGGATATCGACGGAATGCTCTCTATCGCTTTAGAGGATTGCTATATGGATGCAGATCTGGGAAAGTGCAATGGCAGATACTTCGTCAATGTAGCGGCCATCGGTCCGGTAATCGATGTCAGCCAGAAGACAGATACTACCATGAAAAACGCTCTGGGGATCATGGCATATTATCTGCGGGGACTTTCCGAAGTGAAATCTCTAAAAGCGGTGGAGTTCGCCATTTCTTCGCCGGAGATCGATTTTACGGGCAAAATTTTCTTTATGGTGGTGATGAACGGAAATTCCGCCGGGGGGTTCCGCCGGCTGGGAATTCAGTCATCGATTAACGACGGGCTTCTGGACGTCATCATATTCAAGGAGATGAACATCGTGGAACTTCTGCCGCTGGTGATAAATGTGCTCCAGGGGCGTCATGATGAAAATAAAAATGTAATATATTTCCAGACTCCGAGTCTGCGCATCGAATCTCCAGAGGACATGACGACGGATCTGGACGGTGAAAAGGGCGAGCCTCTACCTTTGGATATTTCTATCGTACCGAAACGTCTGAAGATCAATATCCGACCGTCGAAAAACGAAAAAGACGGCGCTGAACCGGAAATCGATGCAGATATAAATGACGGCGAAAAAACGTCATATGAGATCGTGGCCATCGATGATCATGAATCTCTGAACGGCTTTTATGAAAAGAATGAGCTGGAAATTTCCGAGGAAGATCCCGTAGGAACAGATGCGGTCAAAAGCTGGGTTCTCATGGAGGACGGGAAAATGGCAGGTGCTTCGACTCTCGCGTTGCGGGCAGGCGAATATATCATCGATGGCATCGCCCTCAGTCGATCTTACCGGGGCGGTGGCAGGGGCACCGCGCTTCTGAATACCGTGATCGATGAAGTGAGGAAGCGCGGTGGAAGCCGGATCTATCTGGTTGCCAGAGCTCCGGAATTCTTCGCGGCCAACGGTTTTGAGGAAGTGGAACGTTCCGATGCGCCGGAGTTCTTCGAGTGTTTTGGATGCGAGCAGTACGGAGTGAAATGTTTCCCGAAGGTGATGCGGTATACTCTTCCGGCTGAATAAGGTGCGAAGATGTCGTATCAAGTCAGACTGGATGTATTTGAAGGCCCTTTTGATCTGCTGGTCTATTTGGTAGAGCAGTCGGGCATGGATGTCTGTGATGTGAATATTTCCGAGATTACCGATCAGTACATGGAACATGTCAGATCGGGAAAATATATAAAGCCGGAGGCAGCGGCGGAATTTATGGTTCTGGCGGCGACGCTGCTCCAGATCAAGTCCCGGATGCTTCTCCCCTCAGCGGGAGACGGCGGACGGAACGCCGGAGAGGAGGAACTCAGAGAGGAGCTGACAGAACGGGTCCGGGAATATCGGAAATACAAATCTCTGGCGGAATATCTCCGTACGAGAGAAGAAGAGGGAGAACGCATCTTTGTAAAGCCGGCAGAGGATCTCTCGCCTTACACCGGTCAGCCGGAAGAATTGCTGGACGTCAGTGCAGATCAGTTTATCCGGGTTTTCCGCAGTTTTATCGAACGAAAAAAGCAGATCGGAGACGTCCGGCGGCGCTATGAGTACGCGGCGAGGGAGCGGATGTCCATGGAAGAAAAAGCGGAGGAAATCTGCAGTCTGCTGTCGGAGAAAAGAACACTTTCGTTTGAAGAACTCGTCTCTTGTGATGGAGAAATATATGACATCGTCCTGACGTTTGTCACGCTTCTGGAACTGCTGTCGCAGCAGCGCGTGTGCGTATGCCAGCGAAATATTTACGGTGAGATGGAAATCAGCCGGAAGGAGGCGGTCGTTCTTGGATGAAAAAGCGATAAAAAGGGAAATGGAAGCGATTCTCTTCGTATGGGGAAGTCCGGTGGAGGCTGGAGCAGCCGCCGGGGTTTTCGGCATATCTGAGAAGGAAGCGGTCCGTCTTCTGGAAGAACTGACAGAGGAGTACGAAAGCCGCGGAGGCGGTCTGATGATCCGACGGATCGACGGAAGTTATCAGATCTGTACGAGCCCCGGATGTGAGGAGGCGGTCCGCAGATTCTGCACTCCGGTAAAGACAAAAAAGCTGTCTAATGCGGCGATGGAAGTCCTGGCGGTCATCGCGTATCGTCAGCCAGTATCAAGGGTACAGATCGATGAGATCCGTGGTGTGAAATCGGAGCGCGTCATCGACAGTTTGCAGAAAAAAGGACTGGTGGAGGAGCGAGGCAGAGGAAGCGGCTTGGGACGGCCTATTCTCTACGGCACGACGCGCTTTTTTCTCGAAAAGTTTGGTATCGGATCGCTGGAGGATCTGCCGGATGTCGAAGATGACGCCGGCTGGAAGGAAGAACAGCAGATTTCTCTGGATGTTTAGACTCTTAGATCCTGCACGGAGGAGAGAAATGAGATTAAAATATAAAAAAAAATGGAAACGAATAGTGCCGCTGTTTGTCTCGGTGATGTTACTCCTCGGAATGTTGACGGTACCGATTCCGGTTTGCGGGTTTTCTTCGGAAGAAATTTCGACATCCTATTGCGATGAAGTCGATATCTCTCTGAAAATACAGCAGAACCGGCTTGAAGTAGAAGTTCCGCAGAGCGGACAGTTCGCCTATCTGATCGTGACGTTTATGAATTCGGAGGGAAGCGTGCCCGATACCGCGCAGCCGGTCCAGGTGACAAACGGTGTGGCGGTCTATGATTTTTCGGACAAAGAAGATGGTATATATTACGTGCAGCTGTATCGTAGCAGCAGCGAACAGGGAACCTTTGACGGTATCATCGGCGGAATGGAATCCGTAGCGGTAAAGATCGAAAATGGATCGGGGAAAATCATCCCTTCTTCCGTTTACGATGAAAATCTGACGAAGTATCTGCAGCAGGCCGTTTCGGCGGACGCTCTCTGTTATTATCTGAAGCCTTCCGTAAACGTTCAGAGCGACAACGGAAAGATCGTGTCAAAAGCCGCAGAAATTACGGCTGGGATTTCAGATCCGTATCAGAAAGTCCGGTCTGTTCACGACTGGGTGGCTTCGAACTTATATTTTGATTATGATGCACTGTCTCGACAGGGGCAGAACTGGCCGAAAGATGCGCTGGGAGCTCTCGAGACAGGAAGAACCGTATGCGAAGGTTATGCAAATCTGACGACAGCTTTGTTGAGAGCCTCCGGAATACCGGCGAAGACGATGATCGGCTATGCACTCTACGGTTCCGAGCATTCGTGGAACGCATCAAATCTGAAGGAGAACCGGGCGAATCACGCCTGGACTGCCGCTTTTGCAGACGGCAGGTGGATATTGATGGATCCCACCTGGGATTCCCAGAATTATTACAGGGACGGAGAATATCACAAGTCGGAAGAAGTGCACACTTATTTCGACAGCACATTGGAATTCTTTTCCTACAATCATCGGCAGTCACGCAATGACTTTTATGACAGCAAGTATATGAAGAAGGAGTTTTCTGACGTCAGGGATCACTGGGCGTTCGATTCGATACGTTTTGTGATCAATAACGATCTCATGT
This sequence comes from Bacillota bacterium, assembly GCA_019420525.1. Taxonomy (GTDB): domain Bacteria; phylum Bacillota; class Clostridia; order Peptostreptococcales; family Anaerovoracaceae; genus Alangreenwoodia. The sequence continues at coordinate 27,931 of JAHZHA010000029.1, forward strand.
CGGGAACGGCTGAAGACCGGTTTGATCCCGACGTATGTACGACGCAGGCGATGCTGGTGACCGTGCTGCACAGACTGTCAGAAGGTGCAGAGGAAGGCACCGGATGTTCTGTCAGCGGAAGCGGAGATTCCGGAGTCATGTCCGGAGACTGGTACAGCGGAGCTGTGGAATGGGCGCGGCAAAACGGCATTCTGGCAGGAATCGAAAGTGCTTTTTCTCCGGAGCAGATGATAGACCGGCAGACGATGTCGGTGATGCTGGACAACTATATCAATTATTCAGATTTTGCGTCTGACGGACCGGAGAGCGGCGGGGATACTGGGGAGCAGCCGGATTCTCAGGAAATCTCTTTTGCAGATGAGGATCAGATCGCCGGATGGGCGTCGGAGCAGGTTCACCGTATGGTGAGCCGTGGAATCCTGCAGGGCCGCAGCGACGGAACGTTCGGACCTCACGATTTTCTGACGAGAGCCGAACTGGCATCCGTCATCGAGAGGCTCGTCTATTCCGGACTGATGGAAGAACTGGGTCAGCAAAACTGATATATGATGATAAAAGGTATCCCGGGAGCCTGGATGAGGCTTTCGGGATACCTTTTTCGTTTTTTCAGGAGAGTTCCTGGAAATGAGGGACGTTTTTCCGTCTTTTCCGGTCTTCGGGAGAGCACCGGAAATCCGTACCGGAGAGAGGACGGCAGCAGCGAGAAAAATGTACGGCAGGTTCAGACATCAATTCTGACCCGGTATTTTTCGAGCCAATAGTTGAGCTGAATCATGTATGCCATGGTCTGGGGCCCGGTCATCAGCTGTCCATACCACGGCTCGGAAAATTCATTGCCAAGGAGTCCCTTCAGGGCGTCACGGCTGACCAATTCGAAGATCGGAGCGTCGGTGTCATCGATGATCTCTTTCAGCATGCGGGAAACGACGGCGGCATACTGAGGGTTGTGTGTTTTTGGGTAAGGACTCTTTTTCCGGAGTCTGATTTCATCCGGAAGAAGTCCTTTTACTGCGCGTCGGAGAAGTCCTTTTTCCATGCCGCCACTTTCTTTCATTTCCCACGGCACGCTGTACATGTATTCCGCGATGCGGTGATCACAGAAAGGAACGCGGACTTCCAGACCGTGATACATACTCATTCTGTCTTTTCTGGTCAACAGAGTCTGCATGAACCAGAACATATTCATGCGCACCATTTCCCGGAGCCTGGATTCCTGAGGAGAGAGCCCTGGGATTTTGTCTGTTTCAGCCAGCGTCTTTTCGTAGCGGGATGAAACTTCAGCTTCGCCATCGATGAGATCGCGGAAGCGCGGAGCGAGAAATTTCTGCCGCATGGCTGTCGTCTGTGCCCAGGGGAATCCGTAGGCGGAACGGATTTTTTCATCCCGGTACCACGGATATCCGCCGAATATCTCGTCGGCGCATTCTCCGGAAAGAGCAACGGTGACGTACTTTTTGATCTCTTCACAGAAGAGCAGGAGAGAGGAGTCGATGTCCGCCATTCCGGGAAGATCGCGGGCGTCTACGGCGGTTTTCAGCGCATATGCAAGCTGTTCATTGTCCACGACGAATGTATGATGGTTCGATCCGAGAAAACGGACCATCTGACGGATATACGGTTCATCGGTACTGGGCTGAAAGCGGCTGGTACGGAAGTATTTCATATTGTCCGTATAGGTGACGGAGAAAGTGTCAAGCTGCTGTCCGCGGTTGCGGTATTCTTCGGCTGCCACAGCGGATATGATGCTGGAATCCAGGCCCCCGGACAAAAAGGTGCCGAGAGGAACGTCACTGACCAGCTGGCGCCGGATCGCATCTGTCACCAGATATCTTACGTGTTCCACCGTTTCTTCCGGAGTTTCCGTGTGAACTCTGTCCTTCAGATTCCAGTATGAGGAAATCTGAAGACCGTCTTTGCCGTAGGTTCCGAAGCAGCCCGGTTTGAGTTCATGGATGTCGCGGAATACGGCACATCCCGGTGTGCGGCCCGGACCGATGAAAAGGAGATCGACGATGCCTTCTCTGTCGACGACCGGCTCGACGTCCGGATATTCCAGTATCGTTTTGATTTCCGAGGCGAACAGGAAAGTATCATTTTTCAGAGCGTAAAAGAAAGGTTTGACGCCCATGCGGTCTCTGGCGAAAAAAAGGGTTCGTTCCGTATTTTCCCAGATGGCGAAAGCGAAGATGCCGTTAAACCGGCTGAGGCATTTTTCTCCCCAGCGGATATATGATTTCAGAACGACCTCTGTGTCGCTGCGTCCGAAAAAAAAGACTCCTTCCGCAGAGAGTTCGCTGCGGAGTTCCTCTGTATTGTAGAGTTCCCCGTTATAGACGATGGTGTATTCCAATCCGTTTTCCCTGCAGGTCATGGGCTGGGCGCCGTTTTCGGGATCTACGACGATGAGACGGGTGTGGAAGAGGATGGCGTTTTCCGTTATCTTGATACCCCTTGCGTCCGGTCCGCGCCGGCGCATGGAGCGCAGCATTCCGCTGAGACATTCTTCTTTTTTCGGGTGTTTGTCGAGGCAGCAGGCCCCTGAGATACCGCACATAAATCATCATTCCTTTCTTGGCGGCATATCTGCCGGAACGGAAGCCGCGGGCAGATATGAGGCGGAAAATTCCGCGGTGGCATATTTGTTCTGACAGATTTTACGGCTTCGTTGCAGCGGTAAAAAATCTATATCTATCCTATGCGGAGGAGAAAGTGAAATTTCCGATTTATTTATGAAATCAGACGAAATATAATATTAAATGAACATGCAGAATAATGGGAGAATGCCGGCCGCCGGCAATGTTCCGAAAGGGCGCAGCGGGAAGGCGGCAGGGCCGGAAAGGAGTAGAGATGACAGTAATAAAGAAAGAAGATGACTTCAGCGGATATAAATTTGCCAGTGACGGAAGCAGTGTAACACTGTCCGGATTTTTTGACGATAACGCGACGGACATCGTGATTCCGTCTCATGTAAACGGAGTGCCTGTACGGCGCATCGGATTTTCCGCCTTCAAGGGAAACGAACGGCTTCACAGCGTGAACATTCCCGATACCGTCCAGTATATCGAGAGTTCCGCTTTTCGGGACTGCAGAGAACTTACGCAGGTGAGAGCCGGAAAAGAACTCCGATCTCTGGGACAGCATGCTTTCGCCGGTTGCCGCCGGCTGCACAGTTTTACAATTCCCAGTACGCTTCATACTATGGGTGATATGACATTTGATCAGTGTACGGAATTTACTGAATTGATCGTTCTCGATATGAATAAAAAAGGCGACACTTCAAAAAGATTTGTGATTGCCAGCCACAATCCCCACAGGCGCTGGGGATATATTCAGGCCAGTCTGATATATTTCGACGCATATCAGATGAGAAAATATGATGAAGGCTACGGCGTGCTTCACGGATTAGATGATCTTTATAATATAGCAGTCTATCGTCTTACAGATGATGAACTTCTGGAACCGTACATGAGGACAACATATGAGAATACGATACGCATGTCGATACCGAGTGTCATTGCCCAGGATCAAATTTCGCGCCTTACCGCAGCAGGAGATATGGGGCTCATTGACGAGAAAAGAATCGATTCTTATATAGAAGCTGCCACCCGTGTCAAGGGAAGCTGTCTGGCCTACCTTCTGGATTATAAAGAACATCATTTCAAAAAAAGGGAACTGAATTTTGAACTTTAGGGCTGACGGGAAATGCCATATATCAGCTTACATATTTTTACAAATAATGCGAAATTAAAACTGTGCGCAATCCCTTTTGCCGAAATAAGTATTGAAATTGTATATTTTGTAGAAAATTCGACGAAAATATGGTATCTTAACACAGAAATTACATATATCTTACAAAAATATTTTCTGTCATTTGCGGTTACGGGTAAAATAATCTCTGTACGCAGAAAAGGTAATCGCATGGGACAGGCTCGTGATGCCGATGGTAAGCAAGTCGGCATCATTTTATGCAGGAGGTAGTTTTATGAAAGAAAGAAGCAGTTTTACCGGCGGGATCGGCTTCGTCCTCGCATCTTCAGCCAGCGCCGTGGGTCTGGGAAATCTGTGGCGTTTCCCGTATCTGGCGGCGCAGTACGGTGGAGGAATTTTTATTCTCGTCTACATTATTCTGGCTCTCACATTCGGTTTTGCACTGATGACGACGGAAATCGCCATCGGCCGGAAGACTCGCCTCAGCCCGGTGGCGGCATATAAAGCGCTCAATAAACGCTTCGCATTCCTGAATTATCTGGCAGTGCTGGTGCCGGCTATCATTCTTCCTTATTATTGTGTTATCGGCGGCTGGGTAATTAAATACACTGTGGTATTCTGTAGCGGACAGACGACTGCAGCTGCCAGTGATACGTTCTTTGGCGAATTTATCGGAGGAACGACGTCTCCGCTGGTATATTTTGTTATTTTCCTGGCGCTCACCATGCTCGTCATCATTCTCGGTGTAGAAAAGGGAATTGAAAAAGTCAGCAAGGTAATGCTGCCGGTTCTGATCGTTCTGGCTATTGCTATTTCCATCTATGTTCTGACTATCCCAGGTTCAGGAGAAGGTCTCAAGTATTATCTCATGCCGGATCTGTCTAAATTCTCTCTGAAGACCGTCTGTGCAGCTATGGGACAGATGTTCTTCTCTATGAGTCTGGCTATGGGCATCATGGTTACATATGGTTCTTATGCGAAAGATGAGGTCAGCCTGACAAGATCTACGAATCAGATCGAAATCTTCGATACATTAGTGGCTCTGCTGGCAGGACTGATGGTTATTCCGGCTGTTTACGTGTTCAGCGGAGAAGCAGGTCTGGAATCCAGCGGCCCGGGACTGATGTTCGTAACTCTGCCGAAAGTATTCGATCAGATGGCAGCAGGTACTGTGATCGGCGCTCTGTTCTTTATCCTTGTACTTCTGGCGGCACTGACCAGCTCCATCTCACTGATGGAATCCCTCGTATCCTGTCTGATGGACAAGTTCCACATTGAGAGAAAGAAAGGCGCTGTGATGGTATTTATCTGGTGTATCATCCTCGGTATTCCGTCTTCTCTGGGAAATGGTCCTCTGGCGTCTATCAAGATTTTAGGAATGGACTTCCTGACATTCTTCGACTTCCTGAGCAACAGCGTACTGATGCCTCTGGTGGCTCTGTTTACATGTATTCTCATCGGCTGGGTTGTCGGCACGGATTCTATCGTAAACGAAGTGACGAAGAACGGAGAAAGACTGAGAAGAAAGACACTATACGAAGTAGTCATCAAATATGTAGCTCCTGTGCTGCTGGTGGTGATTCTCGTATTCTATACTATGGCACAGTTCGGTATCATCAAGTATTAGTTTGATACGGACAGAAATAAATGGCGTTCAAATGCAAAAACAGGGGCCGGAGCGACTCGGACAGAGTTGCTCCGGCTCCCGTTTTTTTCGCTATCCGCGCTCTGCGCTGAACCGGCAGTAACGGCGGGCGCTTGAGGGTGCCGCCCGGGACGTGATTTTGAGGCTGTGTGAGTGCCGTCATTTCGCCGAACGGATGACAGGCGCAGGAGTGAGTTTCGAGTTCATGAATTTCTGACCGCTGTAGAGGCTGTAATAACCGCTGAGCATGTAGCTGACCGCTGAGGCGACGCCGAAGAGAAGAAAATTGCCGCTTCCGAAGAATTCGACACTGAGCAGCATGCTGCTCACAGGGCAGTTGACGACACCGCAGAAAAAGGCCACGAGGCAGATTTCGGCGCTCAGGACGGGATCCAGGCCGAGAAAAGGAGCTGCCGTACATCCGAATGTGGCGCCGATAAACATGGCCGGAATGATCTCTCCTCCCTTGTATCCCGCACCTGACGTGGCAGCAGTCATTATGATTTTTATGGCGAAAGCAGCCGGGACGGCGCTTCCTGCCAGAGCCGCCGTGATGACAGTCATTCCGCTGCCGTTGTAGTCCCGCGAACCCGACAGCAGGGTCAGGATCACCACGATAAAGCCGCCGGCTGCGATGCGGAGATAGTCGCTTTTCAGGTATTTGCGGTAGAGAGCGGCGGCAGTGTGCATGACGCGGCAGAAGATGATGCTCAGGAGCGCGCACAGAATACCCAGAATGATGATTTTCGCGAAGAGGAGAAGATTTGTCTTCTGGACGCCGGCGATGAGGAAAGAGGGAGCGGAGACGCCGAGACTGAGGGCTGTCAGCTTCGCGATAAAAGAAGCGATGACGGCGGGAAGAAGTCCGGCGTAAAATACAGTACCTACTCCGGCGACCTCGATGGCGAAGAAGGCTGCCGTCAGCGGCGTTCCGAAGAGAGCACAGAAAGTCGCGCTCATGCCGCACATCACCAGCATCTGCTGTTCGTATTTTTTCAGATTCAGCATGCGGGCGATGAAAGAGCCGAGACTTCCGCCGATCTGAAGGGCGGCTCCTTCACGTCCCGCAGAGCCCCCGCACAGATGCGTCAGAAATGCCGACAGGAAAATCAGCGGGGTGACCCGGAAGGCGGAGGAATCTTCTGCCCGGGCCGCCCGGAGAATGGAATTCGTGCCTTCGTCATTGTAGATTTCCAGGCTGCGGTAGGAGAATACGGTGAGCAGTCCCGCCACCGGCAAAAAATAGAGGAGAAAGCCGTAAGTACCGAACAGATAGGTAGCTTCGTCGATGAAATAGTGAAAGAGAGCTCCGGTGAGACCGCAGACCACTCCCAGAAATGCGGAAATGGCCAGCCATTTCAGAAAAAAAGCGAAATGTCGGAATGCGTGGCGCAGCTTGATGTCGATTTTCAGGAGCATCAGTTCCCGGTAATTGTCACTGTGTCGGTTTAATTTGTTCATGCGTGTACCGTTTTTTTTGACCTGTGAAGATCATGATTCGATGGTTCAGAGTGAAAAATGATTTGCGGCAGAATTTCATTTCTGTCCGGGGCATTGTCGGATGTCCGGCGTAGATAATGCCGTTATTTTTTCATTTTATCACATGCCAGAGGTCCCGGACAGAAAGAATCTTCACTTCTTTCTCCGGATGCCGACAAAATGTTTTCTCTGCAAATTAAAAATAGCTTATCTGCAGACAGTCTGAAACAAGAGTTCTTGATATTTACAGATAAAAAATGCTTCTGCCAAACTAAAACTAATTAAAATATTTGAAAAAGATAAAAGTGTATGTTATACTTGTTGCATCTGAAAAGATGAAATGTGTAAGGAGAAGAAAGAAGGTTCACATGGATTTATTTCCACTTTGGAATTCACTGCGTATCGCTCTGATTTCCTCTGTTATCGTATTTTTTTCCGGTATCTTCTGCGCTTATTATGTCGCAAAACTGCCGAAACTCATAAAGGGAGCGCTTGATGTTATTCTCACACTTCCGATGGTTCTGCCACCTACCGTAGTCGGATATTTTCTTCTGATGCTGCTGGCGCCGGCGACGCCGTTCGGATCCTGGGTATATGAAAACTGGGCGCTGAAGCTGGTCATGAACTGGCAGTCTTCTGTGGCGGCATCTACGGTCGTCGCTTTTCCTCTGATGTACCGTACCGCTCGGGGGGCTTTTGAGAGCTTTGATGTGACGTTGCGTTATTCGGCTCAGACGCTGGGCCTTTCCAATACCTATATTTTCTGGCGTATCATGATGCCGTACTGCAAGCAGGGCATCATCGCCGGGCTGGTTCTGGCATTTGCCAGAGGTCTGGGCGAGTACGGAGCTACCAGCATGGTATCCGGTTATACGCCGGGCAAGACGGCTACGATTTCCACGACAGTCTATCAGCTGTGGTGTCTGAATGACAATCACGGTGCATTTGTCTGGGTAATGATCAATCTGGCGATTTCCGCTGTCGTTCTGCTGGCAGTCAACCTCTTCGAACGGAGAGACAAGGAGACGAAGGCGAAAGCGGCATCTGTCGGAGTCAGGGGGTAGCTTATGTCACTGGATATGAAAGTAAAGAAAAATTTCGGCGGATTTGAGCTGGATGTGGAACTTCACGCCGGCAATGAGACATTGGCGCTTCTGGGCGCTTCCGGCTGCGGAAAAAGCATGACGCTCCGCTGTATCGCCGGTATCGTGACACCGGATGAAGGATATATCTGTGTAGATGGTGAAACTCTTTTCGACAGTGAAAAAAAGATCGACGTTCCGGTGCAGAAACGGCATATCGGCCTGCTGTTCCAGAACTATGCGCTGTTTCCCAATATGAATGTGGAACAAAACATTATGCTGGGGATGAAAAGCCGTTCCCTTTCAAAAGCTGAAAAAGCGGAGGAATGCCGGCGGGTAATCGATAAGTTTTATCTGGGAGGACTGGAAAAGCACAGCATTCGCCAGTTGTCCGGCGGTCAGCAGCAGAGAGTGGCTCTGGCCAGGATTATCGTCTCTGCTCCGAAGATTCTCATGCTCGACGAGCCTTTTTCGGCGCTCGACAGTTTTCTGCGCTGGGAGCTGGAGCAGGAACTGATGAAAGTGCTGGAGGAATTTCAGGGCACATCGCTTCTCGTATCCCACAACCGGGATGAGGTGTACCGCATCAGCGATCATATTGCCGTGATGGCGGACGGACATGTGGATTGTTTCGACGAGAAGAAACGCATTTTTGAAGATCCCTATACATATCAGAGTGCCATGCTTACAGGATGTAAAAATTTTTCCAGGGCGGAGTATATCGATGGAAATCATGTATATGCAGCGGACTGGGGATGCAGCCTGAAAGTGTCGAGGCACGTTACTGCAGGTGTAAAATATATCGGTCTTCGGACGCATGCCGTTCATCCGTCTATGGGCAGGTCGGAAAATGTCATCACCTGCGAAGTGCTTCAGTCCATCGAAGATCTCAATGAAATGATCTTGCTGCTGAGCTGCGGTGGCAGAGATTCTCCGTTTTCCCAGCTGCATATTACCATGTCAAAGGCAGAATGGAATATGCAGGAGGAAAAAGATAAAGTGTCGATATATCTTGAACCGGAAACGATTCTGGTGATGGATAGATAATAAATTATTAAATAATATATTTTTAAGTCAATTGGAAAAGGAGTAACAAAATGAAGAAAAAAATTCTTGCTATCGCTCTGACTTTTGCGATGGCTGCAGGTATGTGTGCCTGCGGCACAGATAAAGCGCCTGCATCCGCAGAGAATTCCTCCGACACGACAGGCGGATCCGGAGAAGAGGTCACACTGTATCTCTCCGCAGCGGCTTCCATGACAGAGTCTATGAATAAGGTTATCGCGGATTATGAAAAGGAAAATCCGGGAATCAAAATCCAGGCGACTTATGATTCTTCTGGTACATTAAAGACACAGATCACTTCCGGAGCGGACTGCGACATCTTCCTCTCCGCAGCCCAGAAGCAGATGGATCAGCTTGACGGCGCCAGCGATCAGTGCGAAGGTGAAAATTACGTGCTGGAAGGTACTAGGAGAGACATTCTGGAAAACAAGTGCGCCCTCGTAGTAAAGGAAGGAAGCGATATCAAGAGCTGGGATGATTTCGAAGCGGCTATCAAAGCTGCACAGAGCGGCGATGATCTGACGTTTGCAATGGGCAACGCCGACGTTCCGGTAGGACAGTATACTTCCAAGATCCTGACTTCTCTCGGATTAAACGAGCAGGATATGGTGAACAAGGGAATCATCACTTACGGAACGAATGTAAAAGCCGTCACTTCCGCGGTATCTTCCGGAGCGGCAGATTGCGGAATCATCTATGCGACCGATGCTTACTCCGCAGGAATGACGCCGGTGGGTTATGCTGACCCGGCCATGACAGGCGGTCCTTGTATCTATCCGGTAGCCGTAATGCAGAATTCCAAGCATCAGGAAGAAGCAAAAGCATTTGTCGATTATCTCTTCACCGATAAAGCGATGGCATACTTCACAGAAGTAGGTTTCACGGAAATAGAAGCATAAACCCTGGCGTTCACAGGAAAGAAACAGAGAGCCCGCGGCTTCCAGCCGCGGGCTCTCCTGTTATGGAAGAAGTGATGTATCATGCGAAAAAATTTTAGTTTCCTTCGCCGGGACGATCCGGCAGAAGTGCGGCGGCATCGGGCAGCATTGCCGTGGTGCGCCGCAGGATTCCCTGCATATAAGCGATGGCGATGCCGTAGTTTGTCATCGGAACATTCTGGTCATCCGCGCATTTCTGGCGGTATCTCATCTCACGCTCGTTGAGCATGCATCCGCCGCAGTGGAGGATCAGCCGGTAAGGCGAAAGATCTTCCGGGAATTCTCTTCCGGAGGAGAGTTCGATTTCGATTTTTTTGCCGGTGTATTCTCTCAGCCAGCGGGGGAGTTTTACAGAGCCGATGTCGTCACACTGTCTGTGGTGAGTGCAGCCTTCGGAAATCAGGACGCGGTCTCCGTCCTTCAGCGTTTCGATGGCCGCGGCACCGCTGACGGCAGGCAGGAGCGTCCCTTTATAGCGCGCCATCAGAATGGAAAAAGACGTAAGATCGATGTCCGCTGGAGTTTCCGCGCTGACCCGTCCGAAGACCTGACTGTCTGTGATGACAATGCGCGGCTTTTTTCCAAGCGCCTCCAGCGTATCAGAAAGTTCGGTTTCTCTGACGACGACGGCAGATGCTCCGGCTTCCAGGACATCGCGGATTGTCTGCTGCTGAGGCAGAATCAGACGTCCTTTCGGAGCGGCACTGTCGATGGGAACCACCAGAATCGCCAGATCTCCCGGATTCAGGAGATCGCCGACGATGCGGCGTTCCGGCCCTTCGGAGACGGAAAGCCGTGCGATGCGCTCCTTCAGCTGTGTGATGCCCGTATTGAATACGGCGCTGACGGAGACAAAACGATCTGCCTCCGGAGGAATCCGGCAGCCGGAAAAAGACGCGGCCGCCTTTGCCGCGGCATCTGCGGAACAGCCGTCTTCCGCCAGAAGATCCGCTTTATTCAGCGCGATGAGGTAAGGGATCTCTTTTTCGGTGAATATATCGATGAGTTCTCTTTCCGCTTCTGTGATATCCGCAGTGATATCAACGACCAGCACCGCCACGTCGGTACGGTTCAGAATCTGGCGTGTTTTCCGTACCCGCAGTTCGCCCAGAGAACCTTCGTCGTCGATACCCGGTGTGTCGATGATCTGGACCGGCCCCATGGGAAGAAGCTCCATGGCTTTCATGACGGGATCTGTGGTGGTGCCTTTGACGTCGGAGACGACAGAGAGTTCCTGCCCGGTGACGCGATTGACGACACTGGATTTTCCGGCATTTCTGCGGCCGAAGAATCCGATGTGGACGCGTTCAGAAGAAGGTGTGCTGTTTAAGCTCATAATATAACCTCCGATCAGAAACGGAAATCTCTTTCACCCTGTTCGATTTTTTCGAGATAGTCAGTAGCTACCTGACGGACTTTTTCGTTCGGAACTTTTTTCATTTCCTTTTCGATGAGCTCCAGTCCGATTTTCTTCGTCTCAGGTGAAGCGTAGTCTTCGAGATATTCCTTCAGAGTGATCAGCGCATTCGGATGACAGAAGTTGAGTATCTCTCCGGCCTTGCAGAAGCTCATGAAGCGGTCGCCGGTCCGTCCGGCGCGATAACAGGCAGTACAGAAACTCGGGATGTATTCCATTTCCATCAGCCATTTTACGACTTCGTCCAGAGTACGGGTATCGGAGATGTCGAACTGGACAGTATCTTCCGGAGCGATTTCTTCGGTATAGCCGCCGACGCTGGTACGGGAACCGCCTGAGATCTGAGAGATACCCAGATGGAGAACGCGTTCTCTCGTCTTCTGGCTTTCTCTTGTGGATACAATCATGCCGGTGTAAGGAACTGCCACGCGGATGCAGGCGACGATTTTGGCGAAGGTATCATCGTCGATGGCATTTGTGAAAGTGCCCGGATCGATGTCGTCGGCAGGACAGATTCTCGGAACGCTGATGGTATGAGGACCTACGCCGAAGACGGCTTCCAGGTGCTCGGCGTGCATGAGAAGGCCGGCAAATTCATAGCGGTATTTGTCCAGACCGAAGAGAACGCCAAAGCCCACATCGTCGATGCCGCCCTGCATAGCTCTGTCCATGGCTTCCGTATGGTAATTGTAGTCATGCTTCGGTCCTGTCGGATGGAGCTCGTGATAGCTGTCCTTGTGATATGTCTCCTGGAAGAGAATGTAAGTTCCGATACCGGCTTCTTTCAGTTTTCTGTAATTTTCCACGGTGGTAGCGGCAATATTGACATTGACGCGGCGGATATCGCCATTTTTGTGGTGTACGGAATAAATCGTGTTGATGGATTCCAGGATATATTCGATTGGATTGTTAACCGGATCTTCTCCGGCTTCGATGGCTAACCGTTTGTGGCCGAGGTCCTGGAGAGCGATGACTTCCTGTCTGATTTCCTCCTGCGTCAGCTTTTTACGTGGAATGTTTTTGTTGATCGCATGGTACGGGCAGTAAGTGCAGCCGTTTACACAGTAATTGGAGAGATACAGCGGCGCAAACATGACGATGCGGTTGCCGTAAAAATCTTTTTTGATCTGCTCTGCCAGAGCGTAAATTTCCTGATTTTTTTCCTCGATGTCGCAGGCCAGGAGAACGGAAGCATCCCGATGCGAGAGGCCTTTGCGTTCTTTTGCTTTTGCGATGATGGAATCGATCAGGGCGACGTCGGACTTGTGCTCGTCTGCGTAGCTGAGTGTATCTAAAATTTCCTGATGGTCGATAAAGTCGTCTGCACACATAGATTTCGGATCATACATAGTTATTTTTCCTCCTCGTCGTCAAAAATTTTGGAATAGACTGTCTTTGAAGAAATGCCGGGCAGCATGCCGATCTTGCCTGACAGGGAACTGATCACGTTATCGGGAGCGTCGAGAACGACACTGATGATCGATACGCCCCGTTCTCTGTAAGGCAGTCCCATGCGCCCCACGATATAGGCGCTGTAGTCGGACAGAATCTCATTCATTCTTGAGATGGAAGCGGTATCTTCCACCACGATGCCGACCAGCGCGGCACGATGCGTCATGGTGACCTCCTGTTTTCTTCGGAATCGTCAAATGAAAATGCACGTATGCGCAGATTCTCGATGCAGGAATTTCCACTTTCGCGTCTCTTTTGTTCTGGGATGGAATTTCGTGAAAATGAGGCAAAGAAAAAACCTGTGCATGCGGCACAGGTGAAAAATTTCAGATGTATGACGAAAAAACGGAAAGACAGCGCCGCAGAAACGGACGCCGGAGAGCAACTTCCCGGTGAGGAAGCTCTGCATGGATTCCGGAGTAAGCATCCTGATATATAGCCTGTGCCTTTCATCTCAGGAAGAACCTGTCTGCGAACCTCAGCCGCCGGCAGGAGCCTTCGATGTCAGTGCATATGGTGGTTGTCGATCCGGTTTGGCCTTAGAGATAATACCTTCGGTGTCAACCGGGAAAGCGTCGGGAGCCTGAAAGATAGGTCAGACTACTTTCTGCAGCTTCATTATATCATTTCCCGTGCGGCAGTAAAGAATAATTAAAAAAGTAACGATAATTTACCTCTCTCTGTACGGCGGGAGAAAGAAACGCCGGCGGAGAGCCGAAGATCCTAGAAAACGGGAGCAGAAAAAGTGGAAGCGTTTTGTTCTGCCGACATTGACAAGAAAGCGAAAAAACGAGAAAATTAAAGATAATGACTGCGCCGGTCCTGCGGCGTTGAGATGAGAGGTAATGAAATGCAGAAATACGATACAGAACAGAAATTCGATATGGAAAACGCGGCAGCTGCAGCTGCAGCCTGTGTCCCGGCGGAAGCTCCGGAGGAGGAAGGGGCAAAGGCGGCGAACGGTGACCGTCTGAAAAACTACGGATGGAAAGACGCCGGAGAAGAGGAAAAGGCAGAGATTTTCGGCTATGCAGAAGGATATATGGCTTTTCTCGACGAAGCGAAGACGGAGAGAGAGGCGGTGCAGGTCATCCGGCGGATGGCGGAAGAGCGCGGCTTTTGCGAAATAGGAAGCGCGGTTTCCCTGAAGCCGGGAGACAGAGTTTACGGTATCAATAAGGACAAATCGGTCTTTCTTGCGGTGATCGGTGAAGCGTCTCTGACAGAAGGTTTTCACGCCGTGGGAGCGCACATCGATGCGCCGCGTCTCGATCTGAAGCAGAATCCTCTTTACGAAGACAGCGGCTTTGCTCTGCTCAAGACGCATTATTACGGGGGCATCAAGAAGTACCAGTGGACGACGATTCCGCTGGCGCTTCACGGAGTCGTCGTGCTGACAGACGGCACGAAGAAGGACATCTGCATCGGAGAAGACGAAAATGATCCGGTCTTTCTCGTGACCGATCTTCTGCCACATCTCTCCGGAAAGCAGAATGTGAAAAAACTGTCAGAAGGTGTACCTGCGGAGAAACTCAATATTATTCTGGGCTCCGTTCCTCTGGCGGATGCGGACAGCGAAAATGTGAAGAAGAATATTCTGAAGATTCTGAAAGAAAAATACGGAATGGAAGAGGAAGATTTCCGCAGCGCTGAGATCGAAGCGGTGCCGGCCATGAAGGCGAGATCCCTGGGACTTGACAAGAGTATGGTGGCGGCTTACGGCCAGGATGACAGAGTCTGTGCCTACCCTGCGCTGACGGCGCTGTTTTCGCTGGAGCAGGCGCCGCCTAAGACGGCAGTCTGCATCCTCACAGATAAGGAAGAGATCGGAAGCGTGGGAAATACCGGAATGGAATCCAGAAATTTCGAACTGTTCCTGCTGGATCTTCTGGAAAAGACAGGGATTGTTCACCCTTATGCGCTTCAGCGCATGCTGTCCGCGTCTCAGGCTCTTTCTGCCGACGTGACGGCAGCTTATGATCCGACGTATCCGGAGGTCATGGAAAAAAACAATGCGGCATTTATGGGCCGGGGAATCAGCATCAAGAAGTATACCGGTGCGAGAGGAAAGTCGGGGGCATCGGATGCCAATGCGGAATTTGTCGCTTATGTGAGAGGTGTATTTGAGAGGGCGGGCGTGGCCTGTCAGTCCTCCGAGATGGGAAAGGTCGACGAGGGAGGCGGCGGAACGATCGCCTATATTCTGGCCAACCGGGGCATGGACGTGCTGGACTGCGGCGTTCCTGTCCATTCCATGCATTCTCCGTACGAATCGGCCAGCAAATACGATATATATATGGCCGGCAGGGCATATGCGGCATTTTTCAGGAATAAATAAAAGAAAGAGACGATACAGGGAGGAAATTTATTATGTCTGACAGAATAACAATCACTTGGCACGGCCATTCCTGCTTTAAAATCGAAGCTGCGGGTCACAGCGCGGTGATCGATCCTTACACCGGCGTGCCGGGCTATCCGGAGCTTTCGCTGACGGCGGGAGAAGTTTACACATCCCACAGTCACGATGATCACGGCTGGGTTCAGGCGGTCAGGACAGAAGCAGAGACGGGAGAATCGCCTTTCAGGGTGACGACGGTGGAGTGTTTCCACGATCCCGAAAGAGGCGCTCTGCGCGGGGAAAATAAGATCACGATTTTTGAAGTGCTGGGAAAGAGAATCGCGCATCTCGGAGATCTCGGCCATCTCCTCAGCGAAGAACAGGTGAAAGCTGTGGGAAAATGTGACGTAATCCTGATTCCTGTGGGAGGCTATTATACCATCGACGCACAGGAGGCGAAGAAGACAGCGGATGCGCTGGATCCGACAGTGATAATTCCGATGCATTACCGGACCGGCGGGTACGGCTTCGATGTCATCGGCGAACCGGAGGATTTTCTCAGTCTCTGTACGGACCGCAGGATCATAAAAGAAGAAGGTCCGCGCTGGGAGATCGACGACAGTCCGGAAAAGCGCGTCGTCCTTCTGAAGTTCGGAGCATAGGCAAGCAGCTGTCATGTCAAGAGAAACGAGAGATACGCTTTTTCTGCAGGGGATGATCCTGGCATGCGCCGGAATCGTGACGAAAATCATCGGTTTTATCTACCGGATTCCCATGGCCAATTTTCTGGGCGATCAGGGAAACGGCATTTATTCGGTGGCATTCGGCATCTATAATATCGCGCTGACGCTTTCTTCTTACAGCCTGCCACTGGCGGTGTCGAAGATGGTGTCGCAGAGAACGGCGAAAGAGGCGCACCGCAATGCCAGAAGAGTTTTCCGGGATTCCCTCATCTTTGCTGTCATCGCAGGTGCTGTTGCCTGCACGGTGCTGTATTTCGGGGCAGAAATGCTGGAGGAACTCTATCGCAGGCCCGGACTGGCCAGACCTCTGCAGGTTCTGGCTCCTACTACCTTTATCGTGGCGATACTGGGCGTCTTCCGGGGCTTTTTTCAGGGGCATGGCAATATGGTCCCCACCGCGTTGTCCCAGATCGCCGAACAGATCGTAAACGCGCTGGTCAGCGTTATCGCCACGTATCAGTTTATGAGAATTTACGCTGCTTCACCGGATGTCTATTCGTATGGAGCGGCAGGCGGCACGCTGGGGACGCTGGCGGGGGCTGCCACGGCTCTCCTGCTCTTTTTCTGGATGTTCTGGCTCATGAGGGGGACGCTGCGCCGCAGAGCGGCACGCGATCACTCTCCGGGAGAGAATCATTCCGCTATCGCGGGCGAGCTGGTGCTGACGGTCGTGCCCATCATTCTGAGCCAGACGATTTACCAGATCGGTTACACGATAGACGATTTTCTCTTCGGAAACATCATGGCTGAAAAGGGGATGAGCGAGGCGGCTGTCAGTTCCCTGCAGGGTGTTTTTAACACGCAGTACAATCAGCTGATCAACCTGCCGGTGGCGGTGGCTACCGCCATGGCTGCTTCCGCGCTTCCGGCCATCATCCGCGCCGGCGTAAAGGGCGGAGCCGGGGAAGTGAGCCGGAAAATCGACGCTGTGATCAAGTTCAACATGGTCATCGCTTTTCCGTCGGCGGCCGGGCTTACCGTGCTGGGGGGTCCCATCGTCGGAGCTCTCTTCCCGAAACTCACGGAATATCAGGAGCTCTCAGCCATGCTGCTGATGACCGGTTCGTCGGCCGTCGTGTTTTATGCTCTTTCCACTATCACGACGTCGATCCTGCAGGGGCAAAATTACATGAGGATACCGGTGTTTCATTCGGCGGTGTCTCTGATTGTTCACGTGGCACTGGTCTGGTGGCTGCTGGAGTATACGGAACTGGGCGTCTACGGCCTGATCATCGGCAATGTGTCTTTCCCGGTCATCGTCAGCCTGCTGAATATGAGGTCCATGTCGGTGAGACTGCGTTACCGCTGGAAATTGACGAAGACATTCGGAATACCGCTGGCCGCATCGCTGGGGATGAGCGTGGTGACGGAGCTTTCCTACCGTCTGATCTATGCGGTTTCTTCGGTCAGCGTTCTAGCACTCGCCGTCAGTATCGCGGTATCTGTACCGGTGTACGGCATGCTGATTCTCAGGTTGAAATGCTTTACAAAAGAGGAACTGCTGGATCTGCCTATGGGCGGAAGACTCGTCCGTCTGACGCGGATGAGGTGACGGAAAAAATCGGAATAACGGAAAAAAGTGAAAGGTCGGCCGGAAGGCGGACCGTCAGGAGAGGCAGAAGGGAAAAATATGTTAGAGTTATTAGAGGCGAGTTACGCCGGAAAAATTGTCGCGACGGTGCTCATGTCCATGGTACCGGTGGTGGAACTGCGGGGAGGAATCCCCTTCGGAGCCGCGCTGGGGCTTCCGCCCGCAATTGTCATGGCGGCAGCCATCATCGGAAATATCATTCCGGTGCCGTTTATCATTCTTTTTATCAAAAAAATATTCCACTGGATGAGGCGGTTTGAGCCTCTGGAGAAGCTGGTGGCGCACTTTGAAGCGAAGGCAGAGAGCAAGACGGATAAGGTGACGCGTTACAAGAAGTTCGGACTCTGCATTTTCGTAGCGGTCCCTCTGCCGGGAACGGGGGCCTGGATGGGAGCTCTCATCGCTGCACTGCTGGACATGAAGCTGAGGGATTCTCTGCCCGTCATCATACTGGGAGTGTGCATCGCCAGCGTCATCGTTACAGGCGTCACCTACGGATTTATTTCGCTGTTCTGACGGAGGCGGCAGGATGAAAGTTTACAGAGTTCTCATCGTGGAAGACGACCGGGTCATCGCGAAATCCGTCCGGCAGCATATGGAGGCCTGGGGCTTCAGCGCCAGGACAGTACGGGATTTCAGCGACGTGATGAGAGAATTTGCGGAATTCGATCCTCATCTGGTGCTGATGGATATCGGTCTTCCTTTTTACGACGGTTATCACTGGTGCAGCGAGATCCGCCGGGTATCCCGGGTTCCCGTCATATTCATTTCCTCGGCTTCCGACAACATGAATATCGTCATGGCGATGAGTATGGGCGGCGATGACTTCATCGTCAAGCCTTTCGATCTCAGCGTGCTGACGGCGAAAGTGCAGGCCATGCTGCGTCGCACGTATGATTTTTCAGGCCCTTCCAGGCTCATCGAGCACAGGGGAGCGATTCTCAATGTTTCGGAGGCGACACTCGTCTATGAAGGCGAAGTCATCGATCTGACAAAAAATGAATACAGGATACTTCAGACGCTGATGGAAAACAGAGGAAAGCCTGTCAGCAGGGAAACGCTGATGAAGCGGCTCTGGGAAACGGACAGTTTTGTTGATGAAAATACGCTGACGGTCAATGTGGCCCGGCTGAGGAAGAAACTGGAAAATTATGGAATGAACGATTTCATCCGGACCAAAAAGGGTATCGGCTATCTGGTGTGAAGTGCAGGCGCGGAATGGAGAGAAAGGCTGCGGGTGCCGGAATCTGTAAATCGGAAGGAGCCGTGAGATGTCAGACTTTTTTGTATCGCTGAGAAAATATATCCGGGAACATCTGTGGGATGCAGCTCTGTGGGGCGGCGTCTGCGTCTGTTTCGCCGCCGTATTTTATCTGTACAGTCTGCCGCTGGAAGCTGTGCTGTATGCCGCTCTTCTGAGCGCGTGTCTCATGGCGGCAGCCGCCGGCGCCGGATTTTTCCGGCACTACCGGCGGCACCGGAATCTTTCGGAGCTGGAATCCCGCATCGTCGTGGAAGGGGGCGGTCTGCCGGAGGCCGGAAGTCAGATGGAAGAAGACTATAACCGTCTGATATCCGCAGTGCTCAGAGACCGTTCGGCGAGGATGTCGGAAGCGGAGGCTTACCGTTCGGATATGACGGAATACTATACCACTTGGGGACACCAGATCAAGACTCCTCTGGCGGCGATGCGTCTTCTGCTGCAGAGTGATTTCAGGGAGGAGGCTGATTCCCCGGAACAGGCTCTCGAGATGCTGAAGGAAGAATTTTTGGAAGAACTGCAGAAGACGGAACTCTATGTGGATATGGCGCTTCAGTATCTGCGCCTGGATTCCGGCAGCAGCGATTTCATCCTGAAGAAATACAGTCTCGATGACATCCTGAAACAGGCTCTGCGGGAGTATTCCGGCATGTTTATCCGCAAGCGCATCGCGCTGGACTACCGGGAGACGGGGATTTCCGTGATTACCGATGAAAAATGGCTTCTGTTCGTCATCGGGCAGATTCTATCGAACGCGCTGAAATATACGGATTCCGGAAAGATTTCCATTTACATTCAGAAACCGGACGAAGCCGGTGTGGAGCGGCCCGGTACGCCGGCGGCGGAAACAGTTCTGGTCATAGAGGATACGGGAATCGGCATCGCGCCGGAAGATCTGCACCGGGTCTTTGAAAAGGGCTTTACCGGATATAACGGCAGGGAGAAAAAAGGTCCACAGGCCTCGGACTCTATCTGTGCCGGCGGATTCTGGACAGACTTTCACATACCATCGAGATCGAATCGGAGCCGGGCAGAGGGACGAAAGTAAAAATCGGACTGAACCGGTACCGGCTGAAGCCGGAGTAAAGACAGGGGCGTCCCTGTGTGACAAAAATGTAAGACAGAGAAGAGAAATGTAAGTCGGATCTATGGCAGCTCATTTCTCTTTTTTTATATAATAAATCCGTAAAAAGGCGGAGGCGCTTCAGGGGGAAGCGGCCGACGCGGTTCAGAAGGGGAGCGGGAAAAGAGACGATGCAGACTGCAGATCTGCAGAGGAAGTCTCTCTGCCCGCCGGAGAGAAAGGAGAACAGGAATGACTGTTTTGGAAGTCAATCATCTGAAAAAAGTCTATGTTCAGAGGTTAGGAGGAAGCCGCGTACAGGCGCTGTCGGATGTCACCTTTTCGGTGGAAGAGGGCGAGTACGCTGCTATCATGGGGGAATCCGGATCGGGAAAGACGACACTTCTCAATATTCTGGCGGCCTTTGACCGGCCTACCGGCGGTGAAGTCAGGCTCGGCGGAAAAAATATGAACGAGATCGGAGAAAAAGAGATTTCAGCTTTCCGGAGAGAGAATCTGGGATTTGTCTTTCAGGATTTCAATCTGCTGGATACCTTTACACTGAAAGAAAACATTTTTCTGCCTCTTGTCCTGTCGGGAAGAAAGTATAAGGAAATGAGTATGTGGTTGGCGCCTCTGGCGCGGAGACTGGGCATCACAGACATTCTTCTGAAGTATCCCTATGAGGTATCCGGCGGGCAGAAACAGCGGGCGGCGGTGGCGAGAGCCGTCATCACGCGGCCGAAGCTGATCCTGGCGGATGAACCGACAGGAGCACTGGATTCGCGTTCCGCCGACGAACTTCTCGACCTCTTCGCAGATCTCAACGCCGAGGGGCAGACGATCCTGATGGTGACTCATTCGGTGAGAGCCGCCAGCCGGGCCGGTCGGGTATTGTTTATCCGGGACGGAGAAGTGTTCCATCAGATTTACAGGGGCGAGCGAAACGATGAGCAGATGTATCAGCTGATTTCAGACACGCTGACTGTGCTGGCGACAGGCGGTGACCGGTTATGAAGAATAATTTTTATCTACGTCTGGCGCTGGGCAATATCCGGAAAAACGGAAAATTTTATATCCCGTTCCTGCTGACTTGTGCGTCAGCGGCGGCGATGTTTTTCAATATGTGCAGTATTTTTACTAACGATACCCTGGCTTCACGGCAAGATGTGCGGACTGTCCTGGGGCTGGGCGTTATCATCATCGCGCTGTTTTCCATAATTTTTCTGTTTTATACCAACAGTTTTCTGATCAAGAGGCGCAAAAAAGAACTGGCTCTTTACAATATCTTCGGAATGGAAAAACGGCATATCGGACGGATGCTCGTCTGGGAGAAAATCCTCTCCGCTATGATCAGTATCGGAGGAGGACTTCTGGCGGGACTTCTCTTCGACCGGCTGATGTTTCTCATACTGAGAAAACTGCTCCATATGGACTCATTGGAATATCATCTGAATTCCCAGCCCGTGCTGATGACGCTGGTGTTGTTTCTGGCGATTTTTTTCTTCATTCTGATTGCCGACATTGCCCGTATCCAGAGATCCAGGCCGGCAGAACTTCTGCAGGGCGCTTCGGAGGGGGAACGGGAACCGAAGAACAGAATCGTCATAGCTGTGCTGGGAATCGTCTGCCTGGCGGCGGGATATGCTCTGGCGCTGAGTTCCAAAGGCGTGGACGCGATTCTGATGTTTTTCGTGGCCGTCCTTTTCGTCATCGCGGGTACATACTGCCTGTTTGCGGCAGGGTCCATCGCTATACTGAAAGCTGTAAAAAAAAGGAAAAATTATTATTATAAACCGAATCATTTTATCTCGATTTCCGGTATGATCTACCGGATGAGGCAGAATGCCGCGGGACTGGCGAATATCTGCATTTTGTCCACCATCGTTCTCGTGATGCTTTCCAGTACGGTCAGTCTGTATGCGGGCGTCGACAGCATTCTGAAGCAGCGTTATCCATGTGATATCAGTGGAAATTATGCGGAGGGACAGCAGGAGGAGACCGCGGCGCTGATGAGGCAGACGGCTTCGGATATGGGGCTGGAAGTCAAAAATTATCTGTCTTATGAAACGCTGGCGGTAGCTTTTGTGAAAGAAGGAAACGTCTTTGAGTGCGGTGATCCGGGTCAGGTCAGCCTTGATGACGTATCGGTTCTGATCTTTATGGATGATCATTCTTACCTGAATCTCACGGGAGAAAAAGCAGATCTCGCGGAGAATGAAATTCTGGTTTACAATGATTCGGAGGTAAAAGAGAGAGAACGGCTGGAAAAGGACGATGTCATCGACGTGCTGGACACAGAGCTCCGCGTGAAAGATACCCTTCGGGAGCGGCCGCCGGTTGACCGTTCCTCTTATCCGGTGGAAAATATTTACTATGTCGTTCTCAGCGGAGAAAATATGATGAACCGGATCGCTCAGCTTCAGAGAGATGCTTATATTGAGAATTACAGTATCGTGGATCGGGTATTCCAGTTTGATCTCTCCGGAACGGACGATCAGAAAAACGCCTTCAGCGATGAGGTGAACGATCGTGTCGATGAAGCGGAAAAAGACGGAGATGCGTCGGAGTTTCCGGTGACTTCGATAATTTCCCGGGCGGCCAACGTGGACAGAGTCTACAGCTTTTACGGAAGTTTTCTTTTCATCGGCGTGTTCCTGGGAGTGCTGTTCGTATTTGCCACAGTGCTGATCATCTATTACAAGCAGATCATCGAGGGGTATGAGGACAAAGACCGGTTTGAAATCATGAAAAAGGTGGGACTGAGCAGAGATGAAATCCGCCGGGCGGTGAAGAGTCAGATTCTGACGATGTTTTTCTTGCCTCTGGTGGCCGCTGTCGTCCACATGATGTTTGCATTCCCTATGGTAAATGTCATTCTGGGAATGATGGGGTTAGGGGACACATCTGTGTTCTTCTTCTGTACGGCGGCGGTGACAGGCGTCTTCGCCGTGTGCTATGTGGCTGTCTATACGCTGACGGCGAGAGTATATTATAAAATCGTATCATGACAGCAGATGATTGCATCCGGCTGACCGGTGTGTCTGCGGCGGGGCGGTGTAAACAGAACCGCCCCGTTTTCCGTTTTTTGTCTCAAAGGTTGTCAGACGGCGGCGGTTTCCGCTGGGTGAATAAGAAATTGCGAAAGAATTTCAGGAAGGAATCTGATAGAATAAAATCTGAAAAAAGAAAAAAGCGGCGGGCCGCAGGAGAAATTTTTAAAATGGAAGATTTTATTTTGAAAGGCGATATCGGATGGAGTGTTTCAAAGGATGAGATGAAGACGGTTTCCGGGGGCTATCTGGTGTGTGTCGGAAGTATATCTCAGGGAGTTTTTGAAGAAATTCCTGAAGAATACCGGGACCTGCCGGTGCGGGATCTCACGGGAAAGCTGATCGTGCCGGGACTGACGGATCTCCACATTCATGCGCCACAGTACGGTTTCCGGGGGACATCGATGGATCTGGAACTCCTGGAATGGCTGGAGCAGCAGACGTTTCCCGCTGAGGCAGCATATGAGGATGTTGAGTACGCGAAGAAGGCGTATTCTATCTTTGCGGAGCGGATGAGAACGAGCGCTACCACCAGAGCCTGCATTTTCGCTACCCGGCACGGTGAATCCACGAAAATCCTCATGGATCTCATGGAAGAGACGGGACTCATATCTTTCGTGGGAAAAGTCAATATGGACCGCAATGCTCCGGATGAACTGCGGGAAAGAAATGCTGTCTCTTCTGCTGCGGATACCGTGGCCTGGCTGGAAAACGTCCGTGGAAAATACCGGCGGACGTTTCCCATTTTGACGCCCCGTTTCATTCCCTCCTGTACGGACGAGCTGATGGAATCTCTGGCAGGAATACGCCGCAGATATGATCTTCCGGTGCAGTCACATCTGTCGGAAAATCAGGATGAAGTGAAGTGGGTGAGAGAGCTCTGCCCTGAAGCGGACTTTTACGGAGACGCCTATCAGCGTTTCGGCCTCTTCGGCGGTGAGGCGAAAACCGTTATGGCGCACTGCGTCTATTCCTGTCAGGAGGAGGCGGAATTGATAAAGAAAAACGGCGTCTTTGTGGCTCATTGCCCGGCTTCCAATATGAATCTCGCTTCCGGCATCGCTCCGGTGCGCCGTTATCTGGATGCTGGAATGAATATCGGTCTGGGAAGCGATGTAGCGGGAGGACAGACGGAATCCATATTCCGGGCGATGTCGGATGCGGTACAGGTCTCGAAGCTGTACTGCAGGCTAATCGATCCGGAAAGCCGGCCTCTGACTTTTGAAGAAGCCTTTTACCTGGGTACTGCGGGAGGCGGAGCCTTTTTCGGTAAGGCCGGAAGCTTTGAAAAAGGTTTCGAACTGGATGCGGTAGTTTTGGACGACTCCGCTCTGCTGTCTCCGCAGCCGCTGTCCGTACGGGCACGAATCGAGCGGGCGGCGTATCTGTCTGCAGATCTCACGTCTCTGTGGGAAAAATATGTGAGGGGCAGGAGAGTTTACGAGAGAACTTTGGAATCGTGAGAAATGACGGAATCGTGTGAATCGTCGGAAAGCAGACGACGATAGGTGAGATCCATCCCGATGGCTCCCAGAGGCGCGGTGATGAGAATCGCCAGGACGGATACGGAAAGCACGATCTGTCCGCAGGCCAATCCCATGGAGAGCGGTACGGAACCGATGGCTGCCTGCACGGTGGCTTTCGGCAGATAGGCGATGACACAGAACAGACGCTCTTTCCCGTTTAGCTGCGTGCCTGCCAGACACAGGCAGACGCCTAGAGAACGGAAAGCGAGCGATGTGAAAATCATAGCGACGGCTGCAGCTCCTGCAGCCAGTGTATAGCGAATATCCACGGCAGCACCTACAAGAACGAAGAGAATGACTTCAGCGGCAATCCAGAGCTTTCCGAATTTTTCAGAGAGACGTTCCGAAACGAAATCGATACTTTTAATTTTTATCGTGCATGCCATGCTGACGACGGCGAGAAGACCGGAAACCGGTACGATATCTTCCAGCCAGGTTTCCACGGCCATCATCAGGAAAGAGAGACCGAGAATGACGACCACTTTTGTACTGTTTCGTATATAGCGCTGATGGCGGTACGCTGTTTCAAAAAAGAGACAGAGCAGGTATCCGGAGACTGCACCGAGGAGAATACCTGCGAGAACTGAGACGGGAATACCGACAAAATCGGAAGCATGCGCACTCCCTCCCTGTGCCATGCTGACGAAAGTGGTAAAAAGAACGATGACATAAATATCGTCGCAGGAAGCTCCTGCCAGAATGAGCTGCGGGATACTTTTGGCAGTACCGCGTTTTTGTTCCATGAATTGCACCATACGAGGAACGACTACTGCCGGTGAGACGGCTCCCAGCACGGCTCCCATCACTGCCGCTTCGATTCGGGTGACTCCCAGAAGATATGGAGCGAAGAGAAAGAATGCGAGTATCTCGAAACTGGCGGGGATGAAGCACATGAGGATAGCTGGACGTCCGACTCGCCTGAGATCGGACAGATTTAGAGAAAGGCCCGCTTTAATCAGGATAATGATCAGAGCCATCTGACGCAGTTCTGAAGAAATGGAAAGGATGGACGGATCGAGCATGTCCAGGACATATGGCCCGAGGAGGATGCCGGTGATCAGCATACCGATGATGCGGGGCAGCTTCAGACGATTACAGATTCCCCCTGCAGCAAGGCCTACGAGAAAGATGAAAGCGAGTGATGTCAGCATAATTATTTTCCTCCTGAATGATTTGATTTAAAAATAAAAAAGCTGATGATTTCTGTGAATATCACAGAAGTCATCAGCTGGTATCAGCAGTTTCGGTTGCCCGGGGGAGAACTTCATTCCCTGCAGATTATTATATCAGGCTGCGCACCGTTTGTAAACGCACGGAGAGAAATATCCCGGCAGTTCCCGTGAAAGCGGGAACCGATCCGGGATTTTTTTGTGCGGCAGTCCGGATCCGGTTCCGGAGAGACTGTGAAATGCTCCCGTCAGAATTCTTTGCGTTCTACGATACGGATGCCGGCGAGGTGAGACAGAAACAGGCAGACCGCTGAGACGGCCAGGCAGATCGCACTGAGGACGGCGGGAGTGAGAAAATCCAGAGCGCGCAGAAGAAGATTCAGGCGTGCCCGCGCATCGATGCCCAGAAAATCCAGAAGTCTTGCCGCTATGATGAAGATGAGTGCGCAGGCGAGGCAGGAGAAGATCAGAGCGAGAACGCCTCTGTTTCCGCCGAATTTCAACTGCACGGGAAGCATGACGGAAGCGAAAAAAAGAGTGGAGGCCAGGATCAGCAGAGCCGGCAGGATCATCTGATCCCCGGAAAGGGAACGGGAACCCCGGATCACTGCGGCTGCGGCCGCGGCGAGAATGGCGAATACCCAGACGGCGGCAGAGGCCAGGGCGGTGAGGAGATATTTTTCTCTGACGTAAGTTTTTCTCTCAAATGGCAGCGTGAAGAGAAAGGCATTTCCGTTGTCCAGTTCATCATAGGAAATCGTTCCCACGACGAAGATCATGCCGACGAGACAGGCGTATCCGATGATGAACGGAGCGCTGACGTCAGTGAAGAGATAAAACACGATGATGGCGGCGAAGATGAGGCCGAAACTTTTCTGATTTTTTATGAGCCGGATGTCTTTCGCGATAAGTCCTGTCATTTTTTCTTTCCTCCTTTTTGTTGTGCGGCGTCTTCTCCGGACACCATCATCATGATCATCTCGTCGATGCTTCCTTTTTCGATGACGAGGCCGGGGTAATTCTCTTCGTAAAACCGCTTTTCCGATGTGAGACAGCTGACACCGAAGCTCTCTTTTTTCATCCGGAGAATATATTTTTTGTCGAGCGTATCGTACTGCTGCAGACTCACTTTTATGAGGCCGTATTCGCTGAGCAGCACGTCGGTGTCTTCGTGGAAGACGATGTGGCCATCGTGGAGCATATACAGATCGTCGCAGAGCTTTTCCAGATCGCCGGCGATGTGGGAGCTGATCAGAACAGAGCGATTTTCATCCTCCTCCATATAACTGCGGATCAGATCGAGCACCGAGTCTCTGGCGATGACGTCGAGACCGGCGGTGGGTTCGTCCAGCAGGACAAAGCGGGCGTGATGGCTGAGAGCCAGGAGGACTTTCAGAAGGGCTTTCATGCCGGTGGAAAAGTCTTTCAGTTTTTTGTCCATCGGAAGATGGTATCTGTGACAGCGGGCTACAAAGGTGTTGCGGTCGAAATTCCGGTAAAATCCTTTCATCACGGAGATGATGTCCCGGATGTTCAGATAATTGCTGAACCCGGAATCGGAAAAGACGACGCCGATCTCTTCGCGGTCGGAACTGCTGAGGTGCCGGACGTCTCTGCCGAGGATTTCGATATCGCCCTCGTCAAAGCGGATCAGACCGAGAACGGCTTTGAATGTCGTACTCTTTCCGGAACCGTTGGGTCCCACCAGACCGGTAATACACCCCGGTTTCACTTCCAGGGAACAGTCCAGGCGGAAATCCCCGTAATTTTTTTTCAGATTTTCTATTTTCAGCATTTTATTCCTCCATAATTTCACGGCTGTCTGCGACAGAACGCGAGCGGAACCGATGTCCGTATCCTGCGTGTATCTGCAGATGCCGGAGGCCGCGCGGGCCGTGACGGACGGGTCAGTCTTCGAGAACGAGCTCGAAGAGACTGCGGATTTCTCCGTCGGAAAGTCCGTACTGACGCCCTTTCTGTATGGCCGTTTCCAGACTGGCCTCCACATCTCTGCGCCGTTCTTCCATCATGAGTTCCTGATTGGCTGCGGCGATGAAGCTGCCCTTGCCGTGGACGGTGGCGACGAATCCTTCTTCTTCCAGCCGGTCGTAAGCTTTCTTAACCGTGAGGGCGCTGATTTTCAGCTCCTTCGACAGCGAACGGACGGAAGGAAGGAGATCGCCTGCCGCGAGATTTCCATCCATGACGGACGCTTTGATCTGAGCGGTGATCTGCTCGTAGATCGGCACCATTGATGAGTGACTGATAATGATATTCATAGGCTGCCCTTTCATAATATCCGGAAAGTTTCCGGGGACCGGCAGAAAACCTGACGGCCGTTTCCCGCATTTATGTGTTTCCCCTTTTGATGATAACAGTATATAACAGTTCATAACAGATGTCAACTGTTATATGCTGTTTATGCAATCCCGCGGCACGCGGGCGGAAGAAGGGGGAAAGAAAATGGAAAAACAGAAAAAAATGAAAATCAGGTGTTGACACTGTACTAACATAAATGGTACAGTAAGTACAGATAAAGACAGACGGAAAGATCAGGGGCATGCCGGCATCGGATTTTCAGCCGCGGCACCGCAGGAAGGCAGGGGTATTGCTTCCGAAGGGGAACGGCGTTGCGGTACAGCCGGCTCTTTCCGTCGGGTCTGTCAAATCTGTGAAAGGGGGAAATCTATTGTTTCAGGTTGACATGAAGAGCAGAAAATCCATATATGAGCAGGTCGTAGACAATATCAAAGAGCTGATCGTAACGGGGATTCTTTCTGAAGAATCGAAACTGCCCTCTGTCCGGGAACTCTCAAAGACACTGACCGTCAATCCGAATACGGTTCAAAAGGCGTATCGGGAATTAGAGCATCAGGGGTATATCTATACGGTTACGGGTCTGGGATGTTTCGTAAAGGGGAGAGAAGAAATGCAGTTCGACGAAAAGAAAATCGGCCAGGCCAGCGAGGAATTGAAATTCGCTGTCAGAGAGCTGATGTTCATGGGGGTTACTTCGGACGAAGTAAAAGAAAAAGTAGATGAGGTCTACAGCGAAGGGAGGGTCAGAGATTGATTACCGTGAAAAACGTAAACAAATATTTTGACGGCTTTCACGCACTGAAAGATCTGTCGCTCAATGTAAACACCGGCTCGATCTACGGACTTGTGGGAACGAACGGCTCCGGAAAAACGACGATCATCAAACATCTGACAGGGATATTGAAACAGGATTCGGGAGAAATTCTATATGATGGAGAACCGGTATATGAAAATCCCGAACTGAAAGCAAAGATAGGATTTGTACCAGATGATCTCAGTTATTTTGCACCTTATACGATGAAAGATGCGGTGAAGTATTACAAATCTATCTATCCGATATGGGATCAGGAACGGTATGATGAGATGATACGGGTTTTTGATCTGCGAAACAAAAAGAAAATGAACAGTTTTTCAAAAGGAATGCAGAAGCAGGCGGCATTTATTCTGACCATGTGCACAAGACCTCAGTATCTGATTCTGGATGAACCTATCGATGGCTTGGATCCTATTATCAGGAAGCTGGTCTGGAAATATATTATCGATGACGTTTCGGAAGGGATGACGGTGCTGATTTCCTCTCACAATCTGAGGGAGATGGAAGGAATATGTGACAGCATCGGGATTCTGGACGCCGGAAAGATGCACGTGGAAAGAGACCTCGACGAATTGAAGTCGGACATTAATAAAATCCAGGTGGCGTTTCACGATAATAAAGATGCGGAAAAGGGGTATGCCGATCTGAACATCGTCCACCGGGAAACCAGGGGAAAAGTCGATCTGCTTATTATACGAAATGACAGTGAGAAGATCAGGAAAACACTGGAACCGTATCATCCGATACTCTTCGACGTGCTTCCGCTGACTCTGGAAGAGATTTTTATTTATGAACTGGGAGGTGAACACTATGAAATCAAAGACATCATTCTTTAGGGTTTCACCTGCCGTGATAAAAGAAGATTTTCGCAGATTCTGGGCTGTTCCGGTATTTGCGTTTATCGGCTATTTCCTTTTCGCTATTCTGCCGATACTGTCCAGATATTCACAGATCAAAAAAGACGGTGGATCAAGTGCAAACATCATGGACGTGGGCAGTGTTGTCGACGGCCTTCTGGCAGGGCAGAATCCCTTTGTGATTATAAATTCTCTCTGGGTACCGCTACTGGCAGGACTGCTGATTTTCAGCTATTTGCACCGCACCGGCAGTGTGATATCGGTTCACTCGCAGCCGTTTACGAGAAATACGCTGTTCAACAGCCATTTCATATCATGTCTGTCTTTCTGTATACTGCCGATTCTTCTGACGGGAATCATTCTGTTGGTTATCGCTCAGCCGATTTATGATCCCAACGGAGGAGTAAATGCTGACGTCAATCTGTTTGCCCGCAGCAGGATTTTGCTGTGGATGTGGGATTACTGTCTGACATCTTTCTTCGTGCTGGCAATCGTCGTCTTCGGCGGCATGATCACGGGCACATCGGTGCACCATTTTATCGCTGCAGTAGGCTTCAATATCGTTATTCCAGCCATTTATCTGATTCTGAAGATGTACTACACTATGTATCTCTTCGGATATAATGTAAGCAGCTACTCTGTTCTTGAATATCTGTCACCAATCCTCAAGTCATTTGCCCATGATCCCATCGGGCTAAAATGGAGTCTGATCTATCTGATCATAACAGCTGTCATCATCGGATTCAGCATGTTTCTGTACAACAGACGCCGGCTGGAGAGAGCGACAGACGGTGTGGTATTCGGAATTGCTAACGTGCTTATCACCCTGCTCTTCGGGTTCCTGGGCATGTCACTTCTGGGATTCGTTTTCGCTGCGGTATTCCAGGCGTCACAGGGACTCGTCATTTTCGGATATGTCTGCGGCGCTCTGCTGGCCATGATCATCGTCCGGATGGTGATTCTGAAGACAATCCGTGTCTTCGACAGACAGCTTCTGAAGATGATCGCAGCTTATGCGGCGGCGGCAGCCGTCTTCTTCGCCGTCATTGTTTTCGACCTTACGGGATATGAAAACCGGGTTCCGGACCCGCAGGAAATAGGCAGCGTGAAAATTATAAACGATGCGGCTTCGTACACCTATCAGGAGCAGGCCCCGGACGGATATCTCACATTTTCGGATCCGGAAACGATAGCTCTGGTGACGGAATTTCACAGAGAAATCACGGAAAATAAGGAAATCTGTAAAACATACACCGATGGCAAATGGGAGGAAGGTTATCCTGTTACGATCTCTTACTTCACCGGGAAGCAGGGCAGCGATGACTGTGAGCTGAAGATGACACGAAGTTATCGCATTCCGCTGTCTCTGTTGACGGAAAGCGAAGCCTGGATTGCGCTGGAAGACAGTGCGGAGATAAAGGAAATACGCAGCCAATCCATGCCTGAAACGGCGGCAGGAGAGACAAAAGTCCTGGCCTGCAGTATCACGCCGTCAGACATACACTGGAGTAGCAGTGATACGGCATACAGCATAAATCTTTCCGCTGCGGAAGCAGAAGAGTTTTACGAGATCTTCCGTCAGGAAATTTTATCCTATTCAGGAAAGGAACGGGTCCAGCGGGATCTGCAGAATGATTTTGCTTCTGTGTCAGTCAGCTTTAATATGCAGAAACAGGCAGACAGTTCTTCTCAGGTGAAGAATGTGGACTTCAGTCTGAAATGGACGGATGAGGACAGTCTGGCATGGCTGCAACAGAAGGGATATCTGGCGGCTCTGGAAGAAAATACGGCTGGTGTATGGGGCTCGGTAGTTCTCGAGACACCTGTCATTGACGGAAATACGGATTATCCGGAGCTTTTTCCGAGGGATGATGAGGAAATGATGACGGTCCCTGCGGCCGATGAGAAAACAGTCGTCATCACCGATCAGAAACAGATCCTCTCCCTTTTGAGGAAAATGCTGAATTACAGTGTGAATAGTCTTATAGACGAAAATAACATATCGGATTACTGCTGTGTGACGCTCTATCCAAAATCGTTAAACAGTGATGATTACGGAGAATACACATTTGCTTTCATCCGCAGGGCGGATATTCCGGAAGGAATCGCCGCTCCTGCACAATAAGCCGCAGATAATCAGCAATATGGCGGCAAAGGATCGGTCAGACCGGTCTGCTGTCTGTAAAAACGGAATGAGAAAAAGAGAAAAGGTGAAGACCTGTAAGGCCTCCGCCTTTTCGTTTTTTTGCAAATTCTTCGCCGGGAGACGAACCTATCATTTTAATATGTTTTTTGGCGAAAATTTTAAATAGGTGTTGCCGGGGAGGAGGATTGCGGCTAACATATTACTGTATATGCTGTAATACCGGAAGGTCAGGCAGGATGCACAGATAAGAAGAAAGAGAGAAAAGAAAAAATGAAAACGGCAAAGATTTTAGAGGTCTGTGTCAGCGACAAAAAAGGTGTGCAGAAGACACCTGTGGAACAGATCGAAATGCGCCCCGACTGGGGAATCGAAGGAGATGCCCACGCCGGAAACTGGCACAGGCAGGTGTCGCTTTTGGCTCAGGAAAGCGTAGAACGGCTCCAGCAGCTTCTGACGAAGATCCGTCTGAGACCGGGGGATTTCGGCGAAAATATCGTCACAGAAGGAATCGTGCTGTACGAGCTCCCCGTAGGAACGAAGATGAGAATCGGTACGGCGCTGGCGGAAGTGACGCAGATCGGCAAGGAATGTCATCAGGGCTGCGCCATCCGGCAGGCGGCGGGAGACTGTGTGATGCCCCGGGAAGGAATTTTCGTCAGGATCCTGGAACCCGGCACCGCGAAGAAAGGCGATGTCATCGAGTTGCTTCAGGATCGTCAGGAAGCGTAAAACTGTAGCGCAGACAGTTCTTTTTGTGATATAATAAATTTCACTAACTGTTTCTGCAGTGCGGTTGCCGCATATTCTGCGGAGGCGTGCAGAAAGTTTCAGATCATTTGTTTCGGGAAACGGGAGGTTTTTATGTCTGAGAAAACAGATAAAATCGTAAAAGATATTCTCGCCAGTTACCGCGAAAATCAGCTTACAACTCAGATCGACAAGTCCTCGCAGCCTAGCAGGGCGGTGGTGGTGGAAGTGCTGGAATCCATACGAAAACTGGTATTTCCGGGCTTTTTCGAAGTGAAAAATCTCCAGTCGGAATATATCGAATATTACGTAGGAGAGCTGGTGGAAGATATCCGGTATCATCTGAAAAAACAGATGATGAAGGCGTATCTCTGCTGTGATCCCTCCAGCTGCGGATTTGCGGAAGCCATCGAGACAGAAGTGGCGATGAAATGCGACGAATTTCTCGGTACAATCGGAAAGATAAGAGAATATCTGGAGACGGATGTTCAGGCGGCTTACGACGGAGATCCTGCAGCTTACAGTATGGAGGAGATCATTTATTCTTATCCGGGAATTTATGCCATCACCGTTTACCGCATCGCTCACGAACTGTTTGTCATGGGAGTTCCTCTGATTCCGAGAATTATGACGGAGCATGCTCACGGACTCACGGGCATCGACATCCATCCGGGAGCGACGATTGACAAATATTTCTTTATCGATCACGGTACCGGTATTGTCATCGGTGAGACGACTACTATCGGACACCATGTGAAAATCTATCAGGGTGTAACGCTGGGCGGTCTGTCCACGAAAGGCGGTCAGGCGATCAAGGGAAAGAAGAGACATCCTGACATCCAGGATTATGTGACGATTTATTCCGGCGCTTCGATTCTGGGAGGAGAGACTGTCATCGGCGAAGGTTCCACTATCGGAGGCAACGCTTTTGTAACTTCGTCCGTACCTCCGAACACTACGGTTCTGATGAAAAATCCGGAGTTAGTCTATAAATCGTAAATAGACGATATGAATTGGCGAACTGCCGGAAAAGATCGAACAGCGACATTATGAAAAAACCCGGAATTCCGGGCTACAGAGAAAAAGAGGGCATGGCGTATCCGCACCGGCGGAAACGCCGGCCTTTTTCTATGAGGAAAAAATATGAACAGATTAAATGATCGATTTTACATGAATTTTTTCGGGCGGACGGAGGCCGTAGAAAAAGCCTTTTCAGAATGGAAATATGCCGGAAATCCCCTGCGCGGGGAAAGATCTGTCCGCTATGCTGTGGATGCGTCGGCATTCGGACGGGAAACGCACGACGATGACAGTGAGATGGACCCGCTGGAGATTTCTTATTATATCCTCTATCCCGGCGATGTGCCCGACAGCTCGCTGAAAGAACTGCCTCGCTGGAATCATGACGGCGGTTTCTGGGAAGGAAGCGATGATATCTGGGAATACTGTCTGATCGGAGATACAAGAGAACATGCCGATGCTCTTTTCCGGGCGTATCTGCCGGAGAACGCCAGCATGTTTGACGAAGCTTGTGTCATCCGCTTTGTAGATGAAGAATCGTTTATCGACTATCTGAAATGTGAAGCCCTCGGCTATCGGGGAAATCACCGCAGTGACAGTTATCCGTCGGAAAACATGCCGCTTCATCACACGCCGGGATCCCCGCTGTCTTACCGCATGGCCGGCTGGGATGAGAAAGATCGTCTGCCGGCGGGAGAAAACATCGGAATCTATGCTTTCTGCAGGACACCGGAAGAAGCCGAAGAGATAGAAGCTTTCTGTGAAGCGGAGAGAGACCGTCATCATTTCGGAGGAGTCGTCATCTCTGACGATCAGCCGGAAACTTTCAGAAAATTTCTCGTGCCCGTCTATGATGATGACATAGAGATCGAAAGGACACTGAACTGTATACAGAATAATTATATCGCAGAGCAGGGATTCGTTCCGGAACATTATCCGGCTGGCATACATATCGCGCGGACGGCAGAAGGCAAAGGTCTTTTCGATGCCAGGGAAGGCATATGGATTTTTCCGCACCTCAGTGAGGATCTCTTTACCGTCAGCGGTGAAGACGACGGTTATATTACCGATGTTCAGGAAAGCGGAAAAGGACTCATCCGCATCATGGGTGACAGCAGGCTGCGCAAGATCGTAGCAGCACTGCTGGTCCCGTGTGAATATGATGCAATCGTCTGGGAAAACGGAGAAATCCTCTGCGTGAGAGACGGAAAAACACATCGCTATGACAGGGAGCGCGACAGAGTTACCGACGTCTGACCGCGCGGGAAAGCCGGTTCAGCGCATCGGTCAGGACAGAACGGGGGCAGGCGATATTGATACGCTGAAAACCTTCGCCTTCCGGACCGAATATGGAACCTGCGTCCAGCCAGAGGCCCGCATCTTCGGTGATGAAGCGCTCGAGTTCTTCTTCGCTGAAGCCGAGTGCGCGCATGTCGAGCCAGAGAAGATACGTGCCTTCCGGAGGAATGAGGCCGATTTCCGGTATATTTTGCCGGATGTATGACACCGCAAAATCGATGTTTTCCCGGATGTATTTACGCACATCCGTCAGCCAAGGAAGACCTTTTTCATAGGCGGCGCGGCAGGCTGTCAGTCCCATGACATTCATGGAGGAAGCGCCGATGTCGGTGATCGTTTTGCGGAAACGTCTGCGCAGATCCGCGTCGGGAATGATGATATTGGATGTATTGAGACCGGCGAGATTAAACGTTTTGCTCGGTGCCGTGCAGAGAATGCAGCTGCTGCGGTATTCTTCTCCCAGCGAGGCATAGACGGTGTGCGGATGGTCCGACCAGACGAAATCGCAGTGGATTTCATCGGCGACGACGAGAACGCCGTGCTTCCGGCAGATATCGCCCACTTTTTTCAGCTCTTCTCTGGTCCATACGCGTCCTACCGGATTGTGAGGGCTGCAGAGAAGATAGAGCCGCACATTGTTGTTGACGATTTTCTCTTCCATGTCTTCAAAATCGATCTCATACCGGCCATTGTTCAGGCGGAGAGGGCTGTTGACGAGGCGGCGCTCCAGTCCGTCGATGAGAAGGCTGAAAGGATAGTAGACGGGCCGGTTGATCAGGACAGCATCTCCTTTTTCGGTAAACGTGCGGATGGCGGTGGAAAGTGCGAAGACGACGCCGGGTGTCGGCACGATCCAGCGAGGGTTTGGTTCGAAGTCAAAGTGATTCCGGAACCAGCTGCAGACAGCGTCGTAATAATCTGCTTCCGGCGCGCCGTATCCGAAAATTCCGTGTTCTGTCCGGCGATGGAGCGCTTCGATGACGGGTTCAGGAACCCGGAAATCCATATCGGCTACCCAGAGCGGCAGAAGTTTTTCTTTTTCCGGACTGCGGTTTCCGGCACCGTATTTTACGGAATCGCTGTTTCTGCGGTCGACGATTATGTCTAGGGGATTTGTGTGATCCATAGATGATTACCTCTGATAATTCTTGATTACTGTATCCATAATACTAATACTGCGGCATTCCTGCATTTGGAAAACGGATATGCGGAATGTATCGGCGGCAGATTTCCCGGAAGAGAACGGCCGGCGCAGCTTTGATGGAATTGATTATATCTCAGAAGAGGAATCAGTAAAATAAAAAAAGCCAATTAACGATAAAAAATAATGGAAAACGGATTCAGATATCACTTTGCTGTCTGCTGCGTTCTGCAGCAAAAATGACATGCAGACGCGAATCTGTTTATGATATAGAATCTATAGAAGTAAATATTGAACCGAGGTGAAGCTATCAATGGAACAGTGGCGAAAAAATCTGTACACCATGGTGACGACTCAGATCTGCTGTATGATCGGGTTTGGACTGGTGTCACCGTTTATCGCTTTTTATTTTCAGGAAATGGGCATGGAGATGGGGCATACCCTGGATCTGGCAGTCAGTCTGGCTAATACATTTCCTGCAGTGGGAATGGCTATCGCATCTCCTATCTGGGGGATGCTCTCCGACCGGTATGGCAGAAAATCCATGCTGGTGCGGGCCAGCACTTTTGCGGGAATCCTTATGATTCTCATGGGGCTTGTGGACAGTGTGCTGCCGTTTCTCGCACTGCGGCTGCTGCAGGGGTTCTTCACCGGCACGGTGACAGCTTCGATGGCTTTCGTATCCGCCAATACGCCGGAAGAACATATGAGTTCGTCTCTCGGTCTTCTCTCTGCTTCCAACTTCGTGGGATTTTCCATCGGACCTGTAGTGGGAGGGCTGCTGGCGGAATGGATCGGTTATACGAACTGTTTCTATGTGTCTTCCGCTCTCATGTTTTTCGCAACGCTCGTCGTCATCACGGTGACTGTGGAAGATCCTTCCACTTATGGGAAAGAACTCGTGGAAAAGAGCAGGGCGAGGAAACTGGAGGAAAAGAAGCGCCGGGCCGGTTCTGCTGCATCCGGACTCCGGGCCGTTTCTCCTGTCATCATCAGTCTCTTTGCCGTTCTCCTGATTCAGCGGACTGCTCGGATGGCCTTTACGCCGTTTCTTGCGCTGTATGTGGAAGATGTGCGAGGAACCATGGAATGGGCTTCCGGGATCACGGGCGCCATCAACGGCAGCGTCTGTATCGCAACAGCGATTTCTTCCGTCACGCTGGTCCGGCTGGCAGACAAATATGACAAGATCAGCCTCATGCTCCTTTATGCAGTGCTGACTTTCCCTGTCTCGCTGCTGCTGATACCTGATATATCTCTCATATTCTTTGCCGTGAGTTACGCGATGTATTATTTCATCTATGGTGCCATCGAGCCCATCATCACGTCGGCTCTGTCGGAAAAGACGCCGCCGGAATCCAGGGGAATGCTTTTCGGATGGATTGGTACTTTCCAGAATCTAGCGGGAATTTTCGGACCGCTGCTGGGGACGGCCATTTCAGCAGCATTCAGCGGATATCAGTCCATTCTCGCCGCAATCAGCGTCATGGTGGCGGTCGTTATCTGCTGTATCGCTTTCGTAAAG
Source organism: Bacillota bacterium (assembly GCA_019420525.1). GTDB lineage: Bacteria > Bacillota > Clostridia > Peptostreptococcales > Anaerovoracaceae > Alangreenwoodia. The sequence continues at coordinate 65,329 of JAHZHA010000029.1, forward strand.
AAACGCGTCGCGCAGTAGGTCAGGGCTGAGGAAGAAGGACGGGATCAGAGGTTCACAACCGCCGTGATTTCATGTATGATAAGAATATCGAAGTTCGTCATACGGGATCGGATTACGTGTCTTGTCCGGCGACAGCCGGAGGATTTTGAAAGGGCGGAGATATGTCGGAAATACAATTTGTGAAGATAAATCATGAAAGCGAAGACGTCACTTCTTCTGGAGGCGGCGCAGGAAAGGCACCCCGGAAAAAAACGGGAAAAAAATGGTACATACTGATCGTCTGTCTTATCACAGCCGTGGCTGCGGCAGGTGCTGCAGAGATCTGGTTTCTGTCTCAGTCAGCATCATACAGCCGGAATGAACCATATGTAGGAGTTCTCTTTGTAGAGGGAACGATACAGTCATCGGACGCATCGGGAAGCCGGGGCACGTACCAGCATGACTGGCTGCTCCAGAGAGTGGATGATCTGATGAATGATCCGCAGAACAAAGGACTGATGGTTCATGTGAATTCTCCGGGAGGCAGTGTCTATCAGACGGATGAACTCTATCTGAAGCTGAAAGAGTACAAAGAGAAGACAAAACGTCCGCTTTATTTTTCCTTCGGGGAAACTGCAGCTTCCGGAGGATATTACATCGCAGCCTGTGCAGACTGTATCTGCGCGGACCGGAATACTCTAACAGGCTCTATTGGAGTCTATATGGGACCTGTCTATTCTGCGGAAAAACTTCTGGATCGACTGGGAATCGAGGCAGATATCATTAAATCAGCACCAAACAAAGCTATGGGAAGCGGTTTTGAAGATCTTACAGATGAGCAGAAAGCCATCTATCAGTCTGTGGTAGATGAAATGTATGGACGGTTTGTCCAAGTGGTAGCCGAAGGACGTGGCATGAGCACGGAACAGGTCAAAGTCGTTGCGGACGGCCGTGTATATACTGCGGCACAGGCTCAGAGTTCCGGTCTTATCGATGAGATCTGTTCTTATGAGGATGCGGTCAGCTTGATGTTGAAAAATGAAAAACTTGAGTGTCCCGTGGTGGAAATAAAATATTCGGCTCCGAAAAGCATTTACAGTGCGCTTTTTGGTCTCCAGCAGTCGGTGGAGGAGCTGATCTCCGGAAAATCGGAATCGGAGGCGGAAAAAGCTCTTAACTTAATAGAAGAAAAGAGCCAGCCCGGATTTTATTATCTGATGCAGTGACTCCATTCCGGATGCGGAGCGTGCGGCTGCAGAAATCCGCAAAAACCCTGAAAACATAAGGATCGTGTGGTTTACAAAAAAAGAGATGGGTGTCAAGTAGTTTTGCTTGACACCCATCTCTTCGTGTGTTAATCTGTCATAGTGACGAAATGAAGAAGGTGTGTCTATGATCGATAAAATGTTCGAAATCGGCCTGCTCTACGATTTTTACGCGGAGCTTCTTACGCCTCATCAGAAGCGTATTTCGCAGCTGTACTTTGAAGACAATTATACGCTGGCCGAGATCGCAGACGTGACGGGAGTCAGCCGCCAGGCGGTTCACGATGCCGTATCGAAGTCCGAAAAATCTCTGCGGGGCTATGAAGAAAAGCTGGGTCTCGCGAAGCGTTTCCTCGAAAGAGAAAATGAGATTCGCAGAGCCTATGAAGCTCTGGATGCGATTATAGAAGATCATCCGGGAGATGAAGCGCTCATCGCCGAACTCCGTTCGATCAGAGACATTTTCGACAGACTCGGAGAAGAATAGGAAGACAAGGAGGTGTCCCATGGCATTTGAAGGCCTTTCGGAAAAACTGCAGGGAGTATTTAAAAAACTCAAGGGCAAAGGCGTCATCACGGAAGCTGACGTAAATGACGCGATGCGGGAAGTCAAAATGGCTCTCCTGGAAGCAGATGTAAACTTTAAGATCGTAAAAAAATTCGTGGCCGACGTCAAGGAAAAATGCCTGGGCGCAGACGTGCTCCAGAGTCTTACCCCTGCACAGCAGGTCGTCAAGGTCGTGAACGAAGAGTTGACTGCCGTCATGGGCGGCACGAACAGCAAGCTCACGTATTCACCGAAAGGATTTACGGTCTATCTGCTGGTAGGCCTTCAGGGTACCGGTAAGACGACGACCGCCGGCAAGCTGGCCGCGTATCTGATGAAAAACGGCAAAAAGCCGATGCTGGCAGCCTGTGACGTCTATCGTCCGGCAGCTATCGATCAGCTGGAGATCGTGGGGGAAAAAGTAGGCGTTCCCGTCTATCTCGACCGGGAGGAAAAGCGCCCCGAAATTATCGCTGAGAGAGCGGCAAAGGAAGCCGAATACAAAGGCTATGACGTTCTCATCGTGGATACTTCCGGACGTCTTCACATCGATGAGGAACTGATGGATGAGCTGGTCCGCATCAGAGATACGGTGAAACCGCATGAAATCCTTCTGGTGGTAGATGCTCTCACAGGTCAGGATGCCGTTACGGCGGCGGAAGGTTTCAATGACGCTGTCGGCATCGACGGCATCATCATGACGAAGCTGGATGGCGATTCCAGAGGCGGTGCAGCCCTCTCTGTAAAAGCGGTCACCGGCAAGCCCATCAAATTTGCCGGAATGGGCGAAAAATTCGATGCTCTTGAACCGTTCCATCCGGAGCGCATGGCGTCGAGAATTCTCGGCATGGGAGACATGTTGAGTCTCATCGAAAAAGCGCAGGAAAATTACGATGAAAAGCAGGCGGAAGATCTGGAAAAGAAAATCCGCCGGAACGAATTCACCCTCGAAGACTTTCTGGAACAGATGGGTCAGATCAAAAAGATGGGCGGTCTGGGAAAGATCATCGATTTACTTCCAGGCATGGGAGGCCAGCGCCCCAGCGAAGAGGAAATGGAAAAATCCGAGAAGGAATTCGTGCGCATGGAGGCCATTATCAACTCCATGACGAGAGAGGAACGCCGGGATCCGAAAATTCTCAACGCCAGCAGAAGAAAGCGGATCGCTGCGGGATCGGGATGCTCGGTCACACAGATCAACACGCTGATCAAGCGTTATGACGAGGCCAGAAAGGTGATGCGCCAGATGACGAAATCGCCGAAACAGATGGGCCGGAAGATGAGAAAGAAGGGCTTCCGTTAAAAGTCTCCGGACAGAGACGGAGGATTTTCAAATATTTTCAGATACAATATCAAAAATTATTTTCAGGAGGTAAGTGATATGGCAGTTAAAATCAGATTAAAGAGAATGGGCGCAAAGAAAAAGCCTTTTTACAGAGTCGTAGTAGCGGATTCCCGTGCGCCGAGAGACGGAAGATTTATCGAGGAAATCGGTTACTATGATCCGATGAAAGATCCGGGTGAAATCAGCATCGATGCGGAAAAAGCGAAGAAGTGGCTCGGCAACGGCGCTCAGCCGACAGATACGGTCAAGAGCCTGCTCAAAAAATCCGGCATCGTAGAATAAGAGTGGTGGTGAGCAGCGTGGTACAATTAGTTGAAGCTATCGCGAAGTCGCTCGTAGATAATCCGGATGCAGTTTTTGTAACTGAAACTGAAGAGAAACAGGGCATCACGATTCAGCTGAGGGTGGCCCCGGAAGATATGGGAAAAGTCATCGGAAAGCAGGGTCGCATCGCCCGTGCTCTCAGAACCGTAGTACGTGCTGCGGCGACGAAAGAAAATAAAAAAGTCACAGTCGAAATCGTTCAGTAAATCTGTCTGGACCCGCAAAACGCAGACTCACAGGGGTCTGCGTTTTTTGCATAAATCTGCGGAAACGATCCGCCGGGGAAGGGGAATATCGCATGGACAGCAGCAGAAAGAGCAGAATTAAAGTTGGAAAAATCGTCAGCGCCGTAGGCATCCGGGGAGAAGTAAAAGTCTATCCCTATACGGATTATCCGGAGCGCTTCGAGGAGCTGGAGGGCGTCTACGCCGGGGATGAATGGCTGGAAATAGAGAGAGTTCGCTACCAGAAGAACGTAGTCATCGTAAAATTCGCGGGATCGGACGACCGCAACAGGGCAGAATCGCTGCGGGACCGTTTTCTTACGATCGACCGCAAAGATCTCCGGCAGCTGGAGGAAGACGAATACTTCATTTTTGATCTCATCGGCCTGGAAGCGCAGGACCAGGAAGGAAAACGTCTGGGCAGAGTCAGTGATGTGATCCAGAATACAGCTCAGGATCTGTATGAAATCGAGACGGACAGCGGCAAAAAGTATTTAATACCGGCGGTCCGGGAATTTGTCACAGAGATCGATATAAATCATGGTATAATGAAAATAAAACCGATCGAAGGGCTTTTCGGCGATCAGGAGGAGGTCTGAAATTGAATATCGACGTACTGACGCTTTTTCCGGAGATGATCGAGCCCGTCGCGGAGGCCAGCATGCTGGGAAGAGCTTCCAGAAACGGAATTCTCAGCATCCGTGCTGTAAATATCAGGGATTTCACACAGAATAAGCACAGAAAGACAGATGACACGCCGTTTGGCGGCGGTGCAGGGATGGTGATGTCGGCACAGCCTGTTTTCGACGCACTCCGTTCCGTAAACGCCGAGGACAAGCGCATCCTCTATATGTCTCCCCGGGGCAGAAAACTTGACCGCGGTCTGATCGCAGATCTGGCGACGGAAGAAAATCTCGTGATACTCTGCGGACATTATGAAGGAATCGATGAGAGAATTATCGACTACTGGAAACCGGAGGAGATTTCCATCGGCGATTATATCCTTACCGGCGGAGAACTGGCCGCACTGGTAGTCATCGATTCGGTAGCCCGTCTGATTCCGTCAGTGCTGGGAAACCAGGAGTCTCACATGGAGGAGTCTGTATATTCCGGCCTCATAGAATATCCGCAGTATACGAAACCGAGAGTCTACGAGGGGATGGAGGTGCCGGAAGTGCTCTTGTCAGGGAATCACCGGCTCATTCATCTGTGGAAATTTGAAAAAGCGTGTGAAATTACGAAAGAACGACGTCCCGATTTATGGGACGCTTTTATTAAAGATGTCAGCAGTCTGACGAAAGACGAGAAAAAAATCGTGGCTCGTCTGCGTTGAAGCGAAAAGGCGAGGAGGTGATGAATTTTGGCAGAAAAAACCGTGAAAAAAAAGCGGAAATTTTCCCGCAGGATGATCATTCCGACTTATCTTCTCATCGTTGCAGTTCTGATCATCATCGTCTATGCTCTTCCGGGAGTTACGGGAGCGCTGAAGCAGACGATGGTCGTGGAATACGGTGATCTGAAAATATCGCAGAATGCTACATGTTATATCGTCAAGGACGAAACTCTCTATTTCGCCAATGCCGAAGGCAGCCTGAAATACGTCTTCGACGAAGGCGCTCTCGTCCGAAGCGGTTCTGAAGTGTTGTACATCGAGCCTTCAGGAGTCAGTGAGGATTCCGATCTTGGAGTTTTCGACGACCACGCTCTGCCTTTTACCGCCGGAGAAACTCTGCTGAAAACCGATGCAGACGGGATAAATAAAGTGATTAACAGTCTCAGCACGAAATACGGTGAAAGCGAAGATGAAACTTTCCGGTCAGAAATCGACAGATATATCGCCCGTCTTAATGATATAAAGAAGACGAAAGGAGAGGCCGGCGAGGAGGGTGAGCTTTCAGACCTGGGTATTCTGCCGGAGAATTATATCATTCCGAAACCTGGTATAATCAGCTATTCGCTGGATGGTTATGAGAGCGAGCTGAATCCTTATACGATGACTCTTATGGACCGTGAGAAGGCTGAAGAAATCGAGGCTTCCTGTTCCGATCTCTTCCGTGAGAAAACGCGTTACGGAGAGCCGTTGTTCAAAATCATCGACAACAGTGAATGGTACGCTCTGATGTGGATCGACGAAAAAGATCTCGGCAAATATTCCGAAGGAACGTCGGTGACGATCAAGCTGCCGGACGGCGATGCTTCGGGAAAAGTGTATGAGATTTTGGAAAACGACGGCGAAATCATGGTGATCATGCGCTTTAACGTATATTATGACAGCCTTTCCTCTCTGCGGAAGATTCAGACGGAAGTCATATCTTCCGACTGCAGCGGACTGATGATACGCAATTCCTACATTACCAGCAAAGATGGTCAGCCAGGCGTTTATGTGATGGGCGTTGCCGGCGATTCGGAATTCGTACCGGTCAAAGTCAAGGGGACAGACGGTGAGTATTCTATCGTGGAATCCGGAAGTTATTACGTATATGATGAAGAAACAGGCGAAAGCCAGCGCTATGAGACCGTTGAAGTTTACGACGAGATCGAAAAGCCCTGACAGGATACGGAGGCGACAGAAATGGGGACAATAGCGGAAAATATCGCAGCGATTGAAAAGGAAAAAGAAAAAGCAGCGCGGAGAACCGGCCGGAATCCGGAGGATGTTCTCCTGTGTGCGGTGACGAAGACGCATACGGCGGAGGAAATCAATGAGGCGATCCGGGCGGGCGTAACCGATATAGGGGAAAACCGGGTACAGGAGATTCTCGACAAGTATGATAAAGTTCTGCCCGTCAGATGGCATATGATTGGACATCTGCAGACAAATAAGGTAAAATACATTATCGACAAAGTCTGTCTCATTCATTCGGTGGATTCGTTTCACCTGGCGGAGGAAATCGACAGAAGAGCGGAGCAGCACGGTATCGTCATGGATATTCTCGTGCAGGTGAACGCTGCCTGTGACGAAGCGAAATTCGGTGTAGATATCGGAGCAGCGGAGTCGCTGGTGAAGAAGATTCTGTCAGAATGCCGGAATATCCGGGTGAGAGGTCTGATGACGATTGCTCCTTATGCGGAAGATCCGGAAGAAATACGCCCGTATTTCCGCAGTATGCGTCAGCTGTACGACAGACTTTCGGAAGAGATCAGTCATCCTTCCATGGATTTCAAATATCTGTCCATGGGTATGTCCAACGACCGGATCGTCGCAGTCGAAGAAGGCTCCACCGTCATACGCGTGGGAACTGCGATTTTCGGCGCGCGAAACTACGCATAGAAAACAGAAAAGCTATCGGAAAGCCTTGTAACAGGGAGGTATTTTTTAATGGGAGACGGATTATTCAATAAATTCAAAATTCTCATCGGCGTCGAAGATGTAGAGGAGGAACGGGAAGTTCCGGCCGTATCTGCACCTGTAAGCGCGGTGCCCGCCGCAGGAGAGACCCGCAAAACACAGCCTGTCTATGCAGATCGGAATAATACGTTCGTTCAGCCGAGAATGGATCATCGGGAAAATAAGGTGGTAAGCATGCAGAATACAGGCAAAAAACAGTTTAAGCTCGTGGTGACAGAACCGAAGAGCTTCGATGAGTGTCCGAGATTAGTGGACAACCTCAAAAGCCGAAAGCCGGTCATCATCAACCTTGAAAAGCTGGAAAACGAGACGGCGAGAAAGATCTTCGATTTTCTCAGCGGAGCTACTTATGCCCTGGACGGAAATGTTCAGAAGGTCGCAAATAATATTTTTGTATTCGCGCCGGAAAATGTGGACGTCATGGCAGGAATGGAACCGAACAGAGCCAACATCCCGCTGAATGAAAGCCCTTGGCGTAAGTAGGAGATTTTAATATATGGGAACATATTTTATCGCGAGAGTTATCAATGGATTCGGCGATGTAATCATCATGTTGATCTGTCTGCAGGCCATTATGAGCTGGTTTGTCAGCGCGTTGCCTCCAGGCGGAATCCGGTTTTACAATCTTCTGGCATCATTGACGGAGCCGTTTGTACGACCGTTCCGCAGACTTACGGCCAGATTTGCCTATTCCATGGGTATTGATTTTTCACCTCTCATCGCTATCATTGTCATTCAGATGGTCTGCAGGCTGATTGCAGTGCTGATTCTGTCTCTCTGATCTGCATGTGTCTGAAAAAGACGGATTTGAAAACGAAACGACGGGGACGCGCCGGCGACGGCACGTCCTTTTGCACGTTATCTCTGGTATTACAGGAGCTTTTTTATTCGTATGGTTTACATTATTCTCATCGCTGCCGTGGTAGCGGCCGATCAGGCCCTGAAATATGCGGTAGTTCACAACCTGGGCATGCTGAATTCGATACCCGTCATCGACGGCTTTTTTTACATTCATTGCATTCCCAATGACGGAATAGCCATGGGCATGATGTCCGGCAGGCAGTCTGTTATCGTAGCGCTGACGGCTGCTATTATGATCGGGCTGTGTATCTTTCTCTTCGCCGGACGAAAACGTCTGCATCCTTTTCTCATGGTGTGCATCTCTCTGATCGTGGGAGGCGGAATCGGCAATATCATCGACCGGGTACGGTTGGGCTATGTCATCGACTTTTTTGAATTCCGGATCTGGTCTTATATCTTCAATTTCGCGGACATATGTGTGGTAATAGGGTGTTTCGCGGTGCTGTTTTACGTATTGTTTGAAAGCAGGTTTAAAGGCGGGAAAAAAGCATGAGTATCATATCTGAAAACGGCGGAAAACGCATCCGGAGAGAGATTTCAGAGATTCCGTCAGGCAACGTGCCCGGTGATCCTGGGCAGGAAGGCGGAGAGAGGTTTGAAATTGAAGCGGAACCGGAAGCTGAAAATATGAGAATCGACGCGTATCTGGCGGGGGAACTCGAAGGAGCCGCCAGGAGTTACATTCAGCGGCTAATCGCAGACGGAATGATTTTCGTGCAGGGAAGAGCAAAGACTGCAAAGAATTACAGGCTGCGAGCCGGAGACGTGATTTCGGTTCAGCTTCCGCCGCCGAGAAAGCTGAGTGCGGAGGCGGAAGACATTCCTCTGGATATCGTTTATGAGGACGACCATCTTCTGGTGGTCAACAAGCCGAAAGGCATGGTGGTTCATCCGGCTGCGGGCAATGACAGCGGCACGCTGGTCAACGCTCTGCTGTATCACTGCGGAGATCGCCTTTCCTCCATCAACGGCGTGATACGGCCGGGAATCGTCCACCGCATCGATAAGGATACCAGCGGTCTTCTGGTGACGGCCAAGACGGACGAAGCGCACAGAGGGCTGTCGGAGCAACTGAAGGATCATTCCATGACGCGGTTTTACCGGGCGGTGGTCTACAATAATTTTAAAGAACCGGAAGGCACGGTGGACGCACCTCTGGGCAGAGACAGGAAGAACCGGCTGCGGATGGCCGTGGTGCCGGCATCTCAGGGGCGCCGTGCGGTGACACATTACAGGCAGCTGGATCACGCGAAAGGATTCTCGCTGCTGGAATGCCGTCTTGAGACGGGCAGGACGCACCAGATCCGGGTTCATATGGCGTACATTCACCATCCTCTGCTGGGGGACCCGGTATACGGACCGAAAAAGACGGTTTATGGTGCGGACACACAGATGCTTCACGCCGGAACTCTCGGCTTCCTTCATCCGGTTACAGGTGAATATCTGGAATTTCACCGGGAGCCTCCGGAAGAATTCCGGAAAATATGTGAAAAGATCGGACTCACTCTGCCGTCTGCAGAAGAGCACGGAGAAACGTTCCGGACGGAGTGAGCGCTGTCAGAAAATGAAGAGCGTGTGCCGCCTTACTTTCTGTACGGAAGGAGGCGGAATCTCAGGAGAACCGCCGGGGGCGGCTCTCCGTTTTTTTGTCGTTTTTTACGGAGCCGGACGGGATGGACAGAAAATCACTATTATGATAGTATAATATGAGAATAGTATAGACGGGACAGAATAAAGAGATTGTGTAGAGTGCGGATCCGGGCCGGACGTCCGGTTTTCCGCAGTCATCAGATGAGGTGAAAATCATGAAACTGTTTGATTCAGAGATTAAGGTGATGAACGTTATCTGGGAACGGGGTGATATTACCGCAAAAGAGATCTCCAACATACTGGCGGAAGAAATCGGATGGAATATGAATACCACCTATACGGTCATCAAAAAATGTATTGCCAAGGGAGCCGTGGAGCGCCGGGAACCGAAATTTGTCTGTCACGCGCTGATCAGTCGGGAAGAGGCTCAGGCTGAGAGCATCGACGAGCTTTCAAAAAAGATGTTCGGAGGTTCATCAGAACAGATGTTTGCAGCGCTGCTGAGCAGCAGGAAAATATCGGATAAGGAGCTGAACCGACTCAAAGAGATTATCGACAATTACGCAGAGGAATAAAAATGTCAATATTGAATATGACGCTTTCAGCGTCTGTAATGATAATAATGATCGAAATTCTGAGAGTTCTGACGATACGCCGTCTTCCGAAAAATCTCTTCCGGATTTTATGGGCGGTGACGGCTATGCGGATTCTCGTTCCGTTTTCGTTTCCTTTTCGCTTCAGTGCAGGTACGGGATTGATGTATCTGGCGGCGTGTCTTACGGGAACGGAATCCGCGGCACAGACGGCGCAGGAGACAGTAGCGGGAAGCAGTGCCCAAGGCACCGCGGCGGCTTCAGCGGCAGCGGACGGCGCAGCGGGTGGAGGTGTTGCAGATATTTCCGGAATTTTCCATTTCAGCGATTTCCCGGGCGGAACGATATTTTTCTGTATTTATCTGGCAGGCGCGGCAGCGGCAGTCCTGTGGTTTTCCGCAGGCTATATCCGGAGCATACGCCTGTTCCGTCAGTCTCTGCCTGCGGACAGCGGCAGTGCGCGGCGTATTGCGGCAAAGCTGAAGATCAGGAGAAAAACGGAAGTGAGAGAGTCGGAATTTATTCGCTCGCCTCTGACTTACGGCATTCTTCGCCCTGTGATCCTCCTGCCGAAAGGAATTTCAGACAGGGTGACGGAAGAACAGCTGGAATACGTTTTCACTCATGAACTCGTGCATATCCGGCGTTTTGACGCTGTACTGAAGCTCCTTCTGACGGCGGCTCTCTGTCTCCAATGGTTTAACCCACTGGTGTGGATCATGTATTTTCTGGCGGACAGAGATATCGAACTCGCTTGTGATGAATCAGTAGTCAGAATTTCCGGAAGTCGTTCGGGGGCGGGTTATGCATCCATGCTGGTGAGTTTTGCGGAATTCGGAAGGAAATCATCTGCAGCGGCGGCCAGCTTCAGTCGGAATGCTCTGTCAGAGCGGGTCATCTCAATCATGGAAAGGCCGCCCGCTACTCCGGTCAGGGCAGCGGCGGCAGCCGTTCTCTTTGCGGTCATCGTGGCAGTCTTTGCGACTTCAGCGCAGCCTTCGGCAGTTCAGAACTGGCTGGAGAGCAGTGCTTCAGCGCATGCAGGTATTCAGAATGAAAAAGATGCCGTACTTCCGGCGGATCTTGCAGATGTTCCACAGGAGGAAAAGACGGATGCGGAGAAAGACAGCGGATCAGAAGACGCTGATTTATCCGGAGCTTCTGGTGTGTCAAAGGGGGCAGAGACGGCCGTCAGTGAATGGAACAGGCAGGAAACCAGTACAGGAACAAATCCTCCGGTACGGGATTATGCTTCTCAGGGAACGGCGAATTCAGGAGGAAATACTGTAAGTTCCGACGGATCCGGCGGTCAGACGAGTGTTCAGGGACCTTCAAGTCCGGGAAATCTGGGCGGTTATGACGATGACGTTCCGACTCAGGGCACAGTTCCTGACACAGGAAATACAGATAATCCGCTGCCTGCAAGTCCTGGAAGTCTGGAATCGTACGGATGATAGATATTAGAAAACGGATGCTCCGGATAGTTTCTTTCTGCGCTGGCGGAAGGCAGAGTACGGTGCATCGGAAATCAAAGGGCAGAAACGGGACAGAGAGACAGAATGAAAGAGATCTTTGAAAGGCTGGAAGCAGCAGTTACGGACATATTTCTATTCCTGATGTTTTCTGTATATCTCTTCGGTGTATCGCCGGAAGGCTATGAGAATATCAGCGAAACAAAATATCTGCTGTTCTGTATTCTGTGCGGCGGCTATTGTGGAATCATGCTGATTCTCCTCCTTCAGAAGACGGTGCTCTGCAGGGCGGAGACATCCGGAAGCAGGTGGAAACAGATTTCATGGCGGAATCGTGGAGAACGGCCGCGAATTTGTTTTACGCTGTTTCTCTTTCTGTATCTGGCTCTGACGGCGGTGTCCGGCGTCGTGTCGGAATACGGGGCAGCGACCCTCACGGGTGAGGCGAGAAGAGAAGGCGTTCTCACCATATCGATCTACGGATTCGTCTGTTTTTTTGTCATGAAAAGTTATCGCGGCAGACACCGGAACGTTCTGTGCGTCTTTGCCGCGGCATCCGTTCTTCTCTTCGATGTGATCTGTCTTCTTCAGCTCCTGAACAGAAATCCCCTGGGTCTTTATCCCGGCAATTTTACGTATGCAGACCGGTATAGAGAATACGGCGGAGCGTTTCTGGGAACCACGGGAAATGCCGATCTGACGTCCGCATTTCTGTCGCTCATGATTCCTTTTTTTGCTGTGATCTTTCTGCGCAGTCAAAAAAAGCGAAGTCCGGCATCCGTTCTTTATGCGGCGGCGGCCTGCTTCAGTGCCGTGATTCTGGTGTGGTCCGGAGTTCTCGCAGGCATCGCAGGAACGGCGGTTTCTCTGATCGTCTTTCTTCCGGCTGCATTGGGGATGAACCGGAAAAAATCGCTGGGCTGGTATGGAGCGGCGATGCTGCTTGTCGCTCTGAGTCTGACATCCGTATATTTTTTTCCTTCGGACGGCGGTGCGGGAAGCGGCGGAGACCGAAATGCCGCGGTCCGTCAGGTGGAGGAGCTGCAGCAGGCGTTACACGGCGATCTCAGCGATTCGGCGGGAAGCGGACGAATTCACATTTACCGTCAGGTCTGGCATCTTATAGAGGAAAAGCCTTTTCTCGGAGGAGGACCGGATACTCTGATCTTTCGAGAGACGGAAGCATTCCGCAGGTACGACAGCAGCCGCGGAAAGTATATCGAAGCGTACATCGATACGGCGCACAGTGAGTACCTGAATATTTTCGTCTGTCAAGGCCTTTTCGCTCTGGCGGCGTATCTGGGCGCACTGGCCTGCGGATTTTTCACTGCGGTGCGGAACAGGCGCAGACTGTGGCCGGCGGCCTGCGGGGCGGCTGTCTTTTCCTATGCCGTCCAGGCATGTTTCGGCTTCAGCATGTATATCACCGCCCCGTATTTCTGGATTTTTCTAGGATTTCTGATGACGCGCGAAGAATACGGGAAAAGAGGGAATACAGAGATAAACGGATTATGACGGTTATCTGAAAAAATATATGAAAATATTCACAGAATGTTCAGAGAAATGACCGGTGCATTGCGGCGCCACAACTGCGACCATACAACTATCCGGTATTTTTGTTCCGCACACGGCATCTACAGGACCACGGGGAAGGTAAAGGTATGCGAAAATTTATTTCCGCGGCGCTTTCATTGCTTCTGCTGCTGTGCGCTTCGGTTCCCGTGTGGGCAGCGGAAAATTCCATGGACAATTTTCAGAACGTCCGGACGTATACGCAGCAGTTTTCCGACGTGCCGTCGTCCAACTGGGCAGCTCCTTCGGTGGAGACGTGTTATGAATACGGTCTGATGCAGGGCGTGTCCGAGACGGAATTCAGTCCGAAAGGAAATCTGACTGTGGCGGAGGCTCTGGTGATGGCCTGCAGGGTCCGTCAGATTTATGAAGAAGGCGCCTGTACACTGCAGAACGGGGCACCGTGGTATCAGCCGTATGTAGATTATGCGCTTTCGGAAGGGATTATCGCGCTTTCCGATTTTGACGATTACACGGCGAGCATCACCCGGTCGGAGATGGCTTATATCTTCTACAATGCACTGCCTCAGTCCTGCTATCCTGCCATCAATAAAATCGGAGACATTCCGGACGTGGACGACAGCGTGCCGAATTACTACGAAATCATGGCTCTCTATGAAGCGGGCGTGCTGACGGGCAGCAATTCTTACGGTACATTTTATCCTGACCGGAGTATCACACGGGCAGAGGCGGCAGCTGTCATTTCACGGGTGGCAGTTCCTTCTCTGCGGCAGGAATTCAGTCTGGACGGTTCTCAGGACACGGGTGAGGATGACGAAAGCGGGGAATTGAGCGCTGGGGAGATATATAACAAGTGCGCTCCTGCGGTAGTCTATATCGTGGTTTATGATGCGTCGGGCAATGCTCTCAGGACGGGGAGCGGATTTTTTATCGACTCCGACGGGACTCTGGTGACGAATTATCACGTGGTGGAAGGCGGCGCTTCTGCGAAAATAACGACGATGGACAATCAGGTGTACGACGTCAGCGGAGTCTACGACTGTGACGAGACGACAGATATCGCGCTCCTGAAAGTGAACGGCAGCGGATTTACGAGTCTGAAAGTGAGCACGGAGCCGGTTTCCGCAGGTGATACGATTTATGCCATCGGAAGTCCTCTGGGACTGTCCAATACGATTTCCTCAGGCATCATTTCCAATGCGGCGAGAGTCTACGAGGGAGTCACATATATTCAGGTGACGGCGCCGATTTCTTCCGGTTCCAGTGGAGGAGCGCTCATCGATTCCCAGGGACGCGCGGTGGGAATCACCAGCGGGGAGTTTTATTCCAGCACAAACATGAGTCAGAATCTGAATATCGCGGTTCCGCTGACTTATCTCGATAAACTCGAAAGATCTTCCGTCACTTCCATGTCTCAGGCTCTGGCGGTCGAAGAGGCGGTAATCCGGGCGGATGAGATGTCGGTGACTGTCGGAGTAGGTCAGACGGTAACGGTGGGCATTTCACACACTTCGCGAAATGCCGTCTCTCTTGTCAGCCGGACGGGAGATCCCGGAATCGTGAACTGTTCCTGGAACAAATGGACTTCACAGTCGACGACATCTCTTAGCATTACAGGCCTCACACGCGGGAAGACTACTGTTACAGTGGGATTTAATGAAGGCGAGACTTCGGATTCCTGCGCTGTGATCCAGGTGAATGTAGTCTGAAGAGGAAGTGATTTACATTTTCTTTACGCGGAGGAAAAAATGAGATAAACTGTGTAGAGAAAAGACGATGCGTGTGTGTTTCAGGATGGAGGAATTTTTATGGAGCGCAGCAGAAAGAGAAGAGCGATCAAATATATTTCGTTTATCGCAGCAGCTCTCATCATAGCCGTGGCATTTCTCTATTTTACGGGTCAGTTCGGCGTTTCCGAGTCGAAAATGGAGGCTGATGCCCGGAAAGCTCAGATGATAGATGAAAGCTGGCTCTGCGTCAAAGCTTCCGAGGATGATGTGACGGCGATGCTGTTTTACGATGAGATCCTCGGGGATTATAAGGTGGCGATTTACGGAAATCCGGAAGACCGTCCGGGAGGCAGCTATTTTCTCTACGGAACGACTTCAAATGCGGAAAATGAAGGAGTCGCCGAATATGTCATCGGAGGCAGCGGTGAGCGCATTTACATGTCTATGAATCTGCAGAATGCGGTCAGAATGGAAGTCTCCGACGGAAAAAAGACAAAAGAGACGGAACTCGAGAGCGGTGTGCCTTTCGTCTACCTGATATCAGATGAAGAGGAAAGCGTACACTTTTATGATGAAGAAGGAACGGAACTGAGCATTTTTTCTCAGCCGATCTGACACCGCGTCGATGGGTCGTCGGGAGACCGGAACTTTACTGCTGTGCTTTTGCGGCCATGGGAGCTGTATGTGGCGGAACTGCCGCCTGCCGGAAAAGCGCATCTGCATCGGGAAAAATCGTGATAAAGAGGAGTATTTCGCACAGATGAGGCGGAATCTCCTCTTTTTTATCGGCGAAGAGATCTTTACTGATTATCCGCCTGCGGCGGAAATCTCTCGTCCCGCCGATTTGCCGGAAACCGGAAGTGCCGCAGGCGTCCGGGATGCGCCGGTGTGTCATTTCTCAGGGGATTCCGGAACCGATCCGCTTTCTCCATGTGTTTCTTCCTCCGCTTTGCCGTCCGGGAAGACGATTTTTCCGTCATCCGTCACGGTGCCGGAAGAGACGTATTCGACACAGTCCTCGCATACGAAATGGCCTTTGAATATGATTCCGCTGTAGATGTCTTCGTCGCCGCAGAGCGCGCAAGCGTACCTGTCGAAAAGATCCTTGCTGATGTGTTTTTTCATGATGCTCTCTCAACCTCCTGACATACAGATCCTCCGCCTGCACTCAGAATACTGTAAAAATATGTAAATTTCAAACGGAATTCGTCGAATGTGCAGAAAACAACACAAAAAAGGTATTTTTTGGAAAGGAGAAGGCGCTTCTCTGACGATTTTTATCTCGTCCCTCGCAGGCTGTCTGAAGATTCGGAGGGTGCGGGAAGGTACCCCAGCTGAAACGAGAAGAACAAAAAAAGAAAAACTCCCTCAGCACTCAGTCTGACGGAGTTCAGTCGGGTTTCAGAACGGAATCCAACGGTAACGTTCTGAAAAAATGGTACGCCCGTGGGGAGTCGAACCCCAATCTCAGGAGTCGGAGTCCTGCTTTCTATCCATTGAAATACAGGCGCACATCGTATAACAGCAGACCGCAATTTACAGAAACGGAAACTGCTGTTATTTATTATATTACATATAGCGGGTGTTTGTCACTGTTTTTCTATCGACACAAAATGACCACACCGGATAATATCATCTCTAGTGCCTCCCCGCTTTACCAGACGGAAGCATTCTTCCGGATCGTCCACGATGAATCCGGTGATGTGTGAGATGCCTGCCCTGAGGAGTTCCGGGCAGAGCGGGATGTCCATGCCCCATAGGAGCGTCTTTTTTCCGGTTTCGCCTGCCAGCCGGATCATCGGACCCGCCAGTTTGCTGACGAAAGATTTTCCACTGACGATGAGCTGATCGCAGGAGGGCATGAGTTCACGATATGCGGTGTAGAGATAGTCGCGGTAAGTCCTGTCCTCATCTCGCCTGAGAATGTCGATGATTCCGGGAATATTCTGAAGCTCGTCCCGCTCATACATGAGTTCGGAGAAGAGCGTGTGGCGATCTTTTGTATGCGTTTCGCAGAATTTGGAAAAAGCGCCGCGGCTGCGTCTTCCGCCCGGATAGACGACGGCATCCTCCGGAATGCGGTCCGGCCGATTAAAGCAGGCGTTGACAGCTGCCATGGCGATGGATGCTTCTACATAATTCCAGGATTTCAGACCGGGGGCCATCTCGCCGGCTGTCATACCGGCCGCCGGTTCGATGCCGAAAGGAAATCTCTGGTAACGTTCGTGTATCGAAGGAGAAAGTCCGAGAATACCGTCTTCTGTCATAACTGCAGTCCAGTACGTGCCTGCAGCGAAATCTTTTATCCGGATGTCGCTGTCTGCAGATGAAATCAGAACGTCATAGATCTCCCACATCATTGTCTCAGCCTCCTCAAAATTGCCGGTGTACAAACGAATAAAAAAATTTTAGCAGACATCCAGCCAAAAATCAACCTTGCGGAAGATTCCAGAGAGCGGTGCGGAGCAATTTATGATTTAAGATAATTTGCTCTTGTTGGATTATGGTATAATAATTCGTATATCCGGAACCCGGCGCCATCTGCGGGATGTCTGCCGCAGAGGAAGAGCCGCCGGAATGCGGGGAAAATAACACAGTATTTGAAATCACGGAGGTTACTATAATATGAAACTGATAACGATTTCAGGCCCTCCTTCTTCCGGAAAGACGTCTGTCATTCTGCGTCTGGTGGAATCTCTGCGGGAGAACGGACTGGAAAAAATAGGAGTCGTGAAATTCGACTGTCTCACATCCTTTGATCAGGTCAGATACAGGGAGGCCGGAATTCCCGTCGAGATCGGTTTCTCGGGCAAAGTCTGCCCGGATCATTTTTTTATCAGCAATATCGAAGATGCGGTGAAATGGGGTGTCAGGAGCGGATTTGAAATGCTGGTCACCGAAAGTGCCGGGCTGTGCAACCGCTGTTCGCCTCATATCAGCGAAATTCCGGCAGTTTGCGTTATCGACAATCTGTCGGGAGTCAACACGCCCAGAAAGATCGGGCCGATGCTGAAATTTGCGGATTATGTAGTGATAACGAAAGGAGATATCGTTTCGCAGGCGGAACGTGAGGTGTTTAAATTCAACGTGCGCCAAGTGAACACTTCGGCGAGGATTCTCTTCGTCAACGGCATCACAGGTCAGGGAGCTTTCATGCTGGCCAAACACCTTCAAAAGGCGCCGGAGATTACGACGCTCAGCGATATGCATCTGCGGTTTACGACGCCCGCCTCTGTCTGTTCCTACTGTACCGGCGAGACGCGCATCGGAGAAGAATTTCAGAACGGCATGATGAAGAAAATGGCGTTTGCTCCCTGTGACACGTATCAGAAGGGAGGCGAATAGTGATGACTGATTTTTACAGTCTGGCGGAAGAAAAGAGCATGGCGGAGATCTGCGGGCTCTACCCGATTTCCGAGGACTTTTTTGCGAATATGAATCTGACGGGGCTGGACGATGCAGTTCCTCTGGCGGATGCACTGGAAAAGTGTGACCCCGAATGGCTGGAAGAACTTGGGACAGACGTGGACGATGTTCTGGAGCAGTTCTGTCAGTTCATGGAGGCTCTCACATCGCCGGAAGAAGACGTTCTGGGCATCCGGGAAATTACCGTCTGCGGCGGTCGGGACAAGAGCGGGACACCGGAAAATCTGGAGCTTTCCGTGCATCCGGGAGAGGTGATCAGCATCGTGGGACCGACAGGTTCCGGAAAAAGCCGTCTGCTGGGGGATATCGAATGTATGGCGCAGGGAGACACGCCTACGGGACGTCGCATCATGATCAATGGCAGTTTTCCGGACGACGAAATGCGTTTCGAACTGGAGGGCCGGTTGGTGGCACAGCTGTCTCAGAATATGAATTTCGTCATGGATCTCAATGTGAGGGAGTTCCTGGAGATGCACGCCAGGAGCAGGTTCTGCGAAGATCCGGATCTGGTGGTTTCTCAGTGTTTTGAATGCGCTAATCTGCTGGCGGGAGAAAAGTTCAGCGACGATACAAAAGTGACTCAGCTGTCCGGAGGACAGTCCAGGGCGCTGATGATCGCCGATACGGCGTATATGAGCTCGTCTCCTGTAATCCTCATCGACGAGATCGAAAATGCGGGCATCGACCGGCGTCAGGCGATTTCCATTCTGACTAAAAAAGATAAGATCGTCTTTATGTCGACACACGATCCGCTGCTGGCACTGAGCGCGTCGAAACGCGTGGTAATCCGGAACGGCGGAATCGCGAAAATTATCGAAACGACGGATGAGGAGCGGGCAAGCCAGTCGGTTATTCAGGAACTGGACAGCACGATCATGCGGATCAGAGAGATGCTGCGGCAGGGTGAAATGATCACACCGGAACGTCTGGGAGATTTTGCAGGACGTCTCTCCTGTGGATGTACCATTCCGGAGTGATCCGGGGCCGCCGGAAGCAGGCAAAACGTCTGAAGATCCGGCGGAAAAATGTGTGCACAAGAATGCAGAAGAAAGTCAGAAAGACGAGAAGTCCGGGCGACAGAAAGGTAATTCATTATGAAAAAAGATTATAATCAGCTGTACGATGACCTGATCCGGGGAATTCCGGAAGATATGCCGGTGGACGATGTTCTCGCCACACATTATACGGCGGTGGTGACGAGCCGGGGCGGCACGGGTCTGGGAGAGTTTCTCGATACCTTTGATACGAGGCCGATGACGGAATCGGGAAACAAGAAAAATCTGACGCTCCGTCAGCTGGCAGAGGGAATCAAATCCTGGAATATGACGGAAGCCGCCATGGGTCAGGCCGCTCTCAACGCGTATTACAATTCCATGGAAATGGCTTCGGCCAACGGGTTGAAACTGACAGACAGCCTTCATTCCGAAGACCGGAACGCCGATCCGTTTATCACATATCAGAAAGAGGTAAGGGGGAAGAGAGTGACAGTTGTCGGTCATTTTCCGTACATGACAGAACTCTTCGGGCCGGTCTGCGACTTGAAGATCATCGAAGCCATGCCGGAGATCGGCGATTTTCCGTATCAAGCTGCGGAATATCTGATTCCCGGAAGCGATTTTGTCTTTTTAGGTCCTCTCACCCTTTTGGACAAATCTCTGCCTCGACTGCTGGAGTTGGCAGAGGGAGCCTTTATCGGCATGGTGGGACCGGCCAGCACGCTGGCGCCCGTCCTCTTTGAGTACGGTGTCGACGAGATGGACGGCTTCGTCGTAAAGGATAACAGCATCGCGGAACGTTCCACCCGGGAGACAGAAAGTCTGAAAATCTACGCTTCGGGCCAGAAGGTGAGCCTGAGAAAGACGGAGTATGAAGCATTCCGCAGGGCACAGGCCGAAGCGGCAAAACGATAGAAGAAAAGACGAAAAAGGAAAAACAGGAGAAGAAAAAATGAAAGCACTCGTTTTATTCAGCGGCGGCGTGGATAGCACCACATGTCTGGGAATGGCCGTATTGCGGTACGGCGCAGAAAACGTGACGGCGCTGTCGGTGCAGTACGGCCAGAAACACGCAAGAGAGATCGAAGCGGCAGAAAAGATTGCAGAATACTATGGTGTGGAGCTGATTCATCTGGATCTGACGCCGATCTTCGCTTTCAGCGACTGTTCTCTTCTGAAACAGTCGGAAGAAGACATCCCCAGAGAATCCTATGCGGAACAGATCGGGCATACGGGAGGAAAACCCGTATCGACATACGTTCCTTTCCGGAACGGACTGTTTCTGTCCTCCGCAGCCAGCGTGGCGCTGTCGAAAGGCTGCGGCGTGATTCTTTACGGGGCTCATGCCGATGATGCCGCCGGAAATGCGTATCCGGACTGCAGCAAGGCATTTAATGATGCCATGAATACGGCTATTTATGAGGGGAGTGGAGGTCAGCTTCACATAGAAGCTCCTTTTGTAGGTATGTCCAAGGCGGATGTGGTGCGGACAGGCTTGTCTCTAGGAGTACCATATCAGTATACATGGAGCTGTTACGAGGGGGGCGAGCGTCCCTGCGGTACATGTGCCACTTGTATTGACCGGGCCAGGGCCTTTGAACTCAACGGTGTACCGGACCCGGCTCTGCAACAGGAAGAATAATACGATAAGATAGTTGAGCGGCGGAGAAAAATCCGCCGCTTTTTGGTGTAGGTAAAATTGCGGATACCGGTAGAGATCTTTTGCAGGAAGAAAAACTGGAAATAGAAAGAAGAAAATGTAAAAATAAATATTTTTTACTAAAAAATGTAAAAATATTTTGAAAATTTTCACATTGAAGTATATAATTTTTATATAAGTGAGACAGACGGAAAGGAGATGGGGTTTTGCTGAATTTGATCGTAGCGGGATGCAGCAGCAGACAGTCAAAGTTGTGCGGACTTCTGCAGGGAGCTGCAACAGAAGAAATTTCCATCAGCTGTGTACAGGATGAAATTCAAGCCTGCGATCTGTTCCGCAAAAATCCCTGCAGATATGATGCCGTCTTTCTCCCGGCAGACCCGGCATCAGAGCGGAATGGAGGTGTTTGCCGGACTGTATCCAGGATCAGGGAGATCAATCCGTACGTGCAGATCGTGCTTGTGTTTTCTTATAACTATCTTCCGTCTTCTGCGGCTGACGCCGGGAATGTATGGCTGTTGCGCTGTCCGGCAGAGTCCGGTTCTCTCAACCGGCTGCTTAAAAATCTCATGGAGATGTCAGAGTTATGCCGCAGATCCGGTTCAAAGCTGCTGACCCTGCGTTCTGGCAGGGAAAATTCTTTTGTCACGCCGGATTCCATTCTGTATGCCAGAAAGTGCAGACGTGGGACATCGGTGATGACGGTGGCGGGAGAGAAGATTCACAGCGTGAAACTCGATGAATTTCAAAGACAGTTGCCTGCGACATTCTGCAGATGTCACAGCAGCTTTATCGTAAATTTCCGACATGCGGTGAGATCGGGCCGCGATTTTATTTTGATGGATGATGGAGAGAGAATTCCGGTCAGCCGTGCGTTTCGTAAAAATGTGGAAGAGTTTATAGAGGGATTGACGGAGATGGAAAGCCGAAAAAACGAAAAAGGCTGTGAGCCGGAAGAACAATCAGAACAATTTTAAAAATTGACATGATTTTCGGGATGTGCTAATCTATAAAAAATTGAGGAAATTGCGTATTAAAAAACGTAATAATACAGGATATAAATAATTAAAGAATCAATATAGAGGCGCAGTTGTCATGAGTACCGGCGGTGTATAAGGCTTTCGCACAGCCGTTGTCGCAGAGGGAAAGGGGCGCTGCCGAAGATGAGAGAGGCGGAATCTCATCTGGGCATGCGGAAAACATCCGTATGACTGTCGCAGCGATGCGGAGCGCTATACGAGATTGCAGTCCGGGCAGGAAAAACAGAGCCTGCTTCGGAAACAAGCTGAATAAAAAGAATCCAGTGACAACTATCTGCAGCCGGCGCTTTGCGCCGGCTTTTTTATTGGAAATAATTGAAAAGGAGATGGAGCAATTGTTAAATGAAAGACTCACCAGAATGAGAGAAAAGTATTTCAATACGATTCCTGCGATTACCGCTGAACGGCTGGTTCTGGCTACCGAGGCATATCAGAAGTTTGCGGGAGAAGTGGCGCCGGTATTCCGGGCGAAAATCGTAAAGTATGTCATGGAGCACATGACAGTCCTGCTGATGGAAGACGAGCTGATTGTAGGAACTCCTACGAATGAATACAGAGGGGCTAATCTGTTTCCTGAATATACATCGAGTTCATGGCTCATCGAGGATATCGATGAATTTCCTGTCAGAAAGACAGATCCGTACCGAATCAGTCCAGAGGATCGTGAACTGATCCTGGAAACTCTGAAATACTGGGAAGGAAAGGCTGTAGAGGATATGGCACCTGAAATCCTTCCGGCTTATATCGAAAATGCCAGACAGAAGGATCTGATTTCGGTAGGATGCCGCAACGGTGTTTCCGGTGAAACCACGCCGAATCATCAGAAGTTTATCGAAATCGGCCTGAAAGGTTTCATGGAAGAATGCCGAGCCAATATTGAACGCGTAAAAGGCGGCACAAAAGAAAAACAGGAAAAAGTTGACTTCTGGCGCGCGTGTATCATTCTGTGTGAAGGACTCATCTGTTATGCCCACAGGATGGCAGATGAAGCGGAACGTCAGGCAGGAGAATGCAGCGATGAAAAGCGGAAAAAGGAGCTCCTGACGATAGCGGAAAACTGCAGAGTCGTTCCGGAAAATCCGCCTCAGACATTCTGGCAGGCTCTTCAGATGATCTGGTTCATTCAGGTCGCCTTTCATATCGAAGCTCCTACCACAGCTTGCGGATTCGGACGGTTTGACCAGTATATGTATCCGAGTTTCCGGGCGGACAAGGAAAAGGGCACAATTACCGATGAGACAGCTCTTGAATTGTTGGAATGCTTTTATCTGAAATGCTGTGAGGTCTATGAGGTACGTGACAGATGGTATGCCAAGTCGTTTGCCGGATATCCGATGTGGGAGATTCTCGTAGTAGGAGGACAGACACCGGATGGCAAAGATGCCAGCAACGAACTGTCCTATATGTGTCTGGACGCGGCGGCAGATCTGCAGACGACACAGCCGGTGCTGGCTCTCAGAGTCTTTGAAGGAACACCGGAGTCTCTGATCCGCAAGGGTGCAGAGATGGTTCAGAAAGGAATGGCAAATCCGGGATTTTTCAATGACAATGCAGCCATAAAGATGACGCTGGGAAAAGGATGTACGATAGAGGAAGCACGTGACTGGACTATCGTGGGATGTATCCAGCCGGGACCGGGAGGCGGAAGTACCGACGGTTCTCCGGATGCGGGATATGTCAATGCACCGAAGGTTCTGGAACTCGTTCTTCATAACGGAACAGATCCCCGTACCGGTGAAAAACTGGGGCTTGAGACCGGAGATCCCCGGAACTTCAAAACGTTTGACGAGCTGATGGACGCCGTCAAAAAACAGCTGGTGTATTGTTATCGCATGATCAAAGACGGCTACGATCTGATGGTGCCGTATCATACTGTCAACTATCCGGTGATTTTCGCTTCCATGGCCATGAAAGGCTGTGTGGAATCCGGTAAGTCGGTTCAGGCGGGAGGCGCGAAATATACGACGGCCGGAATGTTTATCACCGGTGCCGCTAATCTGGGCGACTCTCTGACAGCTATGCGGGATCTGGTATTTGAAAAAAAGAAAATTACCATGGATGAGCTGATCCGGGCTCTGGATCAGAATTTCCAGGGATATGAGAGAATGCGCCAGATGCTGTTAAATGAGCCGCCGAAATACGGAAATGATAATCCTGAAGCGGATGCCATGGTGCGGGATATCCTGAAATTCTGTGCGGATACTGTTCAGGAATGGGAGGACTCCAGAGGCGGAAGATATTCTTTCAGCAATCTGTCCCAGACGGTGAATATTTCTCACGGCGAAGTGTGCGGAGCTACTCCGGACGGACGGCTGGCCGGAGAGCCGTACTGTGACAACGCTTCTCCTACCATGGGACGCGATCTGAACGGTCCGACGGCTACGGTAAAATCCGTGGCGGCCATCGATCAGAGCAATTTCCACGACGGAGCTCTGTTCAATCTTCGTTTCGATCCGAAAGGAATCGAAGGAGAAAAGGGCCTTCAGATTATCGAAGGCGTCATCCGGACATATTTTGATAACGGAGGAGAACATATCCAGATCAATGTAGTAGATGACGAAACACTGAAAAAAGCTCAGGAAAAACCGGAAGACTACAGAGGTCTGATGGTTCGTGTGGCCGGATACATGGCATACTTTACGGAACTGGACAAAGCTGCTCAGGATTCCATCATATACAGGACAGCGCACCTCAGCTAAAAGGACGGAAACAGAATGAACAGCGAGATATTGACCGTTCCAGTAGGCGGAATTCAGAAATTTTCCACGGAAGACGGTCCGGGAATACGGACAACTGTCTTTCTGAAAGGCTGTCCTCTCCACTGTCTCTGGTGTCACAATCCGGAACTCATATGCTATGAGCAGCAGCTGATCCGGATGCCCGGGAGGTGCATCGGATGCGGTTACTGTATAGAGGAGTGTCCTGAGAATGCCATTTTTCTGAACGGGGAACAGCAGATCGATATCCATCGGGAAAAATGCACACTATGCATGAAATGTACGGAAATCTGCTATGCGAAAGCACTTCGTCCTGTGGCGGAAAATATGAGTGCAGATGAAATTCTCGATGTAGTAGAACAGGACAAGCAGTTTTACGATCATACAGAAGGCGGTATGACCATCAGCGGCGGTGAGATGCTGTCTTATGCCCGTTTTGTGGAGGAACTGGTGGAAAAAGCCCGGAAGCGGGGAATCAGGGTCTGCCTCGATACGTCAGGGTATGGAAATGGAGAAGATCTGATGCGCCTGGCTTCCGCGGAAAATGTCACAGATGTGCTTTACGATGTGAAATGCATCGACAATGAGAGACACAGACGCTTTACCGGAGTGGATAATCATCTGATCCTGAAAAATCTGAGAAGACTGGCCGGGGATTCCCGGACGGCAGAAAAAATTCAGATAAGGATGCCGCTGATAAGCGGCTGCAACGATGACTGGGATCTGATGACAGAGACGGCAGATTTCTATACAGAAATCGGAATAAAAAGAGTGACTCTGCTTCCTTATCACGATCTGGGAAGGTCGAAAGAAAGAAATCTGGGAGGATTTCAACCGGAGCTACAGTCTCCGGATGAGGAATATGTGGAAAAAATCAGAAGATTTTTTCAGGAAGAAAAAGGATTGACTGTGGAAATTCTGGGAAAACTCTGAGTCCTGTCCGTCCGCTTGCGGCAGACGCGGCCGGGCGTTGATATAAAATAAAATAAAATGAAGTAAGAAATGAGGTTTTTATGAAAAAGGAGTCAAAAGAAAACAATTCTCTGAGGAGGGGGTTGAGTTCCAGGCATCTTTCGATGATCGCCATCGGAGGATCCATCGGTACCGGCCTGTTCCTGGCCATGGGAGGCACCATCCGTGATGCTGGTCCCGGCGGCGCCATGGTAGCGTATATTATTATGGGCGCTGTGGTATTCTGCATGATGACTGCTCTGGGAGAAATGGCTACAAAACTGCCGATTCCGGGAGCATTTACTTCCTATGCGAATCGTTTTATCGATCCGGCATGGGGATTTACCAACGGATGGGCCTATTGGTTCGGCTCGTCGATGACTGTAGCTGCGGAACTTGTGGCAGGTGCCATTATCATCAAATACTGGTTTCCTGACACCAGCTCGTCGCTGTGGGCGGTGCTGTTCCTGGCGGTTTTGCTGGCGATCAATCTATTTTCTGTGAGAGGATTCGGCGAATCTGAATTCTGGTTCGCCGGAATTAAAGTAGTCGTCACCATTATTTTCCTGGTAGTGGGCGTGCTGATGATCGTAGGCATCATGAACAGCGGCGAAGAAGCCGGTTTTCATAACTGGGTACTGGATGCCGGAGAAGAAGGAAAGGCTCCGTTTTTAAACGGCATCGGAGGAATCGTAGGAATCTTCATGGTGGCTGCATTTTCTTTCTCCAATACGGAATTAGTGGGACTGAGCGCGGCCGAAGCAAAGAATCCGAAGAAAGATGTGCCGAAAGCCATCAACAGCGTATTCTGGAGAATTATGATTTTCTATCTCGGAACGATTTTTATCATCGCGACGCTGATTCCTTTTACAGAACCGTCTCTCCTGGATGCTTCGGAAGACAATGTGGCGGCATCTCCGTTTACGATCATTTTCCGGAACGCGGGATTTGCAGCAGCGGCGTCCGTTATGAACGCAGTCATTCTGACTTCTGTCTTATCCTGCGGAAATTCTTCTCTCTATGCCGCTTCCAGAACGATGCAGCATATGGCGGAGAAAGGTGATGCACCGAAATTTTTTGCCAAGATAAATAAAAGAGGTGTTCCGGCCAGAGCGGTGCTCCTTACTTCTCTCATCGCGGCATCTGCCTTTGCAGCGTCTCTGCTGGGCGACGGCATCGCATATACGGCAGCTTATTATCTCTGCGGTATTGCAGGTATCTATAACTGGCTGACTATCAGCGTGGCTCATTACCGTTTCCGGAAGGGCTGGATCCGTCAGGGTCATTCTCTGGATGAGCTGGACTATAAATCGCCGTTTTATCCTGCCGGTTCCTGGTTCTGCATCATAATATGCATTATCATATGCTTCGGCGCCAACTGGTGGGTATTTACGGATTTCAACTGGTTTGACTTCCTGACATGCTATGCCATCATTCCTCTGTCCATCATCATGTTCTTTGTCTATAAAAAGGTGAAGAAGACAGAATGGGTGAAATACGAGGACATGGACTTTACGCCTCCGGAAGGTATCACCCGTGAGGATATCTCGGCTTCCTGATGCGGGAGGAGTGAAACGATTATTTCCGGCTGCTGCGGTTTACGGCAGTTTCCATATAGACGGAACTCAGCAGGATGAGGAATGCTCCGATCCAACCCGCAGTTCCCATGGATTCGTTCAGCAGCAGCACGGATATGACACAGCCGGAGGCAGGCTCCAGGGCAAAGATGACGCCGGCTCTGTTTGCAGGAACGTATTTCTGGCAGACAGACTGCAGCAGAAATGCTGCGGCGCTGCAGAACATTCCAAGAAAGATAATTGTCCCCAGATGAAGGGGTGTAATACTGATTTTACTGAAAGAGCCGGTGACAACACCGGCTCCTGTCGTCCATAAAGCTGTAAACATCATGAGAAGCGCGGTGAAAAGCATGGGATCGTAATTTTCTTCAGAAGAGATTCTTCCGAGAAAAACGATATGAAGGGAACCGGCAAGAGAGGCGATGATACACAGAATGTCGCCGTAGTTCAGAGACAGACCCACGCTGCCCGGAGCATAGCTCAGAAGAAGTACCCCAAAAAAACATATGAGGATGCTTCTGACGATGACGGCCGATACTCTGATCCGGAACAGCACCAGATTCAGAACCGGTACGATGACAAAGGTCAGGCAGGTAAAAAAAGAGGCTCTGGCAGAGATGGTATATTTGATGCCCACTGTGCTGAAGACATACATTCCCGTGATAAAAAACGAGAGGAGAAAAGCCTGTTTCAGCGTCCGGAAATTCAGATTTTTGAAATGCTTTCGGAAGAGAACGGCCAGAATCAGAGAAGCGATGAGAAAACGCAGGGGAAGTATATAGAATGTGGGATAAGTTTCCACAATTTTTGTGGCCGGGTAGCTGACTCCCCAAAGAAGAGCGGCGATAAAAAGACCGCCGGCAGCCAGTCGTTCAGTGTGTCTGTTATGGTTCATGTTTACTCCTTGATTGTACTATGCAGAAAATATCAATATTATAATATATGATATTCCGGGAAATGGAAAGGCAGGAGGAAGTTTCTAAGAATTTCGGAGGATGAGGATATGGAAAACAGAAATAAAGTTATGCTTCCCGACGGATCCTGTATGCCGAAGCTGGGTCAGGGAACCTGGCAGATGGCAGAGGATGATGAAAAGTATGAAAGAGAACTGGCGGGACTGAAATACGGCCTTGACAAAGGTATCTGCATGATCGACACGGCGGAGATGTATGCAGAGGGAAGAGCGGAGAGTCTGGCAGGTGATGCCGCCAGGGGACGAAAGAGAGAAGACCTGTATATCGTAAGTAAAGTTCTCCCACAGAATGCGGGAAGGAAGCGGATCTTCAGCAGCATTCGTCGGAGCCTGAAACTTCTGGGAACCGATTATCTGGATCTCTATCTCCTTCACTGGAGAGAAGATGCAGATCTGGCCGAAATGGTGTGGTGCATGGAAAAGCTGAAAGATGACGGACTGATCCGCCGGTGGGGTGTTTCAAATTTCGACGTGCAGGATATGGAAGATCTCTGGAAAGTTCCGGACGGACACAGATGCTGCGTCAATCAGGTTCTTTACAACCTGGGAACCCGGGGAATCGAGTATGATCTGGTTCCATGGCAGAGGGAACGGGGAGTTCCTTTTATGGCCTACAGTCCGGTGGGCCAGGCAGGAGCTCTCGTGACACAGGACGGCGTTTCCAAAATGGAGATGATGCAGGACAGAAATGTACGGGAAGTGGCAGAGCGGAAAAATATCTCCGTAGTGCAGCTGCTGCTGGCCTTTACTCTGCGCCATCCCGATTTCGCTTCGATTCCGAAAGCCACCGGGCGGGATCATATCGACGAAAATGCGGCGGCCCTTGAGATTCATCTGACAGAAGAAGATCTGGAACAGCTCTCGCTGTCTTTTCCTGCACCGTCGGAAAAGATTGCCATGGAAAAATACTGAAAATATTTCAGCGGAAATGAAATATATTTTGTCGGAACCATTTTTATCTGTGAATAAAATTTTCCCGAATCCATTATTTTGCACGGAAAAATACGGCGCGATATCAAAAAAAGATTGAAATATCAATGCGAATGTTATATTATATATAGCGCGTGCAATTTCGCACGTTGCAATTCGCACGCTTCCGGACTCGCTGCCGGTGCTGGAATTTAAACGCTTACAGGCTTTTTTCAGCAGCATTCGGGGATGAGGGGAGCGGAGGTATTTAAAACCAGGAGGATATTAATTATGTCAGTTATCTCAATGAAACAGTTACTCGAAGCAGGCGTACATTTCGGTCATCAGACGAGAAGATGGAACCCTAAGATGGCTCCTTACATCTTCACAGAAAGAAACGGTATCTACATCATCGACCTTCAGAAGACAGTAAAGAAGATCGACGAAGCTTACAATTTCATGATGCAGGCTGCAGCAACAGGCAAACCGATTCTCTTTGTAGGTACGAAAAAGCAGGCTCACGCAGCAATTCAGGAAGAAGCCGTCAGATGCGGAATGTATTTCGTAAACGAAAGATGGCTGGGCGGTATGCTCACAAACTACAAGACCATCGCCACGAGAATCAAGAGACTCAACGATATCAAGATGATGGAAGAAGACGGAACATTTGATGCCCTCACAAAGAAGGAAGTAATCAAGCTGAGAGCAGAAGAAGCAAAGCTCGAAAAGTTCCTGGGCGGTATCAAGGAAATGAAGGGCATGCCTGCAGCGATGTTCGTAGTTGACCCTAAGAAAGAAAAGATCGCTGTTAAAGAAGCGAAGATTCTCGGAATCCCTGTTATCGGTATCGTAGATACGAACTGCGACCCGGATGATGTGGATTATGTAATTCCTGCAAACGACGACGCCATCAGAGCGGTAAGACTGATCACTTCCAAGATGGCAGATGCTGTAATCGAAGGAAGACAGGGCGAATCCATGGACGAATCCGCTCCTTCTGAAGATGTGGAAGAAGCAGCAGAAGAAGAAACTCAGGCAGAAGCTTAGGTTTATACGGAAACGAGATAAGTTATAATTTTAGGAGGCATATAAAATGGCAGTAACAGCAGCTATGGTAAAAGAGCTCCGTGAAATGACCGGAGCAGGTATGATGGACTGCAAAAAAGCACTGGTAGAAGCTGATGGCGATATGGAAAAGGCAGTAGAAATCCTCAGAGAAAAAGGCCTTTCCAAAGCTGCAAAGAAGGCAGGCAGAATCGCTGCTCAGGGTCTCGTAGGCATCGCGTTCAGCGACGACGCCAGCAAGGCATCTATCATCGAAGTCAATTCCGAAACAGACTTCGTAGCGAAGAACGAAGAATTCATCACGTTCGTGGACAATCTCGCAAAGCTGGCTTTAGAGAGCGATGCGGCAGATATGGACGCTTTCATGGCATTATCTTATGCTGACGAAGGCACCGTTCAGGACGCGCTCAACAATAAGATCTCCAAGATCGGCGAAAATATGAACATCAGAAGATTCCAGAAGATCGAAGTACCGGGAACTGTAAACGTAGGTTACGTTCACGGCGGCGGCACGATCTGCGTACTGGTGACTTTAAAGACGGATGCTACTGCAGAAGAAGTGGCAGTAGTCGGTAAGGACGTCGCAATGCAGGTCGCTTCCATGAATCCGAAGTACGTGGGCGAAGACGATGTGGATCCTGAATTCATCGAAAGCGAAAAGAAGATCCTCGTTCAGCAGGCTCTCAACGAAGGCAAGCCGGCTGACATCGTAGAAAAGATGGTAGTAGGCAGACTCAAGAAGGAACTCAAGGAAACTTGCCTCCTGGAACAGAAGTTTGTCAAGGACAACGATGTGACAGTTGCTCAGTATGTTGCAAACTGCGCGAAGGAAATCGGCAAGGCTATCGAAGTTGTCGGCATGGTTCGTTACGAAGTAGGCGAAGGTATCGAAAAGAAAGAAGAAAACTTCGCAGAAGAAGTAGCGAAGCAGATGGCAGGAAAGTAGTCATTTTCACTGTTCGGTTTCATACAGGACGAAATATAGGAAAGGCTGAAATTCTAAGGGATTTCAGCCTTTTTTTATTAGGAAAAAGATTTGAGAGAAAGACCGGAAGAGACCGTTTTTTCACGGAATTACCCAAAAAAATCGGGTAAAAATATGGGAAACACTTGGGTAGATATGCGTACCCAGGAAAAATGCCAAACTTTGCGTCTTTCTCAACAAATGTCTGGATATTGGGTAACAGAAGAAAATCCTGGGCAGAAGAGTCCGAAAACACGGGGTAAAAAATCCGGTGATTTCGGGCTCTTTTTCTTTTTGGCGGACGCAGAGAAGAAATGCAGAGTGGTGAGAAGGGAGGAATAAAAAAGTGGAAAATTTTTACAAAAGAACGCTTGTTCAGATAAAAGACGATGTGTTATAATCATAGAAAAGGTGTTCTTGGAATTGAGATTGAGGAGATAAATATGTATAATACAGTGGTAAATGAAACAGCAAAACTGGTATCGGACATTCCTAAAGTGTTTTGGAAGTATTATGATTTATACAGACGAAATCAAATTTCACTGGAAGAATTTTCTATAAAAGCAGATTTGACGAAAGATGAGATTTTATATTACTTATCTGCTCTTTGAGTTATAGACTATATATGACATAATGCGATGCAATGTATTCGAGGAGATATAAATGGATATAGAAAGTTATGTTGAAGAAGATTTACTCGAAAAATTCGAGTTTTATAATTATAATCATGCTATTGAAATCGTAACTCAAGCATTTCCGGAAGAATGGAGTGATATTGTTTCTTGCTTAAGATCGTTAGAAATAACTACTGATGATCTCCGAAAAGCCGGGGGAAATGAAACAGATATTCCAAAGAAATTTGATGATATTTTATATCCCTTAAATTGGAAAGAAATAAAAATTACTGGAGATTTGCATATAAAATTTTATCCGCGCAGAGGTGAACAGCGCGGTCGCTTTTCAAAAGTTCCATATGACGAAAAAATTGTTCATAGGTATATAGATGGGCATAATATCGACTTTGTCAAAGGCAGAGTGGCTTTTGACTTGGAATGGAACAGCAAAGACCAGACGTTTGATAGAGACTTACTGGCAATGAGGACATATTATGATTGTGATATAATCAGTGTTGGTATCATCATAACAAGAGCTGAGGAATTAAATGAAGTATTTAAAACCATCTCTGACAATGATGGGAAATCAATTATGAAAAAATACGGAGCAAGTACTACATGGATAGGTAAATTAATACCGAGATTAGAGTCTAGAAGAAATGGAGGCTGTCCAATACTTGCAATAGGGATAAAGAAACCGTGTATTATCGATTGGAAAGAAGGATGCGAAGATGAGAACGCTTAATGAAACAATTGAAAATTTATTGACTTTCTGTGGAGATAAGAAATACTCTACAATATATGCCGATCCTCCGTGGAGATTCCAGAATAGACGTGGGAAAGTTGCGCCAGAGCATAAGCGTTTGAATAGATATGAGACAATGTCTTTAGAAAATATAAAAAAAATTCCTGTTTCTGAGATTGCTGCAGAAAAAAGTCATCTTTACTTATGGGTTCCAAATGCGCTGCTTCCTGACGGATTAGCTGTTATGAAGGCATGGGGATTTGAATATAAATCTAATTTAATATGGGAAAAGGTTCGTAAGGATGGGGAACCGGACGGAAGAGGTGTAGGCTTTTACTTCAGAAATGTTACAGAAATTTTACTGTTTGGCGTGAGAGGAAATAAAAACCGTACGCTTGATCCGGCAAGATCTCAGGTAAATTTGATTCGTACAGTAAAACGTGAACACTCTAGGAAACCTGATGAGATGGTTGATCTAATCGAAAGATGTTCACCTGGGCCATACTTGGAAATGTTTGCACGCGGGGACCGTGAAGGCTGGGATATGTGGGGAAGTCAGGCAACTGACGAGTATGAACCAACATGGAATACGTATGCAAACCATACAACAAAATTAGATATGGTAAAGTAATTATAGAAGCAAGTGATGTGGGTTTGCTGCTCGGTTGTTTTGCTTTAGCTTGTTGCAAGCGACATAAAAAGAAAGAAGCTGCTATCCGTCTGGACTCATCGATTGCCGTGCGCTGTTAGAGTTTTTCTCTCGCAGCTTTTCCCTGTGATGCAGACAGCGAGAGCGTGTTTTACATCGATCTGCACACGCTGTTCGGGGAATGTCATCGTTCTTTGGAATTTATAGCGGGTAATGGAGTGTTGAAGAGATTGATATATATAACACAATATGAAAAGGGAAGAGAGAATTATGAAAGAAAGAAGGATATTTTTCAACAGGGGAATCGTTTTCGTTTTGACGTTTATTCTGACGGTTCAAAGTTCAGTCTGCGTCTTCGCGCGGGAGTCGGACACCGGCTTGGACAGCGATACCTGTTCCGACTGGGCAGTGGAAGAAGTCAGCGAAGCCATCAGTCAGGGACTGGTACCGGAAGAGCTTCAGAGTGACTATCAGAAATCGGTCACCCGCAGAGAACTGGCGAAACTGTCCTCGTATTATCTGCTCTGGCACGAGCCGAAAGGTACTTCGATGGAAACAATGTGGCAGAAACGGGATGAGGAAAATGATATAAAGCGTGAACAATATGATAATGGAGAGTCGGATTATTACAGGTACTATCAGGAAAATGTATTTACTGATACGAATGACGAGTGTGTGAATCGTCTGTATCAGTTCCGTTTTATCAGCGGATTTCCGGACGGCACATTCCGGGCGGATGAATCTGTTACGAGAGCGCAGGCTGCTGTGATGCTGTGGCATGTGAGAAAAGCGTATTACGTCTATGCGTTGAATGTAACTTTTACGGAAGAATGGGCTACGAAAGCGAGATTCCGGTTTACAGATATTCCTGAACAGACGATATGGTATGAGCCGGAAATGTCGAGAATGTATACCTATCGTATCATGACCGGAATCAGTGAGACATATTATGGCGTCGATCTGAATATGACCAGAGAGCAGGCGATTGTGACGATGCTCCGGATGACAAAGTCGGAGATATAGTATGAATTTCAAAACTTCTCTGTGAGAATTGGCAAAGACAGATATGTCGGTTTCAATCACAGAGAAGTTTTTATTTTTGAAATCAATAATCACAGTAAATTGCCGATTTACGATATTGACTGCTTCAGGGATTCAAATAACAGCACAGATCGGCGAAATCACCGGTCCACAACAGAGAATTAAGAGGAAGATCCGGACATAAAGTGGGAATTTGCAAGAAGGCGTTAACATTAAAATGTAGATTTCGATAGAATGACCGTGGGGAGGAGGATAAGCTTCTGTCTAATGCCAATCTGGTTTATACATCCAACAAAGTACTGAATTTTCAGTCGGGATATGATAAAATATTTTAAAATTAATAAGTAAAAGGAAAAACTATACATGACATTGAAAATTGTTTTTTGTGATGATGATGAAGAATTTTTAAAATATTTTATAGATAAAACAACGGAAATCTTTCAGCAGATGAATGTGAACGTGACAATAGAGGCTTTCAGCTCTGGTGAAGTGATGCTTGACCGGATAATGAATGACACAGCTGATGTTGTCTTTTTAGATATCGATATGCCGGATATGTCCGGATTTGAAACAGCGTTAAAATTGGAGAATCTGCCGGGCAATCCGAAGGTCATCTTTGTTACAGGCATGGATCATTTGGTATATGATTCTTTCACTTATCATCCGTTCTGGTTTCTGAGGAAGACGGATTTGAACCGCTTATCGGAAGTTGTAAAAAAATTGATTCATCATTTTGAAACGGAAAAGCATCTGTTTTATTTTGAAACCGGGGGACAAAAAATACATATTCCGATAGATAAAATAGTTTATTTTGAAAGCAGAAATCATGATGTTGTAGTCAACACCGAAAGCAGTGTATGGAAATATCGGGAAAAGATCGGAAATATTGAAAAAAATTTAGAAGGATATCAGTTTATTCGCTGTCATCACGGATTTTTGGTAAATTGCCGTCATGTGGCATTGATCGGCAGAGGAATGCTGCATCTGCAGAATGGCCAGGTCATACCGATAAGCCGTAACAGACAGCAAGAAACAGAAAAGAAATATATGGAATATATGAGGAGTGTGCGGTTATGAAACTGGCATGGGAGTTGTTTATTAATGCAATAGAAGTGTTTCTCATATATGATTTTTTTGTACGCTATTTTGGATATCGTGTGCAGGGAACTGTAAAATATGTAGGTGCGATTCTGTTTATCGGGGTTTCTTTTGCAGTGATTTCGCTGGTTTCTTATGGAGCACCTTTTGAGATGTTCTCTACTATTGCAATGGTAATAATTTGTATTATCTTTAGCGTTTCTTTGCTTAAGGGGCATATCTTTGAAAAGATTTTTATTTCTGTTTTTATCATGGCGGTGGTAATTTTGATTGCTACAGGAACAGCGTTGATATTCGGTCATATTACCAGTACAGATGTTTTATATATTTTCGCCAGACTTGATCCTGTTCGGATGATCGCCATGGTGACAACAAAGGTAATTTTATTTGCAGTTACTCGTCTCGTCCTTCATCTGCGTTTTTACTCGGAGTTGTCAATGCAGGAATTTTTTATTCTCTTGTTATTACCATCTTTTTCCCTGTCAGCTGCAGCATTTTTGATGCCGGCGGCACTGGAAAATCCGGAGATACAGAATACAATTCTTATTGCTGTTGCCATTATCGCAGTGATGAATGTGTTGATTTATATTCTTTTCCTGCGCTTTAACCGGCTTAATCGAATAAAACAGGATTACATTTTATTAAATTTGCAATACGTTGGTGAAAGAAAACGGATGGAAGAGGTAAAGCGACTATATGAAGAGATCCGGTCGGTACGCCATGACTTGAAAAATCATCTCGTCTGTATTGATTTATTGGCAAAGCAGGAAAAGTGTGAAGAAATTCGAGAGTATATACGGAAATTTTCTCAGGAAACACAGTCTGATAGAATGGTGTTATTTACAGGAAATGACACACTTGATGCTATTCTGAATACGAAGATGTCCTTTGCGGAACAGAGGGGAATCCGTTGTGTGGCAGAGGTGACCTGTACTAAACTTCCATTGGCACAGGCAGATATCAGCGTACTGATGGGAAATCTTTTAGATAATGCCTGCGAAGCCGCAGAAAAAGCATCTGAAAAGAAAATTTCTGTTAAAATTATTCGTCAGGGAAATTATGTGAGTATCTGTGTAGAAAATACGGTAGAAGCGCCGGTTTTAGCAGAAAATCCAATACTTAAGACGACAAAGGCAGACAAATCTGTACATGGATTGGGGACAAAGAACATACGGAAGATCGTAGAAAAATACAGTGGAATGATGGAGTATCGAGAATACGGAAATATGTTTCTGTGTGATATATTGATTCCATTCGATACCAGATACGACGGATAGCATACCAGATACGACAAGCGTATTGAATAAAAAGCAGAAAGCAGTTATTCTGCAGATGTATTAGCAGTGTGTACGAGATTGATGGAAGGATCACATTTTGTACCGTGACTGAAAACCGGCAGAAAGGAGTAAGAGTCATGAAGCATAAAAAAGCGGAAAAAAGGCTTCTGGGGATAACACTGATGATCAGCATGCTTTTCGGAATGCTGCCTGTCGCGTCGTTTGCAGCCGGAGAGCGGAATATGCCTTTTACCGACGTGAAAGAGTCAGACTGGTTTTATGATTCCGTTCAGTACGTCTGTGAAAATGGGATAATGAGCGGTACCGGAGATACGGTATTTTCTCCTGATACCGCCACTACCCGGGGGATGCTCGTCGCGATTCTGTACCGCATGGAAGGCAGTCCTGCCGCGGAGAGTGACGCGAAATTTACAGATGTTTCAGCGGGTCAGTATTACGCCGATGCCGCCGCGTGGGCCAGTGAAAACAACATCGTAAACGGTTACGGAAACGGCGCTTTCGGCCCGGAGGATCCCGTTACCAGAGAACAGATGGCGGCCGTCCTGTACCGCTATGCGCAGCTCAAAATTTATGATATCGCTGCCACAGGAAATCTCACAGGTTTTTCCGATTTGGGAGATGTCAGCGCCTATGCGGCAAATCCTCTGAAATGGGCCGTAGGAAACGGACTGATCTCAGGAATGGAAAACGACGCGCTGGCGCCCGGCAATAGTACGACACGCGCGCAGACTGCCGCGATTCTGATGCGCTTCTGTGAAAAAATCGTACCGTCGGGTCCGTCTGACCCGGTCGTCCCGTCCGGCTCCGTCGTCTATGAAAACCGGGAACTGGGATTTGCCATAGAATTCCCGGATACATGGGAAAACAGATGCAGCGTGGAACCGAACCCGGAGGATCCGTCGGGCATCGTTGTCTGCACGGAATGGGGCGGAATTCTCTGTTTCGTAGATAAAGACAATGCGGAAGAGTGGGCGGAAAGCGCAAAGAATGATATGATCCCTGTAGAATACCGGGTTCTGGGCGAAAGCGGCGAGTATGTCTATGTCATGTATTTCCCGAGTGACGTCAATTATCAGGGGGAAGAACAGGCTGAGGTCTATCAGGAAATGCATCAGGATCTTTACTACGTCGGATTTAAGATCCTTTAAAGGGAAAAGATCAGGGGGAGAAACAGGAGATAATTGAGCAGCATCTTACAATCGATATTTCTACGGACAGCGAGAATCTGCAGGAACGTTTCAGAGAAAATGCCGGGAAAGTCTGTGAATCGGTATCTCAGCTGGAGGAAAGAATCCAAACGAGGTTCGGAGCCCGAAAGGGTTTCCGGGCCTCGTTTTTGCTTTTTTATCGGCGTGTCCGGCAGCGCGCTCCGGATCGCCGGGTAATTTTTCTCCCGTCCGGTTTTCCGCCTGATTTCCTGTGCGATTTTCTGTCCGATTTCCGGGCGGCGAAAGGGCGGACCGGCTTGGAGAGCGGCGGGGTGACGGGCCGGAATTCGCTGCGCATTTCCTGTGATATAATTTTATCGATGTTTTGATTTAAAGTGATACAGCAGATTTGAGATTGTGGCGGCAGGAGATGAGAGAAGGGACGGTACAGGAAATGCGAAAGAATCAGAGAGAGGAATTTGAACTTCACGGAAGCTGTGCAGGGCAGCCGGAAGAGATGCTGCGGGAAAAAGTTTTATCGGAGGATCTTTTTACAGGGTTTGAGCAGCATCTGCGGCATGAAGGCAGGAAAGAGGTCACCATCCAGAAATATCTGCGGGATGTGAGGGCTTTTGCGGTATGGCTGGAGGGCCGGCCTGCCTCCAGAGAGAACGCGCAGAAATGGAGAGAGGCGCTGCTGGAGGACGGGTACGCGCCGGTGACGATCAATTCCATGCTGACGGCGTTGAATGTTTTTTTTCGCTATATGGGCTGGGAGGAGTGCCGGGTGAAGACGCTTCGGCTGCAGCGTCGGCTTTTCCGGGATTCGGAACGGGAACTGGTACGCAGGGAGTATGAGCGGCTGGTGCAGGCAGCGCGCAGGCAGGGAAAAGAACGGCTGGCTCTGCTGATCGAAACGATGTGTGCTACAGGAATCCGGGTCAGCGAAGTCAGTGCCATTACGGCGGAAGCTGTCAGGCAGGGGCGAGCGGAGATTTCACTGAAGGGAAAGATCCGGACAATTCTGATTCCCGGGAGACTGCGGAAGAAGCTGACGGATTATGCCAGGAGAAAGGGTATTTTTTCGGGGCAGATTTTTATCACGCGGAGCGGAAAAGGGATGTCAAGACAACAGATCTGGGCGGAAATGAAGCGACTCTGTCCTGAGGCGGGGATTCTGCGTTCCAAGGTTTTTCCGCATAATCTGCGCCATCTGTTCGCCCGGGCTTTTTACCGGGTGAGCCGGGACATCGTCAAGCTGGCTGATGTGCTGGGGCATTCCAATATCGGAACGACGAGGATTTATCTGACTTCCACCGGGGCGGAGCACGCCCGGTATCTGGAGAGCCTGAATCTCGTGAGTCCTGTATAGAAAACAAAAATATACGGAAAGCGGGGTGAGAGGCGCAGGAAAAAGAAAATGAGTCCTGTCGGAAAATGAGTGAATTTTGATCATCCGGAAGAGTTTTGTGATGATGCTGATATTGACGAAATAAATGTTTTGTTATAACAGCCGTCATAAAAACAACAATAAACAAATAAATACCGTATTAGTGTAGCATAAAACTTTTTTTTTATCAAGCAATACCGATGCTTTTCGTAATTTTGAACACACGAAAACGGCCGCAAAACCCCGATTGTTTTTCCGGCCTTATTTTTCGTGTGTTTTTTTGTTTTTTGTAGTAGTACAGGCCGAAAATTTCCTTCAGAAAAGCTTTTTTATAAATTTTTAACTCTATGCAAATTGACAAAACATTTATTTTGAAAATTGCCGTCGATTTACGATGAAAGACACGACAAACGAGTAAGTTATGTGCAGATACCGCCGGAGGTTTCGGGCTGCAGGCGGGCTGCGAGGGAAAACCGGGACGGAAGGCAGTCCTCGCGTTGAGACGCAGGATGCAGGCTGTGCCGGATATATGGGCTCGAAAAGAGGACGAAATCCGGGGAATGCTGGCCGTGGAATGGCGAAGCATACCCTTTTTTCCGCTTTTTCCGCGGGAGCGCGGCGGGAGCGGAGTCAGGAATAACGTGAACAGAGAACGAGCGAGAAAATCGTTCTGGCCGGGAACGGAGAAAGGGAGGTGTTTTCCTTGTGGTATATGATTCAGACGGAGGAAGGCCGGGAGCAGCAGCTGATCGACGCGGTGCGCAGCAGGGCGGGCGAAGAGGCAGGAAGCCGTCTTTTCTGTCTGCGCAGGGAAGCTGTGTGGAGGCGCGAAGGCAGGTGCATCACGCATGTGGAGACGCTGTTTCCCGGCTGCATTTTTATAGAAGACGACGGCGAAAAGAATTTTCTGAAGCGACTGGAAGATTCTTTCCGGCAGGCGGGGATCGTCTGTCCGGAGGGGTCGGAGGAGATGTGTATTCTGGACGGCGCCGCCGGCGGCGGTTCTGCGGGAAAATCCGGAGAGCCGGTTTTCGATGACGCGCGTCCCAGAGGAGAGTCTTTCGTAGCGGAATCGCCGGGTGAAAGGCTTCCTGTGCATCCGATCCGGGAAGAGGACCGGCGGATTCTGGAACAGCTGCTGGACGGGGACGGTGAAAGGATCGTCCGTCTGTCGCCGGTGGAGCTGGACGAGAAGGACGAGGAAAAACGGATTATCAGTTGCGGCGGAGCGCTGCGGCATTATCAGCAGGATATCGTGAAAAAACGGATCCGGCTGCGCTACGTGATCGTGCGGCTGCCGTTTCAGGGAGGCCTGCGGGACATTCTGCTGGGCATCCGGCTGAAAGGGGACGACGAGGTGCCGGCGGCGGGACTGGCGTAGGCCGTGCAGAAGCGGCTGCTGCAAAAAGGCCGGAGCGCGGAGCGGACGGAAAGAACGAAGAGCCGCGGGAAAGCGTAAAGAAAAAATCCGGAGACGGGTGATATCCCGGAGAAAATTGCAGAGAAGAGAAGGAAAGAGGAGAGCTTTCGGGAGAGGGCTCTTTTTTGTGTGGGAAAAATAAAGAAGAGGAGAGAAAGAGTAAGTTTATGAGAGAAGAGATGGAACGCAGGACAGCAGAGGCGGACGGGGGCGCGGCGGCGCAGCCGGAGCGGAAGACTGGTGTCGATGGCCTGAAGCCTTTTGAAAGGAAAATCTGGCTGAGTTCACCGACGATGCACGGTCCGGAGCTGAAATACATGCGGGAAGCCTACGATACCAACTGGATGTCGACCGTAGGCGAAAATATCAATGAGGTGGAACGGCTGACCTGCGAAAAGACGGGATGCGGCTATGCGGTGGCTCTGGCCTCCGGCACGGCGGCTCTCCACATGGCGGTGAAGCTGGCGGGAGTGAAGCCGGGGGAAAAGGTGTTCTGCTCGGACATGACTTTCGACGCCACGGTGAATCCCGTGAAATACGAAGGCGGGGAACCGGTATTTATCGACACGGAATACGACACCTGGAACATGGATCCGGCGGCGCTGGAAAAGGCCTTTGAACTCTATCCGGAGACGCGCACCGTCGTGCTGGCGCATCTCTACGGAACGCCGGCGAAGATCGGTGAGATCAGAGAGATCTGCAAGCGGCACGGCGCGGTGATCATCGAAGACGCGGCAGAGTCCCTGGGAGCGACGTACAGAGGCGTCCAGACGGGGACCTTCGGTACATACAACTGCATCTCCTTTAACGGAAACAAGATTATCACGGGCTCTTCCGGCGGGATGCTGCTGACGGACGACAGGGAAGCGGCGGACAAGGTGCGGAAATGGTCGACGCAGGCCAGGGAAAACGCGCCCTGGTACCAGCACGAGGAGCTGGGCTACAACTACCGGATGAGCAACGTCATCGCCGGTGTGGTGAGAGGCCAGTATCCTTATCTGGAGGAACATATCGCCCAGAAGAAAGCGATTTACGAGAGATACAAGGCGGGATTGAAAGGACTGCCGGTGGACATGAATCCGTACGACGTAGAGAATTCGGAACCGAATTTCTGGCTGTCCTGCCTGCTGATCCGTCCGGAGGCCATGTGCCGCCAGGTGCGGGGCGACTGCGAAGCGGTGTACGTCAGCGAGCCGGGAAAGAGCTGCCCGACGGAAATCCTGGAGACACTGGCGAAGTACAACGCGGAAGGAAGACCTCTGTGGAAGCCCATGCATATGCAGCCGATTTATCGGATGAATCCGTTTGTGACGAGAGAGGGCAGCGGAAGAGCGAAGACGAATGCCTACATCAGCGGCGGAGCCCTGGGAGCAGACGGAAAGCCCCTGGACGTGGGAATGGATCTCTTTCACAGAGGATTGTGCCTGCCGAGCGATAACAAGATGACGGCGGAGGAGCAGGAGAGAGTGATAGAGATTATGAGAGCGTGTTTTGGGTGAGGCGATATTTAACAGGACATCTCATATGATCCAAACGGAAGGGAGAGTAGAAAGTTGAGAAAGATAAACTTATTCCTGAAACGAATCATGGATATCCTGGGAAGTACTATCGGGTTAATCCTGCTAGCCATCCCTTTTCTTATCATCGCGGTTAAAATAAAAAGAGATTCCCCAGGACCGGTATTTTTCAAACAAGAACGGCTGGGAAAAGACGGAGTTTCTTTTTATATTATCAAGTTTCGGACAATGGTTGTAAACGCGGAACATATCGGAACCGGCCTGAAAGTAAAAGATGACACAGATGACCGAATTACAAGGACCGGTCATTTTTTGAGAAAGACGAGTCTCGATGAACTGCCTCAGCTGATTAATGTCTGGAAAGGGGATATGAGTCTGGTAGGGCCGCGTCCTCCGGTAACCTATCATCCATATGACGGGTTTGAAAATTACCCGGATGAAATGAAAAAAAGATTTGACATGCGCCCGGGAATGACAGGACTTGCGCAGGTTGAAGTACGGAATTCTGTCAGCTGGGATGAACGGATTGTCTATGATGTACGTTATGTGGAACAGTTCAGTATAGTATTAGATATTCAATTATTGCTGAAGACAGTAAAGAAAGTTCTGAAGAGTGACAGTATCTATGCAAATCAATGACTAAAGATAGATGAAAAAATATTGAGGAAAACATTATGAATGGATTAAGAGGAGAAAAAGTTGTTCTGAGACCAATTATAAAAGAAGATCTGCCACTATTGAATAAATGGAAGAATGAAGAAAATATATATAAGTATTTGGGCGGAGGATTTCTTCCGGTATCTATAGATATTCAGTCTCAATGGATGGAAAATTTGATGGATACCACAGGAAATAATAAAAGATTCATAATCGAAACAATTGAAGAGAAACCGATCGGTATGATTGGATTATATACAATCAATTGGATTTGGCGAAATTGTGAATTGGGAATTTTAATTGGGGATTTGTCTGAACAAGGAAAAGGTTATGCTTCAGATGCTTATAAAGTGATTGAAAGTTATGCATTAAACTACCTGAATTTGAGAAAAATTAAAGCTTTTGTGGTGAAAAACAATGATGAAGCAGTAGCAATGTATGAATGGTTAGGTTTTAGAAGAGCAGGAGAATTGTTGGAGGAACGATTTATTGAGGGAAAATATTATTCTGTTTTAATCGTAGAAAAAATACTTTAATTTGAAATAAAAGGAAAATTATTGTTCCTTGATTACTTAGTATAAAGGATAAGAGAGGGAGATATGTTTCAGGACTGGATTCGCAGAACAGGGTTTTGGACTTTAGACAGAGTAAAAGGCGGACAAATAAAAAAGAATTATCTGGACATAAAAAAACGAATGGAAAATATGCAGGTGAATTCGGAAGCATTAGATGAACTTTTGAAATATGCTGTATCGACAACGCCTTTTTATGAAAATATCAGATCAGACGACATCAAATCTTTTCCGGTAATAACAAAGAATCTGTTAAAAGAAAAGTGGA
Source organism: Bacillota bacterium (assembly GCA_019420525.1). GTDB lineage: Bacteria > Bacillota > Clostridia > Peptostreptococcales > Anaerovoracaceae > Alangreenwoodia. Next base: position 108,835 of record JAHZHA010000029.1, read on the forward strand.
ATGATTTTCACTCTTCCGCATATAACGGCCCGGTCCATCTGATGTCTACGAGTGGTTCGACCGGAACTCCTTTTACGATGGAATGGGATATGGGAAAAAGAAATCGTCAATTAGCTGAATTAATTTATTTCAATGAGTTGGCAGGGCAGAAACTGGGACAGCCATATATCTATTTTCGTGTCTGGACCGATAAAAACAGAAAATCAAAGAAAGAACAGTGGATGCAAAATCTTTTTCCAATCGATATCCTTCATTTAGATGATCAGGTTCTGGAAGAAATCAGGCAAAGACTGAAAAGCAGGCCGTACATTAATTCTTGCCTAGCGTACGCTTCTACTTATGAGCATATAATCCGCTATTTAAGGTCTCAGGGAGATACACCGGAAATATTTCATGTGAAGTCTCTGATCAGCGGTTCGGAAGTTCTGGGAATGGAAATGAAAAAAATGATAAAAGAGACGATGGGATGTCTGGTGGTAGATCGATATAGTAACGAAGAAAACGGATTTCTTGCGCAGACAGGAGATGTCTCTGAAGATTTTAAAGTTAATATAGCCAGCTTTTTTATTGAAATTCTAAAACAGGATAGCGATGAGGATGCCGAGATCGGAGAAACAGGTCGTGTTGTTGTGACGGATTTGTACAGCAGAGCTGTTCCTATGATCCGCTATGATACGGGAGATTTAGCGGTAAAGGGTTCAGAAAAAGATGGATGGACAACGATGCTTAAATCGATTCAGGGACGTCGGGTTGATGTCATTTATGATACTTCAGGGCGAAAATTGACCGCCCATACGTGGAGCGTATACATGTGGAAGTACGATAAGCTCAAACAATATCAGTTTATACAGGAAGGACAAAAAGAGTATTTATTGAAATTAAACGGGGCAGAAGGAATATATGATGACGAAGAAATTCAGGAGTACCTCAAAACTGTATTGGGGAATGATGCTGAAATTAAAATAGAGCATGTGACAGGGATTCCGGTACTCGCATCAGGAAAATTTAAAAAGACAGTGTGTCATTATCATCCGGAACTGCAGTGAGAGTATAGCAACATGAAGGAGTCTCCTATTTGATAAAAAGGATTTCTATGAAATGAAAGAGAATATATTAATTCTAAGTGCCGGAACGCGCAACAAAATCGTACAGTATTTCAAAAAAACACTGACAGATAAAAATGGTAATCGAACGGGCAATGTGATCGCTTCGGATATGTCGCTTCTGGCACCGGCACTGTATGAGGCCGATAAATATTATCAGGTTCCGAGAATTACAGATCCGGGCTACATAGAACAGATTCTGGAAATCTGTCAGAAAGAAAAAGTTAAAGGTGTATTGAGTCTGATCGATCCGGAACTCAGTCTTCTTGCAAAGAATGAAGAAAAGTTCAGAGCAACAGGAGTTGTCGTCATCGGATCTTCTTATGAGGTTTGTGAACGCTGTCTTGATAAATGGCAGATGTATCTTTGGCTGAAGGAACACGGTTATCACTGTGCGAAGACATATATTGCTTTAGAAGAATTCGACAATGATATGAACGAAAAGCAGATATCTTTTCCCGTTTTTGTCAAACCTGCCAGAGGAAGCGCTTCGATTGCCATTTCCAAAGTGTATGACCGGGAGACATTGGAATTATTATTTCAGCATGCCGATACACCTCTTATTATACAGGAGTTTCTTGACGGGCAGGAAATCGGGGCGGACTGTTACATTGATCTCATCTCTGGTAAAACCGTTTCAATGTTTACGAAGAAAAAATTGCTGATGCGCGCAGGTGAAACCGACAAAGCTGTCAGCTTCAAAGACGAGCGACTGTTTAAACTACTGGAAAAATTCATACAGGAATTTGGCTTCCGGGGACCGATTGATATCGACATCTTCGATGTCGGTGGAACTTATTATATCTCAGAGGTAAATCCACGGTTTGGCGGAGGGTATCCTCATGCTTACGAGTGCGGAGCAGATCATATGAAAATGATACGAAAGAATCTTGAGCATTTAGAGAATGAGAGTGCAATCGGAGAATATGAGGAAGATGTTTATATGATGAAATTTAATGAGGTACAAATGAAAAGATAATGAAAAAATTAATGGTTGTTTCAAGTACGACAGGATCTTTAATTGGTTTCCGGTTAAAGATGATGAAAAAATTTCAGGCATTAGGATATGATGTTACAGCAATTGGCAATCAAAAGAAGAATGATCTCTATAATATATTAAGAAAAGAAAATATCAAATATAAGGTGTTAGAAGTCAATCGCACAGGTATGAATCCTTTTTCTGATTTAAAAACTTTAATTCAGTTAACAAAGATCTTAAAAAAAGAAAATCCTTACAAAGTTTTTTTATATAATCCCAAAACCGTCATTTATGGCTGTATCGCAGCGAAATTTAATAAGATTGAGGAAGTATATGCGTTAATAGCCGGATTGGGTTCTATTATTCGGGATGAGCCTATCACGTTAAAAAGAAAAATAGTTCGAAAGATCATGATGTCAGAGTATCGCATCGCTTTAAAATCTGCACGAAAAGTATTGTTTCAGAATAAAGATGATATGCAGACTTTTATTGATCTTGGGTTAGTCAAAGATTCGAAATGTTGTATTGTGAACGGATCAGGTGTCGACCTTAAAGAATTTCCGGAAGAAAAATTACCGGATCAGCCGGCTTTTTTAATGGTAGGCAGGCTGCTGCGGGACAAAGGTATCGTAGAGTATCTGGAGGCCTGCAGAATAATGAAAGAAAAATATCCGTCATGCCGCTGTATGCTAGTCGGTCCTTTTGACACAAATCCGTCTGCAATAAGTGAACAAGATCTGGAGCCGTACATTAAAGATGGAGTTATTGAATATTTCGGATATCAGCAGGATGTAAGACCTTTTTTGAAACAGTGCAGTGTTTATGTGCTGCCATCTTATCACGAAGGAACGCCTCGTTCTGTTTTGGAAGCCATGTCGATGGGACGGGCTGTTATTACAACGGACGCGCCGGGATGCAGAGAAACAGTAATCGACGGAGAAAATGGTTACCTTATTCCGGTAAAAAATGAAAAAGAACTTGCAGAAAAAATGGAAAGACTATTTAACGATGCAAGATTAGTTGAAGGAATGGGTAAGAAAAGCCGCCAGATCGCCGAAAAAAAATATGATGTCCATAAAGTAAATCAATCTATCGTAGAAATTATGGAGTTGTAGAGGGTAAAAATATGAGTCTATATGAAGAAATTATTAATCATCAGGAAAAAATCGCCATGACCGGTCTCGGTTACGTGGGAATGCCGATTGCGGTAGCTTTTTCAAAGAAAGTCGATGTAATCGGTTTCGACATGAACGAGCACAAGATCAATCAGTACAAAAACGGCATTGATCCTACACGGGAAGTGGGGGATGAAGCCGTGGCAGCCTGCAGCGTGGACTTTACCACAGATGAGGCGCGACTGCGGGAAGCAAAATTTCATATCGTAGCAGTTCCGACACCGGTGAACGCAGATCACACTCCGGATCTGACACCCATCGAAGGAGCAAGCAGAACCCTTGGCCGGAATCTGGCCAGGGGTTCTATTGTTGTGTTCGAATCTACCGTCTACCCGGGAGTGACCGAGGATGTCTGCGTGCCGATTCTGGAAGCGGAGAGCGGACTGAAATGCGGCGTTGATTTCAAAGTCGGCTATTCTCCGGAGAGAATCAATCCGGGGGACAAAGTTCATCGTCTGGAAAACATCGTAAAGATCGTATCCGGAATGGACGAAGAAACGCTGGAGGAAGTGGCGAAAGTCTATGAGCTGGTGGTGGAAGCCGGCGTCTACCGTGCGGAAAGCATCAAAGTTGCTGAGGCGGCCAAAGTCATTGAAAACAGCCAGAGAGACATCAATATCGCCTTTATGAACGAACTGTCCATCATTTTCAATAAGATGGGAATCGATACGAGATCTGTCCTGAACGCGGCGGAGACAAAGTGGAACTTCCTGAAATTTTCTCCGGGTCTCGTGGGCGGACACTGCATCGGTGTGGATCCGTATTATCTGACTCATAAGGCGGAACTGATGGGATACCACAGTCAGATTATCCTCAGCGGCCGCCGTATTAACGATGATATGGCCAAGTATGTGGCGGAAAATCTGGTGAAAAGCCTGATTGCAGCCGATACGCCGGTAAAGGGAGCCAGAGTGGCAGTTCTGGGATTCACTTTTAAGGAAAACTGTCCGGATCCGAGAAATACAAAAGTCATCGATATCGTGAAGGAACTTCAGGAATACGGAATCGAACCGGTGGTGGCAGATCCCGTAGCCGATGTAAGAGAAGCTTATCTGGCATACGGTATCGAGTTTACCGATATCAAAGAGATTCGTGATATGGATGCGGTGATTCTCGCGGTGGCGCACGAGGAATACAAATCTCTGACACAGGATGATTTTAAAAAGTTATACCGCACCGATGTCCGAAAAGTTCTCGTTGACGTCAAAGCGATTCTGGACCGCGGTGAATATGAAGCGGCAGGATATGTATACTGGAGGCTGTAAGAAAGTGGGATATCAGAATTTAACATTTGAGAAAGACAGCGTTTTTCTTGTGACGGGCGGAGCCGGATTCATCGGATCGAATCTGTGCGAAGCCCTTTTAAATATGGGTTATCAGGTCAGATCACTGGACGATCTTTCCACAGGTAAAGAAGCAAACATAAAGATATTTGCCGGCAATCCGAATTATACGTTTATCCGGGGTGATATCAAGGATTTCGATACCTGCATGAAAGCCTGCAAAGACGTCGATTATGTGCTCCATCAGGCTGCCTGGGGGAGCGTTCCGCGCTCTATCGAGATGCCGCTTTTTTACTGCGCCAATAATATCCAGGGGACTCTCAACATGATGGAAGCCGCACGGCAGAATGGAGTAAAGAAATTCGTCTACGCATCCAGTTCCTCTGTGTATGGCGATGAGCCGAATCTGCCGAAAAAAGAAGGAATCGAAGGCAATCTCCTTTCTCCTTACGCGCTGACTAAAATGTGCGACGAAGAGTGGGGAAAGCAGTATACGATGCACTATGGTCTGCCGACGGTAGGACTGAGATATTTCAACGTATTCGGACGCAGACAGGATCCCGAGGGAGCCTATGCGGCAGTCATCCCGAAATTTATCAAGCAGATGCTGGCAGGAGAACGCCCGACGATCAACGGAGACGGGAAACAATCCAGAGATTTTACTTATATTGAAAACGTCATAGAGGCAAATCTGAAAGCCTGTCTCGCTCCGGAAGAAGCAGACGGCGAAGCATTCAACATCGCTTACGGCGGAAGAGAATATCTGATCGACATCTATCATGACCTGACGAAAGCGCTGGGAGTGGAGATCGAGCCGATATTCGGCCCGGAACGTCCGGGAGATATCAAGCACAGCAACGCGGATATTTCCAAAGCGAAAAAGCTGCTGGGATACGATCCGGAGTGGAGCTTTGAGCGGGGAATAAAGGAAGCGATTGCGTGGTACAGGGAGAATTTATGATAAGAATTTTGCAAATTGTAAAGCAAATGAATGTAGGTGGCATGGAAAGCAGACTAATGGATTTGTACAGAGTCATAGATAGAAACTATATTCAATTCGATTTTTATACTTGTTGCCCTGATAAGGGTGCGTTTGATGATGAGATAAAAGAATTAGGGGGAGAAATATATTATAATTCGCCTTTAGAGGTAAAAAAATTATTTAAAATTCCTCACAGGTTCGAAGTATTTTTAAAAAAGCATCCCGAGTATAAAATAGTACATTGTCATCTTAACCAATGGTGTGGATGGATATTATATGGAGCTAAGAGTTTAAATGTACCTGTTCGTATTGCCCACTCACGAACGGCTCTCAATAATAGAGGTATAAAAAATATTGTTAAAAATATTATTAAAATACCCGTTAATTTATCTGCGACACATAAATTCGCGGTTTCCAAGGAAGCTGCCATATGGTTATTTGGCAAAAGAACAGTCAAAAAAGGGAATGTGAATATTTTTCCTAATTCGATTGATTGTGAAAAATTTTTATTTAATCCTCAAGTAAGAAAAATAAAAAGACGTGAGTTAAATCTAGGAAATGCATTTACTTTAATTAATGTTGGTAATATTCGTCCAGAAAAAAATCATATATTTTTATTAAAGATTTTTTCTGAACTACAAAAAAAGTATGAAAATTCAAAACTGATAATAGTTGGAAAAGATAATATGAATGGCAAGATCCAACAAGAAGCAAAAAAGTTAAAAATAGAAAATAATATTTTATTTTTAGGTTCTAGATCCGATGTACCGGAGTTGTTGCAGGCAGGAGATATATTTGTATTTCCGTCATTATATGAAGGTTTTCCAGGTGCAGTTTTAGAAGCAGAAGCTTCAGGTCTCCCTTGCATACTTTCTGATACGATCACGGATCAAGTTTGCTTGTGCAAAAATGTAAAATCGTTATCTTTAAAAAAAAGTGCAAAAATATGGTCGGAAACAATTTTAATGTTCAAAGATTGTAACGACAATAGAAAAAAATTGCAAGAAAATTATAAGTTGGTTGACGAAGGATATGATATTCATTCATTGTCTGAAAAAATGACAAAGTTTTATCTAGATGCATCCAAATAATTATTATCTAATTGTTTTATATGTTTTTTTATATAATCTTACATGATAAATTTCTGAGTTGAAATGTGTAGATTTGTCCAACATATGTTACACCTTAACGCAGAAAAGGAGAGGGGGATGGGCGGAATGAAAGTTTTTTTGCAAATAAAAGATAAAGGGTTCTTCCATGATAAAATTTAAAATCATAGGAGGACTCTTTTTATGTCTAAACAAAAAAACCTGTACACCGGGTACAGATGACGAAAGGAAAACGTAGCATCTCCGACAGCTCCTGGAAGAATACGATATTCAGGCGGCTGAAGGTATTCAGAACGCTCCGAAAGATCTCTTAGGCGGAACGATTCAAGAAATGATGGAAGCAGAAATGGACGATCATCTTGGATATGAGAAATCCCTGCGTTCTAATAGTGATGACTATCGCAACAGTTGCAAACGCAAACGCGTCAACAACAGCTATGGTGTTATGGAAATTGATATTCCCTAGGATAGAAAATCTGCTTTTCAGCCCTTGACCATGAAAAAACGTCAGAAAGACATATTCAATATCGAGCAGAAGATCATTTCCATGTATGCCAAGGGAATGGCCATCAGACAGATTTCTAAAACAATCGAAGATATTTACGGCTTTGAAGCTTCAGAAGGATTCATTTCCGATGTTACAGATAAGATCCTTGCCCAGATAAAAGACTGACAGAATCGCTCTTTGGATGAAGTCTATCCGATTCTCTTTATCGACGCGATGCATTATTCAGTTTGGGATAATGGAGTAATTCGAAAATTAGCGGCATATGTAATTCTGGGGATCAATACAGAAGGTAAGAAGGAAGTTCTCACCATTCAGATCGGCGATAACGAAAGCTCGAAATACAGGCTGGCTATTTTAAATGAATTGAAAAAACGCGGAGTAAAAAAACTGATTCTTTATGTGGATGGTTTCTCCGGAATCAAAGAAGCGATCACGGCAGCCTTTCCAAAAAGAGAATATCAATGCTGCATTGTACATCAGGTAAGAAATACTTTGAAATATATGCCGAAGAAAGACAGGAAGGCCTTCGCAGCGGATCTGTAAACCATTTATCAGGTATCAGATGAAAAGAAAGCGCTGGCGGCTCTGAACCGTGTAACGGAAAAATCGACTCCAAAATATCCGAATTCCATGAAACGGTGGAAAGATAATTGGGATGCCAATTTCTCCGACTTTTAAATTTTCGGCAATTGTCCATAAGGTCATATACACAACCAATACCATCGAATCACTGAATTTCGCCTATCGAAGACTAAACCGGCAAAGAAGCGGATTTCCGAGCGATACCGCTTTGCTAAAGGCACTATATCTGGCCACATTCGAGCGACCGAAGCGACACCAAAAAATGGATTATTGCTGTCCAAAACCGGGCTCAGGTCTATGGAAAACTGAGTATCATGTATGAGGGGCGGTTCCCAGAATAAAAGGAAGGATTGGTTAACAGCAGTCGGAAAAGCCATCTGTTGTTGACATACAATCCTTTGACAGGTATATATAAAACAAAGTGGAATATCTGATTTTTTGGTATCCCATCAAACCTTGTCATAGAAGAAGCCTAATTACAGACTTTTTCACACCCTCGATATAGCCTTGAACTAATGTTTAATCCTTGAAAACGTCCAGACCTTCTAAAATAAAGTGAGAGATAAATATGAGTGCAATTATATATTTGAGTAAAATAGTAATGTATTATATAGTATGTTATATTGCATATATAATTATAAGTTGTAATAAAGCAAAATGGATTATCAAGTATGATAATAGGATAATCATTAACAAAAAAGGTAATAATAAAAATTATATTATGATTTTAGCTTGTTCGATCATCTTTGGTTTGGTTTCAATAGCAAGTTCTAAGATTCCATATCAGTCTGATCGGAAAAATTATGCTTTACGTTTTTATCATTATAATGATTTTGAAGATCCTTGGACAGCTGGTTTAAATTTAATTGCGAATTTTCTTCATTTATTCACTAAAAATCCTCAAGTTCTTTTTTTTTCTATTAGCTTTCTTTTTATGATGCTAACGTTTATAGCATATTACAAATTTAAAATTAAAGCTCCTGATACATTTTTGTTTTTAGGATTAAGTCAATATTATATTTATAGTTTCTATTTATTGAAACAGGCTCCGGCTATAGCTATTGCAGCAATTTCTATTGCCTATTATTTTAATGAAAAGTATTTATGGAGTATTATTATTTTAATAATATCAACGTTATTTCATGAATCTGCAATAATATTATTCCCGTTATATATTATAATGTGGAAAAGTAATAAAAAATGGGTCAGATATTTAGGAGGCTTTTTATTAATAGTATGTGTAGTGGCATTCTCTCAGGTTTCAAGAACTATTACAAGTATATTGTCTCTTTGCCTGCCTAATATATTTACTGAAGTTGAAGGCTATTTAGATTTAACCGGCGCCATGGTAGGCAGTGGAGAAAGTAATATATTAACGGTAGTTAAAGGCGCTCCATATTATTTAATAACAGGATTTGCTTTATTAAAAAGAAAGGAACTTAGATTTAAAATTAAAAAATATGACCAATATCTACTGTTATCTATGTTTTCATCAAGTATGATATTTTTATCAATAAGGATGTACTGGATGTGGAGATTTGCCACATACACTTATTTTCCAATGTTTATCTTTTTATCAATGATACTAAATAAGAACAAAAATAAAATTGAAAATATTTTTATGAAATTTTGTGTTGGGATGTTGTTGTTTTTTATAAGTTTTCGATATTTATGTCAAATATTTTACCTATATGGAGGTTTTTAAAATGCAGGAATTCTTAACAATATATACAGCAACTTATAATAGGAAACGATTGTTGGAACGATTATACGAAAGCTTATGCAAACAAACATGTAAAAATTTTCGTTGGATGATTGTTGATGATGGTTCTACAGATGGTACAAAAACAGAAATAGACGGCTGGATTAACGAACATAAGATTATAATTGAATATTATTACAAAATGAATGGAGGAATTCATACAGCGCGAGATTTCGCTTATCAAAACATTAAAACAGAACTTTTAGTAGGAATAGATTCAGACGATTGGATAAAAGAAAATTTTGTTGAGGAGATTTTTATTATTTGGTCATCAAAGCCAAACAATATTGAATATGCAGGTATTTTTATGCCAATACAGATATACGGAAAATCGGCAAATTTGTTACCTAATATTTTAGCGGCCACCTATCAACAACTGACATATAAATATAAATATAAAGGTGATAAAACAACTATATTACGTAGTGATATTATAAAAACATTACCAATATCACCTTGCTATGTTAATGAAAAACTTGTTCCCGAAAGTTATAAATGGATACAACTTCCCAATATACCGTTTTTGATATCAAATAATTCATTTAAAATCGTTGAGTATCAAAGTGACGGAATATCAAGTAATCAACGTAGGAATTGGTTTGAAAACTTAAATGGATTTAGGGAAAATTATAGACAACATATTATAAGCTCAAAATATTTAAAACCAAAAATGAAGGGACATATTGGATATATATTATGTAGTATATATCTAAAAGATAAACATATGATTAAACATTCACCCCGTCCGTTAGTAACATGTCTGCTTTTCCCATTTACGTATTTTGTATTTTTATATACAAAATATAAATGGAAAAAATATCTTTAAACAACTGTATTTGGTGGAAAAATGGAAAATATATATAATAAAAGAAATATTTTGCACGGAATATTATGGAAGTTCATGGAGAGAGGTCTATCTATTCTTGTGACATTTGCCGTAAATATAATGCTAGCTCGCTTATTAGATCCGAAGGTTTTCGGCCTTGCGGCTATGATAACTGTTTTTGTAACACTGAGTAATATTTTTGTTACAAGCGGATTAGGGAACGCATTAATACAAAAAAAAAATGCAGATGAACTCGACTTTTCAACTATGTTTTGGATGAATATGGGGGTTTCAGTCCTTATATACTTGATACTGTTTCTTATAGCACCGATTATTGCAGACTTTTACGGATATTCTGTCTTGACACCAATGTTAAGAATTCTTAGTATACAGATATTAATTGCAGCTTTGAATTCTATTCAGTGTGCATATATATCTAGAAACATGATGTTTCGATACTATTTTTATAGCACATTGTCTGGAAAGATAGCTTCAGGATTTATTGGGATTGTAATGGCCTTGTTAGGACTGGGAGTATGGGCTTTAATTGGACAATCTTTAAGTTTAATTTTGCTTGAAACTTTAATTTTATGGTTTAAAGTGAGATGGAGACCTAAGAAAGTTTTTTCTTGGTCACGTGCAAAATCTTTATATGCATTTTCTTGGAAAATTATGCTGACAAGTTTTATTGAAGCTATTAGGGATCAATTAAGGAATTTACTAATAGGGAAGAAATATTCCTCTTCGGATTTAGCATATTATGATAAAGGACAGCTATTCCCAAATAGTATTATCACTAATATATCTTCATCCTTAGGAACTGTAATGTTTCCTGTAATTTCTAATGCACAATATGAAAAGAATCGTCCCCTAACGCTGTGCAGACGTTGGATTAGTATGTTTGCATACGGAGGTTTCCCTATATTAACGGGACTAATAGTTGTTGCGAATCCTTTTATTAGTGTTATATTAACTGAAAAATGGCTTCCAGCAGAGTTTTTTTTACAATGTTCATGCTGTATTTATGCGGCGTGGATTGTAGAGGTACCAATCAGAGAAACACTTAAATCTTTAGGATACGCGGGAATTTGTTTGAAGATTCAAATTATAAAGACAGTATTAGCAATTACAGTGCTGATCATTGTAGCAGATTTCGGAGTAAAAGTAATTGCAATAAGTATGGTTGTATGTGCTTTCATTAATATTTTAATTAGCGTATTTTATGGAAATAAATATATCAAATATACGCCTAAATTGATTTATGAAGACATAGGAAACACCCTGTTGATTAATATAATAATGGGTATTATTATTTATTTACTTAATTTTTTTGATTTATCAAGTTTTATATGCTTGATAATGCAAATAATTTTAGGTGTTATAATATATATATTGTTATCGTACATGTTTCAAAATAAAAACTTTAAAATTGCCATAGAATTCTTAAAAGAAATTGTTAAAAAATGACATGTCTTATTCTAAGGTGTGATTAAAATCTAACGCGCAAAAAATTATTCATAGATGAATAAGACAAAGTAAGGAACGCCGTATTTGATTGTTTGCTTTTATGTCTTGAAATAATATGAAATATCCTTTCAAGAATAACGGAACAAAGTTATTGTTCTTGATTACATTTTTGATGATGACATATCAGAATTGGAAAGCAGAACGCGGAATCCGGGAGATGTGCAGGGATGCATGGAGGGGGAACAGAACCTGCAGAAGAAATTTCTGTGAGGTACTTTTCTATATAGTTCGACAATTATTTCGATGAAATCTTGTCCGGAAAGGCAAAGATGCCTCAAACCCCATCCAAACTCGGATAAAAAGTCTGGAAGAAAGCAATGAAAGCAAAAGACTAACTATGTGTAGTCAAGCGATTTTTAAATAAAAATTGCAGTGAATCTTGAGAATTGAATAATGACATGACAAAACAGACAAGCGAAGCTTGCCTTAAAAAGACAGAATATAGAGTAACCGGTCGGAACGCTTCTTTGCCAGGTAATTCGCAAGGTTTTGTCTCGAATAGCTACGAGGCGGGCAGCCTGAAACACAGCCCATCTGAGGTATGTAGAGCTACGTTTGACCATTGTGGAGTGTGAGGCGATGTATTTGCCTGATTGATAAGTTGATGGATCAAGCCCTGCAAATGCCTGCAGCTTTGAAGGATTGGAGAAGTTATCAATATCTCCAATCTCTGCCGGAATGATGGCCGCAAGCGTGTAGCTGATCCCGGGGATGGTAAGCAGAGGCGTATCAAGTCCCTGACAATAGGTTTTATCTTTTTGTCGAGAGCATCGAGTCCTGCTTTTGCATTTTTAACAGGCTCGCCGTTCAGAGCATTCAGGATCGTTTCAAGAAGTCTGTTAAAACCAGCCCGGTTATTGGGAATCCTGAGATTGTCCGCATAGACTGCACCATCCGAATCAATGATGCAGCAATCGTGTTTGGATTTGGCAACGTCGATACCGATATAGAGCACAGAAAACCTCCTTTGATGATGGGGAAATAACTTTCAACGCTGTGTATCCGCAGTACTCTATGCCGAATGTATCCTTGCTGTATATAAAACGTCATGCGTTATCTAACTCATTAACACTTAGACATAGAGCTGTGGTTAGAGCCTTTAAAAAAACAGTCAGCAATAGGGTGCTGCTGTAGGAGATGAAACTAATCCACAGCGTCTATATAAAAGTATATAGAGAAATTCAAAGAAAAGAAAATGATATGAACTTCCCTATGAGTTCAATATACAAGGAGATGCAATGAATGAAGAAGGTGATATTTTCTCTGAAGCCCGCCTGGGCGGAGAAGATTCTATCGGGGGAAAAGAAGGTGGAATTCCGTAAGAGCGTCTGCACGGAGAGCGTGGACCGGATTCTGCTCTATGAGACTTCCCCTGTCAGAAAGATCACAGGCGAGGTCAGCGTGGATGTGATCGTCTCCGGCACGCCGGAGGAAGTATGGGAAAAGCTGGGCGCCAAAGCGGCGATGACGAAGCGGGAATATGACCGGTATTATCGGAAGAAAGATCGTGCGGTGGCCTACTGCCTTTCTCATCCCGTCCGGTACGAACGGGAGCGGGATCTGGAGGAATACGGCATCACGTCTGCTCCCAGGTCTTTCGTGTATGTGGAGTGCGGGGAAGAGGAGTGAAATTCCTCAGAGAAGGCCGGAGAAAAGTCACTGAGAAAACCGTGAAAAAGGAAAAATCGAAAACGTAAAAAAAAACAGAATCATACAGAGCGGAATTCCGCGTGACAGAAAAGTCCGGGGCCGGATGCGTATAGATGTCCGGTTTCGGGCTTTTCTGCTTTTTTTGACCCGCTGAATCGCATATCAGAATTAAACGATGCAATATTGCAAACATCTATGCAATTCCTGCGAAAGCACTCAAAAAGACGGTGTCGCAAGGCACCGTCTTTTTGAGTGCTTACCACGCTTCGACTAAAGTAGCCAAGTTTACAGGAAAGAATCAAAAGTCACAGTTGATTATATTGAAGGCGGAAACAATAAGGAAATGCTTTTTTGAACAGACGCTATTTATTCTGGAAGTGGCGCAGCATGACGGGAACAGCAACCAGATCTATTTCCGGAGAATACAGAAAGATACACATGTTTGAAACAGGTTAGGATTAAATGGGAATAAATGTAAATTTTTTTTAAAGATACTGGAGAAACAATTTTGCATATGATATGATAAGAATATAATAGAAACGGCAAATATAATAATGAATGCAATATGTAGAATAATAAGATGACGAGAGAACGAGCTGAAAAAAAGTTTCCTTCATATTTTGAGAATTTTACAATGCCTGAATGGGCGAGAGAACAGGAACTTGAAGTATATCGGGCATGTGCTACTGGAAAGGTGGATCATGCGTCCTTTTTAAATTCATACGAAGAAAATAATTTTCGTATACGTTCAGGTGGAAGTGAGAGTGATCCACAAGAATACTCATTATCTACATATACAAAATTTAAAGATGTAAAAAGATTTATGAGTATGGATAGCCGTTATGGTGTACCTTTTGTTATAGCAAAAGGTATAACAAAGCCAATCCATGGTATTTGTCTGGAAACAAAAGAGTGGAAGAGAAAACAAGGATTGAAGTATAGAGGCTCTCATGTGGACTGGTGGCTATATGAAGACGCGACACCATGGATAGAGTTTAAGGAAGTGACAGAAGATGAATGTAGAAAAAATATTTAGAAAAATTCCTGAATTTAGCGAAATTACGATGGATATAATTTTATTTGAAAGCAAGTATCCCGTAATGTTCACTTGTAAAAATAATGGAGAAATTTATTTGTTTATTTGTTGTTTGGTGAGTGCAGACAAGGTGAAATGGATTGGTACCAGGACAGATTATAACAATTTGATTGAACTTCTGGAAAATAGGATTACAATTCGTGATGCCTTCTTGAATGTTACAGATGAAAAACAGTTGATAGAATATGATGGCTTAAAGGTATCCTGTTTTGAAACAGAAGCAAAAGATATTCCGGATAAATTATTGCCAACTGCAGGGGAATATATGGATACAGAAGAGGGAGAATTTGACGAAGAAATCAAAATTTTTCAATTTCGAAATCAAAACTTTGAATATAAGCTTCCACTTTTTATTAACCAATTTTATGCTTTTGATTTTGGGGTTAAGAAGTTTAATCTGCCGGATGAATTCTTTAATACTGATTTAAAATGCAATGATAAAATTTCTTTTAGTATGATGAGAGAAATAAATCGTAATGTAAAGTATGCATAGCGAGGCAATGGAATGGGCGATTTCAAATTAAAAAAACACAAAGTACAAGAGGCTCGTTTCTGTGAAAATATAGAAATAGAGAAGAATAATGATATAGAAGTTGGTGTGCAGGGAAGCATTTTAATCCCTAAAAACTTTGAACTTAACAAAAATATAATAGTACAATTAAAGTTTCGATTTGGCAAAGAAGAGGAGAGGTTGTTTTTATATCTGGAAACTATTTCAGTTTTTGAACCGGTAGATACAGTAACTGAGGTTGACAAAGGAGTAGTAGAAAAGCAATGTATACCTGTTGCATTGGGTGAATTAAGGAAAACGGTAAAAATGGTAACAGAGTCATTTGGCATGCCGCCATTAGATTTGCCACCTTTCGATGGGGAGAATCTATAGAATGATTAAATAGCCGAAGGCTGAGAGTTTCATGTTTTGTGCAAACCAGAAAATGATATAAGACCTCTTATAAATTATTAGGACAGAGCTGATTTTTTGAGGCTCTGTCCTTACTTGTATTATAATACAGTTTCCGGGCATGTCGGGGATGTCGCTGATATGGCAGCCTCTTTAATATTTTTCTCTTTAAAAAAGTACTTAAATATAGGGCGGAGCATGAAGGAAAGGGTTTTTAAGTGGCGGAAGAGACGACCATGGAAATATCAAAGAATTGTCATATGCAAAACAGGCATATCGCGATATTGAAAATAAAATCTGTGATATGATGAAGAGGATCTTGTTTTTACGGTTGACATTTATAAGGAGTTGGGAAGATGGAGCAAATTTTTCTTCTGGAAGATGATACAGCTCTGAGCCGTGGAATCCGCATGGCTCTTTGCGGAGCGGAACGGGATGTGATTCTGGCGGACAGCATCGCGCAGGCAAGGGAAAAGCTGGAGGAAGTACGATTCAATCTGCTGATTCTGGACATCAATCTCCCTGACGGCAGCGGTCTCGATCTTCTGCGAAATCTGCGAAACCGGGGAGATGACACACCTGTCATTCTTCTTACGGCCAACGACCTGGAGATGGACGAGGTGAACGGTCTGGAAGCGGGAGCGGA
Organism: Bacillota bacterium; assembly: GCA_019420525.1. GTDB lineage: Bacteria > Bacillota > Clostridia > Peptostreptococcales > Anaerovoracaceae > Alangreenwoodia. Next base: position 124,964 of record JAHZHA010000029.1, read on the forward strand.
TGACTATATCACAAAGCCTTTTTCTCTGGCGGTTCTGCGGGCACGGGTCGACGCTCAGCTCCGCCGGGGCAGCATGCTGCAGTCCGTCTCCCGGATTGAGACAGGACCTTTTCTCTTTGACTTTCAGCGGATGAATTTTCGCAGGGATGGCCTGGCGGTGGAACTTTCAAAAACGGAGCAGAAATTATTGAAGGTGCTGGTGGAAAACCGCGGGTGTGCCGTGCCTCGTACCGCGCTGATCGACCGGGTATGGACGGACGGCGCGGAATTTGTGGAGGAAAATGCTCTTTCCGTCACGGTCAAACGGCTGCGCGGCAAACTGGAGAGAGATCCTGCTAGGCCGGAATATCTGAAAACGGTGTACGGCATCGGCTATATCTGGGCGGTGAAATCATGAACGGTTATATTCTTTTGGGGGCGGCGCTGCTGCTGGCGCTGACCGTGGTGATTTTCGATCGGTGGAGAACTGCACGTACGATAAAACGTCTGGATCAGATGTTAGAGGCTGCAATTGTAGGCGACTTTACAGAACAAACTTTTGACGAGAGCCGGCTGTCTGCTCTGGAAGGTCGGTTGGCCCGATATCTGGCTGTCAGTTCTCTTTCGTCGCGAAAGATACAGGAGCAGAAAAACCAGATAAGCGCGCTGATTTCCGATATATCCCACCAGACGAAGACGCCTGTAGCCAATCTGCAGCTTTATGCACAGCTGCTGGCTGAACAGCCACTCACCTCTCAGGGAGCGGAGTGTGTTCAGGCTATTTCGTCCCAGGCTGACAAGCTCCAGATACTGATCGAAGTTCTGGTCAAGACGTCCAGACTGGAAAACGGTATTCTGGCGGTGCATCCGGAGTCATCAGAGCTTGCTGATGTGGTGGATCACGCTGCGGCGCAGTATGCTGCAAGAGCGGCAGAAAAAAGAATTCGTCTCACAGTGTCGAAGACCTTGGGCACGGCGGTTTTCGATCCAAAGTGGACAGAAGAAGCACTGTGCAACCTTATCGACAACGCGGTAAAATATACGCCTTCCGGCGGCGCGATAACGATAGATGTGATGAACTATGAAATGTTTTCCGCTATTCGAGTCACCGATACCGGACCGGGGATTGCAGAGGAGGATCAGGCAAAAATCTTTGGCCGGTTTTACCGCGGTGCTGGGAATTATCATACGGAAGGCGTGGGGATCGGGCTTTATCTGACGCGTCAGATTATCGAAAAACAGAATGGATATGTGAAGGTGGAGAGTGCACCGGAAAAAGGAAGCACATTTTCCCTGTTTCTTCCCCGGGAATGACACATTTCTGTCGAAACTGTCACATTCCCGAAAGTATCAGGACAGATTTCTGTGTTAAAGTCTGTATTGTCAAAAGACGATACAGACTTTTTCGTTAGGAGGCGGAGAAAATGACGATATTACAGACTAAGGATTTGAAAAAATATTACGGTACGGGGGATATCCGGGTAAAAGCTCTGGACGGTGTGAATCTCAGTATCGAACAAGGTGAATTTGTGGCTGTTGTAGGTACCTCTGGATCCGGGAAGTCTACACTTCTTCATATGCTGGGAGGATTGGATCGCCCTACATCAGGTACTGTTACCGTGGATGGAAAGGATATTTTCGATTTGAAAGATGAGGCGCTTACCATTTTCCGGCGCCGGAAGATCGGATTTGTATTTCAGGCATATAATCTGGTGCCTGTTTTAAGCGTATGGGAAAATATAATTTTACCTATACAACTGGATGGAAACAAGGTGGATGACGATTTTATTCATTCCATCATCTCCGCTCTGGGGCTGGAAGAAAAGCTGCGCAATCTGCCCAACCAGCTTTCCGGCGGTCAGCAGCAGCGCGTGGCCATCGCCCGGGCACTGGCCACGAAACCGGCGATTCTTCTGGCTGATGAACCTACCGGCAATCTGGACAGCAAGACAAGCCAGGATGTACTCAGTCTTATGAAAGTGACAGGTCAGAGATTCGGTCAGACTATGGTGATGATTACACATAACGAAGAGATCGCTCAGATGGCTGACCGCATCATCCGAATCGAAGATGGACGGATCGTCAGACAGTGAGGAGGTGACAGCAATGAAAGTATCAAATCGCAGCTGTATCCGCCGGCTTAGCATCCGGGCTCTTCTGGCCAGCCGTACCCGAAATATCGTGGCGGTGCTGGCCATTGCTCTGACGGCGATACTCTTTACTTCACTGTTTACCATAGCTCTGTCTATTAACGAGGGAATTCAGCAGAATAATTTCCGTCAGGCAGGGGGATGGTCTCACGGTACATTCAAGTTCCTGACGGAGGAACAGTGTGAAGAACTGAAGAGCGATCCGCTCATCGAAGAATCGGGCGTCCGACGCTTTCTGGGAATGCCTTCAGACGTTCCTTTCAATAAATCTCATGTGGAGATCGGTTACTCGGATGCCAATCAGGCTCACTGGAGCTATTGTGATCCGGTTCAGGGGCGTCTTCCCCGGGAGGGAACAAATGAAGCGGCAACGGATACTCACGTACTGGAATTACTGGGAGTGAAACCGGAAATCGGCGCAAAATTCACTGTCACCTTCGATGTGGACGGCCATGAAACCATCCAGACCTTTACTCTATGCGGCTGGTGGGAATACGACGAGGCCATTATAGCGAATCATATACTCATTCCCGAGAGTCGTGTGGACGCCATTCTGACAGAAGTGGGAGTCGTTCCTCCCGGAAGCGACGGCATGACCGGAAACTGGAATCTGGACGTAATGCTTAAACACGGTGCCCGCTCAATTGCTTCTGATATGGAGAAAATTTTAAACGATTGCGGCTATCAGTCGCAGAATCCGGGAGAAAATTACATCTCCACAGGCATCAACTGGGGTTATACAGGAGCGCAGCTCTCCGATAAACTGGATCCTACTGTAGCAGCTATTATTATCGGTGCGTTGATCCTCATTCTGCTCACCGGCTATCTCATCATTTACAATGTGTTTCAGATTTCCGTCGCCGGGGACATCCGCTTTTACGGTCTGTTGAAAACTATCGGTACCACGCCTGCACAGCTTCGACGGATCATCCGCATTCAGGTCCTGATTCTCTCCCTCATCGGTATTCCTGCCGGTCTGTTGCTGGGCTGGTTGCTGGGCGGTGTACTCACCCCTGTCATAGTTGAGCGGCTCGATGGAGTGACGGCTGTGGTCTCTGTCAGTCCGCTGCTCTTTGCGGGGGCGGCTGTCTTTGCTCTGGTAACAGTACTTATATCCTGCCGCCGTCCCGGTCGTCTGGCGGGCAGGGTTTCCCCGGTGGAAGCGGTACGCTATACGGAAGGAAAGGTTCGGAAGCGGAAAGAAAAACGAAACAATAGCGATGTGTCTCTGTTATCCATGGCCCGGGCAAATCTGGGACGCAGCCGCGGAAAAACTTTCATCACGATGCTGTCACTGACACTGGCGGTAGTATTGCTGACTCTGACCGTAACCTTTGCAGGCGGGTTTGATATGGATAAATATGTGTCTAACTTTACTGCCAGCGACTTTATCCTGGCCGATGCCGGAAAGTTCCAGAATGAAGAAAATACTTTCAACAGCGGAATGGAGGTGCCGGAAGAGGTGATCGCCGCTGTGGAGGAGCAGGACGGAATCACGGACAGCGGGCGAATCTACGGCATGACAGATCCGGCGCTGGAATTTGTCACCGAGGAATATTACCGTTCCATGTGGGAACGCTGGAATACGCAGGAGCAGCTGGACAGTATGATAGCCTTTAAAGACCGTAATGAAGAGGGCCTTTTGGCTGATCAGGTACAGCTTTACGGAATGGAAACTTTTGCACTCAATTATCTGACAGAACTGGAAGGAGACCTCTCCAAACTCAATGATCCTGACGGGAATTACATTGCAGCTGTATACAGTACGGATGACTATGGCAAGCCTGAGATGAACAGTCATTGGGCCCGGCTGGGGGATACGGTAACCATCCGTTATGCAGAAGAGTTTGAATATTATAATCCTGAAACCGGCGAAGTCTACGGTTCTGCAGAAAATGTACCTGAAGGGGCTTCTTACGCCCAACGGGCAGTAAAATACCGCGATGTGGATTACACCGTAGCTGCTCTGGTAACGGTGCCGTCAGCTTTCAGTTATCGTTACTACGGTTCGGATGAATTCGTGATGGGAGCAGAGACGTTTATCCGGGATACAGGAACGGATTCTGTCATGTATTATGCCTTTGATACTACAGATGAAGCGAATGCTGACATGGAATCCTTCCTCAGAGATTACACGGAGAATATAAATCCTCAGTTTGATTATGAGAGCAAGGCGACTTATGCAGGTGAATTCGAAAGTACCAGAAATATGTTCCTTCTGTTGGGCGGAGCCTTGAGTTTCATCGTGGCGCTGGTGGGGATACTCAACTTTTTCAACGCCATACTTACCGGTATCAACGCCCGCCGACGGGAGCTGGCTGTGCTTCAGTCCATCGGCATGACCACCCGGCAGCTGCGGATGATGCTGGCACTTGAGGGATTGCTTTATACGCTGGGTTCTGCTTTATTTGCTCTTGCGCTGATTCTCATTACGGCACCTGTTGTGGATGCTGGTCTCAACGGGCTTATCTGGTTCCTTACCTATCGTTTCACCATCTGGCCTGTAATTGTAATTCTTCCGCTGTTTGCAGTTCTGGGCACTGTGATACCTGTCATAATCTGCTGGGGCACTCAGCGTTACCCGGCAGTAGAACGTTTACGGGCAGAGTAATTGTATTGGAGATAATTTCAGATTAAAGACACGACAGGACGCAAGGTGAATGGGCGTGGAATATCCACAGAGTCATCGTTTTAGGGCAGAGCTGAACTGCTAGGGGCTTTCCGCCGGAACTGATCCGGCGTGTGCCAGGGCCGGCGGAACCGCGGTCTCTCCTGTCACTTTTACTTGCTGGATAAATTTTTTCATAATTCTGTTTTATTTTACCTATGCCTGTTTTTTCTGTGCTATACTGCATTTATAATCATTGTAATTTATTGTAATTGTTGAAAGGAAGATCCACTATGAAGATTCTCGGTATCATCGCCGGACTTCTGCTGATTATAAGCGGAGTCTATTGCTTTATGCATCCTGTGCTGACCTTTGCAAGTCTGGGCTGGCTTGTAGGTCTGGCTGTCATCATCTCCGGAGCCGGCAGTCTGGCAGCCTGGTGGGAGAGCCGCAAGAGCGGTTCGTCCAACGGCTGGGAACTGGTTTCGGCGCTGCTCACCGTGCTCGTCGGTGTGATTGTGCTTTGCAACCTCTTTGCCATGTTCCTGACCGACATGGCTATTGTCGCTCTCTTTGGCGTCTGGCTTCTGGTTACCGGTATCCTGCGCATTGTCGCTTCCGTCCGGCTTAAATTCCGTCACTGGGGCTTCGGAGCAGTCTGGGGTGCAGTACTGATACTCGTCGCTGTCTATGCGCTGCTTCACCCTATGGTTTCGATGATGTCTCTGGGCTGGTGCGTGGCTGCCGTGCTGGTGACCCAGGGCATCAACCTGACTTATGCCGCCGCTGTGATGAAAGGCAAAAAGGACGCCTGACCGTCTGTCCCTTTACTGACTGCTCTGCTCTGATGCGGCGCAGTCCCTTTCTGTTTTGGCCGAAGTCTGTATTATCTGTGCCATACTGCAGTTATACATATTATAAATTATTACATTGTTTCGTTGACCTACCCGAAGGAGGGATTTCTATGACCCGTACACCATGCAGACGGCTGATAGCATCTCTGCTGGCGGCCATGCTGGCAGCTGCGATGTTGGTGCCGTTGCCGGTGCTTGCGGCCAGCAGCCGTGACACGGTTTTCAACAACGCCTCGACAGACAGCAGCCAGCACTGGAACTACGGCCAGAACCTGGCCGGTCCCGATATCACCGACGGAAACAGCAAGAGCCGCCACAACACCGTCACTATCTACCTGACCCCTGAAGAGCAGGCTCTGGCCAACGACGGCTACCTGAGCTATATCGGTTCGGTCCACATCGGCGCTAATGGCAGCCGCACCGTTGACCGCTCCATCACGACCACCTGCTACGACGCCGGCGGCAAGGCCATGTCCACAGGCAGCTACAGCAAGAGCGGTTCGACCTACTGGGTCTCACATGCCAGCTACGACTATTCCAGCGGCAATATCCTGATTCCGGCCGGCACCACCAGCATCACATACAGCGTCTCGGTCAGCATTGGTACCGCCGGTGATCTGGAACTGGAAAACATGGTCTTCACCATCAACTCCGACGCCCCGAACGACGGCGGCTACCAGCCCATCGGTTCGGTCGGGGACATCGAGCTGTACGAATACTATGACGACAACGGCAAGGGCAGCGGCGACCGCATTACCTACTACGATCTCTACAAGAACAAGCCGTACCGCGGCGACCTCAGCGACGTCGATGCCCTCTACCGCGATGCTCTGCTCAATGAAAACAACCTTAATCACTGGGCTCAGCTGGCCTACCAGACCTTCAGAAGCAACAGCAACACCTATTGGGACTGGGCCGGCGGCGGCTTTGACAAGGATTTCGGCAGCGGCGTGTATACCGACCTGATCAGCGATCTGACCAACCGCACCGGTAAAAAGGAAAGCTCAAGCATTGTCATGGAGAGCACCGGCCTCACCGAAGCCTCGAGCTTTGACAATGCCGTCGACCTCATCCTCGACAATCAGGCCAGCCTGCGCAGCCGCAATGCCAGGGGCAGCGATTTCCGCGCCTGTCACGGCAGCGTCAGCCTTGGCTCCGACGCCCTCGACAGTGAGCAGCAGCCGGTTTACTTCAGCGCCGTGAATGTCAGCGATGCCTATGGCGGCACCTTCAAATACGGCTACAACGCCATGGGGCTCATCTTCTATGATTTCTCCATCACCCCGCTTATCGACGATGCTCCGTTTGAAACCTTTACCACCGCCAACGACGAGTCGGTCACTCATTCGGTCACCGGCGGGCATCGCAACGACTCCATCGACGATTCCAGCTTTTCCCAGTCTGTAGGCACCACCCTCACCACCGACACTTCCAACACCATTACCAACGCCTCGTCCACCACCCGCACTCAGGGCTTTGGCGTAGACATCGGCTTTGAAGAAAAATTCTCCATCACCACAGAAGACGAGTTCACATTGCGCTATGGTTTTGGCTACGATTTCAGCGCCTCAGAAATGTTTGAAACCAGCGAGAGCGACAGTGTCTCCTATCAGGAGTCCTACAGCGATGAAACCTCCGTCGGGGTCACTGCGCCAGCCCACACCATATCTAACATTCGGACTACCACCGAAAAATCGCAGATCGGTCTGGCCTACGACTGCCCGGTGGCCATCAACTACAAGGTGGCCATTGTATCCATGTGCGGCACCTACTACGATGACAACGCCGCTATTCTCGACATGACCAGCGCCGACTACGAGCACAGATCCTTCATCACCATCTTCGGAAACGAGACCGACGGCACCAACGCCGTCCAGAACCTGAAGGACCGCACCGACAACCGCAACATCAACGGTTATGAAAACGGCCACGGTCAGACCAGTCTCCAATCCATGGACAAGGGCACCCTTGCCACCACCCTCTGGTTCAACACCATCCTCGGTCAGGGCACACCGACCACCGGCAGCAGCGCCCCGACCTACAGCGGCCTGCAGCTGGCTGAGCTGATGGGCACCACCGCGCCGATGTCTGCCAGTGGTGCGCACATGACCACCAGCAGCAATGCAACCATGGTCCAGCTCGAAGACTTCACCCCGATCAAGGCTCTGAAGAACGTCTGGGTCACCAATATCAAGGTTCAGTTCCGTCCGAATGCCATCAAGGTGCCTGTCGGCGGCGAGTACTACCTCATCGACATCACCTGCGGCGGCTTTGACGAAGACAATGTGCCGTACTACGGCTTCCAGTCCTCCTGGGGCAGCTGGGAGCTTCTCGACGACAACACCGGACAGCCGCTGGACCCGTCTATCGCCGAGATCACCCGCAGCGCCACCACCGGCAAGGATAAGCTCCACGTCTACAAGGAATATGACGGTATCGTCCTCAAGTACATCATCCCTGAAGACACCTACAAATCGGAAGAAGAGGACGACTATACCACTAACGCCGACCTCGACTCCACCGCTTATGTTGACGTCGTCGTCGAAGGCAGCAGCAGCGACGTCTCCGCCTATGCGGACGTCGACAGCGATGCCTGGTACAGCGACGCGGTGGATTTCATGGACGATCAGGGCTACATGAAAGGCACCGGCGATACCGCCTTTGATCCGGCCGGCAGCGCCTCCCGCGCTATGATCGCATCTATTCTCTGGCGCATGGCCGGCGAAGAAAACCCGGCAGGCGACGCCGGTTTCACCGACCTTGACGCCGACTGGTACCGCGACGCTGTGGCCTGGGCTCTGGAAAACGATATCACCGAGGGCACCAGCGACACTACTTTCTCACCGGATACCCATATCAGCCGCGAACAGGTCATCACCATGCTCTACCGCTACGCTGAAAAGAAAGGCCTCGATCTGAGCAGCTTCATCACCGCGGCAGAAGACACCTCCTTCGACCTGAAGAATGCCGTGGTTCAGAAGGACTACACTACCATGGGCGGCGACCTTGACCGGTTCCCGGATGGCGCTGAAGTCAGCGATTACGCCAAACGGGCCATGCAGTGGGCCGTCAGCGAAGGTATCATAACCGGAACTCCGGACGGCAATCTTAATCCGCAGGGTAGTGTCACCCGGGCTGAAATAGCCGCCATGCTGGCGAGATATAACAACTGATTTTCAGACGCGTATTTTTGCGCATATTAAGAAGGGACAGTCTATTAGCAATTTTCCTTGTTAATAGACTGTCCCTTTTCCTATGTTAATCGAGGTTAAATTCGACTTTGTCAGTCAGCATCTTTCAGATGACTCTGACAGGCTTGCCGGCACAATGTCCGAGGACATTGCAGTGAGTCCGGCCTTCTGCCATTTTCTTATCACGGTAAGCTTTAAAAGGCGGTATTGTTTTTTTACTGCATTGTGAGCCGCGTTGATCAGAGCATATCTGAGAACACGGGAGCTACGCTTCGGCTAAAGCAGTCAAGTCTAAATGATCAGGACAGAGCCGATTTTTTGAGGCTCTGTCCTTGCTTGTATTATAATGCAGTTTCCGGGCATGTCAAAGGGAACTGTCTGTCCCCATTATGGAATCATCATCGCATAGGAATCCGTCAGAGTCATCTTCAGCTTTTCCTCCAGTTCCTGCGTAGAAACGGGTTCTTCCAGCAGTTCTGCCGTTGATACGCGGTACGGACCGTCGCCGCGGTCGCGGACCAGGTACGTCGGTCCCAGAGTTGTGTAACTTATTTTCTGCCGGATGATCTCCGCTTCTTCATGGAATATATTCAGCGCTTCCAGAGATCCGACGATTCCTTCCTGCATGTGTTTCAGGTAAGCGGGCTGATAGTATCCGCCGAATACCGTGTAGTTCCGCAGGAAATAGAGCTCCAGGAAGTCCAGGAGCAGAGACGGGAAAAGTGTCCTGTGCTTCAGGTGATGGCAGATGGTTTCGGCGTCAAAGGAAATCGTCACCGTGCTGCTGGCGGAATCTGTCCCGGTGAGCACAGTATGATTCTGTTCGGTTTTCAGATGCATGGAAAAAAGGACGCCGCGGCTGTCGAGACCCCAGAAGAAGTGGGTACCTGCCGAGGTTCCGGTCCAGCAGCCGGAAACGCCGTTCAGCCGGTCCATAAGGTGTTTTCGAAGTGCAGGCTGGAAAAGAAGACAGTATAACAGAGAACCTTCCTGCCTGAGATCTTTCTGAAGAAGTTCAGACACGATATCTTCCATGGGCATCCACAGATACAGGGGACTCCGGTCGGCAAAGTAACGCCGGGAGACAAGAGCATTGACTGCAGTTGCCTGATCCCGGCAGCTGCTGCAGTTCTGGGCGGAATCTGAGAGCAGAATATTCTCACAGAAATCCGAGACTGCATGGAACATGGAGGGGCGGATCGTTCCGTTGCGTTTCAGTTTTAAAAGCTGTTCCTGCGCCCTCCGGATCATGGCCGGGCTGATTTTTCCGATTCCGCCGGTGCAGCAGTGCTTCATTTTGTAAGGGAATAAGGGAAGTTTCAGCATTTTGTCCGGGAGAGTGCAGTCATACAGGATCATGCCCCGGGGGTAGGAAGAAGTCTGCAGATTGACATTGGAAGCGGCGAAGATGGGAACGATTCCTTCGGTTTCGCCGTTTTTTCTAAGCCATTGTTCATAGAGCAGTGTATCCTGTACGAAGCAGCAGCTGAAGGCCAGATGGTGATGGTTGGATGTGGACAGGCACCGCAGTCTTCCCAGCAGAGCTGCAGCCCGGTCGGCAGTCTCCCGGCCGAAAAAAGGATTGAGATAGCTGCGAACAGCAGTCAGAAGATCTTCAGAAGGCAGAATTTCAGGCAGCTCCCGATGGCCGATCTTTTTCAGGTAATCTGCGATGGAAAAATCGCCGTACTGCCGGAGCAGTTCGTCGATGGCGGGATAATTTCTGCGGAGCGCCGTAATATATTCATTCATTCTGATGATGCCTCCAGTCTGATGGAAAGTACGGTATTGTTCATATTCATGATCCGGGTATATGTTTTCTGATCGGCCAGACGTTCCAGCAGATTGATATGATTCCTATGGAGAATGTCATCCTCGTCTTCATAGGCAAGGGGATCAAAGGGGGTACCGTTGTCCCGGATGCGCACGATCAGATTTCCATCCTCCAGCAGCAGACAGATATCGATGGTGTCTACCTGTCTGCCGTGATTGATAATATTGAGCACCGCCTCCTCAAAGGCGATGGACAGAAGATTTCCTCTGCTGCGGGGGATTTCGTTCTGACGGCAGAAATAGTCGATTTCCCTGTGAATATCCGCTACACTTTCAGGTTTTGCCGCGATAGAGAAGGTATGGCAGTCCGGCTCTCCTCGGTCTTTCATGCCGAAAATTGCGATCTGCCGGTAGCGTATTTTCTCCCAGATCAGTGTGACGGCCAGAGAGACGACTTCCGTCAGGAAGCACCAGACGGCTACGGCAGGGAGACGGCTTATATCCCATTGAACGATAGCCGCCACGATGAGCAGCAGAATCAGTATCCTGCATACGACATATTGAAGCGTCAGCAAAAGCACGGAGAGATTTTGTCTCTGTATCACGGGATAAAAGCGTGCCAGCAGCTCGTTGCACCACAGGAAAGGCAGACTCAGCAGCATAAAACGGAAGGCGAAAAGGGTATGTGTCCCCGGAGCATCGGCATCGATGCCGTAAGAGCGGAGAAAGGCTGAGGAAAAGATGGCCAGCACGACGACCACAGCGATGACGATGGCATAGGTGTATTTGAACAACAGGGAAAGCATATTGCGGATGCCGAAAAAGTCACGCTCCCCGTAGAGCATACTGCCTAGGTTTGAGATGGTCTGCAGAGCTCCGCCGGCGAGAATCCGCAGTACGAATTTCAGTCTGCCGCAGACAGCGTACAGCGCGACGCCGATGCTGCCGGTATAGTGCATCAGAAGCAGGTTGACGATCAGTGTGGAGAAAATGCGCGAAGCCTTGTCTACGGAGAAGGAGACAGAAGCCGAGGACAGAGCCCGGATCACCTCCCGGAGCTCGCGGATCTTCAGGGTAAAATGAAACGTCCGTTTTCTGGACAGCAGATACGGAAGACCCACCGCAATGCCCGCGATATTCCCTGCCATGGATGCGGCCGATGCGCCTGCCACCCCCATGTGGAGAAACTTCATCAGTACGATATCCAGTACGATATTCACCGCATTGGCGGTTATTACCTGACTCATTGCCAGTCTGAAATGATTATCCAGGATAGCAAATTGGGATATGACGAGATTGAGGGCGATGAACGGGGAGGCAGCGATGACAAAAAAGGTGTACCGTGAGGCCTCCGCGGCAATGGCACTGTCGCCGCCGGCCAACAGGCTGCCGAAGAAATCGCAGAAGGGAAGCAGACACCAGCACAGGATGCCTCCTGCCAGGGCGGTCAGAAAGGACAGGGTAAATACACCGTCTGCCTGCCGGTATTGACGCTTGCCCATCAGGATTCCCGCGGCGATGGGGCCGCTGGAGGAGATAACAAATCCCGGAAACTCCGCGACATCCACGAAGCTGTCGCACAGTCCGGCGGCGGCTACCGCGTCGGCGCCCAGAATCCAGCCGATCAGCATGAAGTCTACCACTAAAACCAGGTAGGAGGAGGCGGTTACCACGGCGCCCACGCCGAAAAGTTCTTTCGTTTTGCTTCGTATGATCGCTTCATTCCTTTGATACGAATATCCCATATGAATTTCCTTTCACTTTATGGTTTTTCGGGATTAGAAATCTGTTTTACCAGCTTTTTTCTAAAGTCAGGCTGTTGCGTCCGTCCGTATATTCATAAGACATGAGATCCATGCTCTTTTTTACCATGAGGATTCCAAGGCCGCCGCTTTCCCGTTTTTCCGCAGGCAGCGTGATATCAGGTTCCGGCTGCGCTGTGGGATCGTAAGGCATTCCATCGTCTGTAAAGCGGATCATGACCCGTCTGTCTGTTATCCCGCAGTCCACCCGGACAGATGAGGCGCCGCTGTATCGGGCGATGTTGGAAAAGATTTCGTCGGCCGCTATATTCACCTGGGCGATGACTTTCATAGGCGCCCTCTGTCCCTCGAGTATTCTTTCCAGGAATTCACATACCCGGGAAATATTCTCTGATTCCGGCTCTATCTGCAGGCTCTGCCTGACACCCGTGTCCTCTGTTTCCTTTCTCTGAATGGACAGCATGGTGATGTCGTCAAACTGGGGCGCTGTGTCCACAAAGCGGTCAATATCCGTTTTGATCTGATGCAGAAGTTCTTCCGGACCTGGCTTGTGCTTCTGATTCTGATTCAGGGCCGCCAGCATCCGGTCCGTTCCGTAGAGATTGCCGGATCCGTCAGTAGCTTCCGTTACACCATCGGTATATATGAACAGCGTATCGCCCTCACCGAGTTCCAGTTCATATTCCTGATAACGGACGTTTTCCATTCCCGCCAGAACGAAGCCGTGCCGGTCCTTGAACAATTCAAATGAACCGCCGGCTCTCCGGATGGCCGGGTATTCATGGCCTGCGTTGGCAGCGGTGAGTTTTCCGGTGGAAATCTCGTATACGCCCAACCAGACGGTGACGAACATTTCGGCTTCATTGTTTTCGCACAACTGGTTATTTACCTTCTCCAGCGCTTCTTTCGGCGAAAGTCCCGTCTGTACTGCATTTTTCAGAAGAGTCTTTGTGACGACCATGAACAGCGCCGCCGGTACCCCTTTGCCGGATACGTCAGCGATGACCATGGCAAGGCGGTCTCTGTCCAGCAGGAAGAAGTCGTAGAAGTCGCCGCCCACCTCCCTGGCAGGCGTCATACTGGCGTAGATATCAAATTCTCTGCGCTCGGGAAAAGCGGGGAAGATCCGGGGCAGCATATCCGACTGGATCTGGGTGGCTACGTTCAGCTCGGTCTCGATGCGCTGACGGGCGGAAGAATCCGCAGCCTGCTTTTCCAATAGAGTGCGGGTGCGTTTGGCGACGGTGATACACACGAAGGCCATGCCGACCAGGATTGCGGAACGCGGCAGGAGAAAGAACAGTACGGCTTCCCTGAGAATTTCGGGGGTGATGACCGCTTCGTCTGTGTGAAAAGCTTCGATCAGATTAGGATCGCCCTCTCCCACAAACATACCGGCGATGCCGGCGGCGAACAGGCAGACCACCGAGGCGGCCAAAGCGCTGGCTGTCAGCTTTCGGGAGTAGTAGTGACAGCTGAGGAGTACCGGAGCAATCCAGGCCAGCACGGTGTGTTTGGGGATAGCGATGGAAAGCACCGTGATCCCCAGAATACAGCAGGCCATGATGAGATATTGGAAGTGTCCGCCCGGCCGGTTCATCCTGCGGAGGAGCGCCGAAGGCAGCAGAAATGCGAAGATGCATACGGGCATGCCCACATTCATGACGACCGGCGGTACGATAAAAACATCTATCAGATTCAGGATCCAGGCCAATGCGGCGATCAGAGCCATGACCTGCAGGCAACGGCAGCAATACCGGTTGGCTTCCCGGTCATTTTCCAGAAAAATGGGATTTACAGACTCTTTTGTCATATGAATTACCCTCCTCGGCAGAGTAGCTGCAGACTGCATCCTGTTCCGCATCATCCACAGAAATACAGATGCGGAGCAGGTCCGTGCGTTCGTAAGTGCGGGCGGAATCGTGTTCGCTCCGTCGTGGTTCATTGGCTGCTGCTCTTATTCGATGGTCAGAATATCGATGAAACCAGTGACTTCAAATACTTCCATAATGATATCGTTTACGTGGCAGACGGTCATTTTTCCCTGGGCATTCATGAGCTTCTGCGCCATGAGAATGACACGGAGACCGGCAGATGAAAGATACTCCAGACGGGAAAAGTCAAGCACCAGTTCGGTCACGCCGGTTAGTGCGTCTTTTATCTCAGCTTCCAGCTGAGGAGTTGTATTGGTGTCCAGGCGTCCATCCGGTGCGAGGATCAGTTTGCCGCTTTCACGGGTTTTTAAAATATTCACGTTGAATCCTCCGTTTTATAATTTTATTACAGTAATGTAAATTAATTCCATTAAATTGGCGGAAAAAATTTATCTGAATCCTACCGTTCCTGCGGTAGGTGGATCTGAAGTCCGTTCCGCAGTTATTTACTTTTATATTTGTAAGTAAAGCAATACTTTCAATTTAGCAAATAATTTAAAAATTGTGAACCGGATCCTGAAAATGTGATTTTAATGTGACAATTTTTATATAAAAATATTTATATAGTAAATTAATTGGAGGAATCAGAAAATTGTTTCAGTGATACAGCTGACAAATATGTGAGCATTTACCGGACATTTTTAAGCGCTGTAACCCGTTTATTCCGGTGGAGATATAATATGATATAATGTAAACGGAGGAAGGCAGGCGGACATCCCGATATATAAATCCGCAGAATGTACGGTTTTATACGCAGGGAAAAAGTCTGCGGCTTACGATAAAAAACAGAGGCTGAATTAAAGACAGGGATAAATATCGATGATTGACTTTTCCAGAATAGAACAGTACCGGGAAAATAACCGCATCGAAGCCAAGAAGGCTCTGGGCGGTCTTCCAAAAAGTATATGGGAAACTTATTCGGCTTTTGCCAACACGTATGGCGGCATTATTTTACTGGGGGTGGTGGAATTGCCGGATAAATCCTTCCGTCCCATCGACCTGCCGGACCCCGGAAGACTGATCAGGGAATTCTGGGATATCGTAAACGATCCAGACAAGACCAGTGTCAATATCCTGTCTTCCAGAGATGTGTTCATACAGGAGGTCGAAGGAAAGCATATCGTCGTCATCAATGTTCCCCGGGCCGAGCGTTTTGATAAACCGGTATACGTAAACGGCAGTCCGCTCTGCACGTACCGCCGGAACGGAGAAGGGGACTACCGCTGTACCGCGGAGGAATTCGAAGCCATGGCACGGGACGCTTCCGTGAAAACACAGGATATACGCCTGTTGGAGGGAATGGATATGGCAGTATTCGACAGAGAAAGCATCCGCAGCTATCGGCAGAGGATGCGTATCTGCCGGCCCGGTCACGTGTGGGAGATTCTAGAGGAGGAAGCTTTCCTGCTGAAGCTGGGCGCTGCCGGTACCGGGACGGACGGGAAAAATCATCCCACCGCAGCAGGACTGCTCATGTTCGGCAGAGAATATGATATTCTTGAGGAATTCAAAACATATTCTCTGGATTATCGGGAAGAAAATGAAGCTGGTACAGATTCAACCCGCCGGATTTTTTCGTCCTCCGGCGGCTGGAGCGGCAACGTATATGACTTCTTCTTCCGCGTCAGTGACAGGCTGATCCAGAACGTAAAAGCACCCTTTAAAAGGGATGGTGAAGAGAGAGAAGGCGATACACCCGTACATCAGGCGCTTTGTGAAGCTCTGGCAAACTGTCTGATCAATGCGGATTATTACAGCAGGCAGGGTGTGGTTATCGTCAAAAAAACGGATTCCATTACCATGGTGAATCCGGGCGGTTTCCGCATTAAAATCGGTGCGGCGAAGAGCGGCGGTGTCTCTGATCCCCGCAACGGCATCATATCGAAGATGTTTCATCTGGTGGATATCGGAGAACGTACTGGAAGCGGCATTCCGAATATCTTCCACATCTGGCGTCAGCAGGGCTGGGCGGCGCCTTCCATTGAGGAACAGTCTGAACCGGAGAGAACGCTGCTGAAACTCCCGTTTGGAAAGAACGGCGAAGAAAAGCGGATGATGGAGGCCGGCGGCAGAAACCCGGAGATCAGCGCTGGGCTGAAGGCGGAGGTGATCGTTTATCTGACGGACCATTCACAGGCAAAAGCTTCGGAAATTGCCGGGTACCTCGGAATGGGAATGTCTCGCGCCGCAGAATATCTGAACGAGCTGATCGAGGAAGGGGTTGTCGTGACTGAGGGCGACAGCCGGAACAAGGTATACCGGCTGAAATCTGATCCGCTGTAACACCATACAGAATACCGTAATATAACAGGAAAAACCCCGCAGGATCTTGTAACCTGCGGGGTTTTCTGGAGCAGATGATGGGAATCGAACCCACACAGCCAGCTTGGGAAGCTGGAGTTCTACCACTAAACTACACCTGCATCTTTACCGGAACAAATATAAGTGTACAACAGAAATGCCGGAAATTCAAATAGTTTTCTCTGCATATTGTGACAGATCTTGTCGAAAAGTGCAAAAGACCGTATACTGATAAAAAAGATATGAACGATTCAGGAGGAAAAAAATGAGGGGGAAACTACGGAGCACGGGGGCACTTCTGTGTGCGGCAACGGCGGCAGTGGTTATTTTCGGGATAACGGCGTTTTTGATCGGAAACGAGGGACAAGGGGTACGGTCGCCCCAGGGAGTGCCGCTGGCTGCCTCGGAGTCTGATGTGGGGCAGAATCCGGTAGAGCGGGCAGCAGCGGCAGCACAGGAGGCTGGCGTGGGAGAGCTGCTTACTCCGGAGTTCCTGCGCATTTGCGAACAGGAGTCTCCCGGCATCTGCGGAAAACTGGCCGAAAAGCTGGAAAGCGGCGCCGCATTTGATCAGAGCTGGTTCTGGCAGCTCAGCGGAAAGACGTTTCATTATTATGAAGCCCTTGCCCGGCCGGCGGACAATGTGTACGATACAGGCAGAAACGACGGCCCGGCAGTGCTGGCATTTACCGGAGATGTCAATTTTGCTGACGACTGGAATATTATGCGTCATTATACCGGTACGGCTGGAATCACAGATTGCTTCGGAGAAAGTCTTTTAGAAGAAATGCACTCCGCCGACGTGCTTTTGTGCAACAATGAATTTTCCATATCTGACCGGGGAAGTCCGATGCCCGGTAAACGGTTTACCTTCCGGGCTAAAACGGATAATGTGTCCATGTGGCATCAGCTGGGGGCAGATATCGTGGGACTTGCCAATAACCACTGCTTAGATTATGGAGAGGAAGCATTTATAGATACTCTGGACACTCTCACGGAAGCAGGTATTCCTTATGTGGGAGCAGGACGGAATATCCAGGAAGCCATGGAGCCCCGCTTTTTTCTGGCAGGTGGTATGAAAATCGGCTATGTCGCATGCACCCGGGCGGAAAAACACATTCTGACACCTGAGGCAGGAGAAAACAGTCCCGGCGTGCTGCGCTGCTATCAGCCGGAACTGGCGGAGCAGGCCATCCGGCAGGCGAAGGAGCAGTGTGATTATCTGGTGGTATACGTCCACTGGGGCACCGAGGGTTCCACCGCGCTGGAGCAGGCCCAGACCGAACTGGCCGGGCGGTTTCAGCAGGCAGGCGCCGACCTGATCGTAGGAGCGCATCCTCATGTTCTGCAGGGCGCGGGCTGGCGGCAGGATACGCCGGTGCTGTACAGCCTGGGGAATTTCTGGTTCAATATGAAATCGCTGGACTCCGCTCTTCTGAAGGTGACCGTCAGCCAACCGGAAGCGGCGGGAGCTGAAGTACAGCTGCTGCCCTGTGTCCAGACCGGCGGACGGGTGAGCCTGCTGGAGGATGCAGCGGAAAGACAGCGGGTGTGGAACAGCCTGAACGCCGTGACGGAAAGCGGATATTTCGATGAAAGCGGCGTGCTGCGGAAGAGTGACGCTGCCTGAGGAAGCGTCTTTTGTGTTAAAGATTATTTATTTCTGGAATTATTTAAAATATATGCCAAAAACAGTATGGTGTTTCTGTCGGAAACATCATACTGTTTTTGGGTTAAAGGGACTGTGAATATTAAGAAATCAATCGTCTTCCGGACAGAAAAGTTCGTCTACAGTAAGCTGTAATTCTCTGGCCATACGGAACGCCAGAGACAGCGTAGGATCATATTTATTATTTTCGATCGCGTTCACCGTCTGTCGGGAAACACCGCATTTTTTTGCCAGCTCTTCCTGCGAAAGTCCCTGTTCTTTCCGTCTATTTTTGATGTTATTTTTCATATCGGTCAGCCGCCGTACCTTTTCTTATAATATTGAATAGACAGGAAGTAGATCATGGCAGTGATGCTGAGTTTGATGAAGGGATTGATCAGCATGGCTTCCGCATTGATAAGCGACCGTATCACATCGATGATTAAAGTTCCCGTAACCACCAGAAGTGTAAAGGCGCTGGTTTTCCAGACGATGAGCTGTCTTCTTTCGTCTCCTGTTCTCAGCAGCGAAATGATCAGTGAAATATCCAGAATGATCAGTGCGGATAAAAAAATTCCAAAAATGATCAATGCGATATTATCCATATTTCCTCCTTTCAATGACAACAGATGTCAAATACTTTTGACATCTGCAGTATAACCCGCTGAATCAAAAATGTCAAATATATTTGACATTTTACGGTAGAGGACATGTACTCTTGCTGAATAGTAACTGTTCTACACTTGTTCCGTTCGGAATTACCGCCAGTATGATCCTTAAAGGTGGAACAGACAGACACAAATGGCGAACGGTAGGTTATGTCAATCAATAGGCAGATTGTGCTATACTGGTAAAAAAGGCAGAAGAAGAGAAAGAGGTGTAAAAATGAGCATTTTAAAGACGCCTATTAAAATAGGAAAAATGGAAATGAAAAATCGTCTTGTCATGCCTCCCATGGCGACATTTAAATCGGCGGAGGACGGAACGGTTACGCAGCAGCTCTGTGATTACTATGATGAAAAGTCGGCAGGAGGTTATATCGGGCTCATCATCACAGAGCACGCTTATGTCAGTCCGGAGGGAAAGGCTTCCAAAGGGCAGATGTCCGTATCGGATGACAGGGACATCGCGGGTCTGAAAAAAATTGCAGACATTATTCATAAAAACGGTTCGAAAACGATAGCGCAGATCAATCACGCAGGAGGTGCAGCACAGACAGAAGTGACGGGCAGAACAGTTCTGGGGGCCAGCGCAGCGGTGATGCCGCAGACGGGGCTCCGTCCGCAGGAAATGAACAGGCAGGATATTCAGAAAGTCATCGACGATTTTGCAGCCGCTGCGGTCCGGACGAAAAAAGCAGGCTTCGACGGCGTAGAGATTCATTCGGCTCACGGATATCTTCTGAATCAGTTTTATTCGCCTCTTACCAATCAGCGAAACGATGAATATAATGCTGACACGATGGAAAACCGCCTGAGAATTCATACAGAGATCATCAAAAAAGTGAGAGATCTTACGGGATCTGACTTCATCATCGCGCTGCGCCTGGGTGCCTGTGATTATATGGAGGGCGGATCGACTGTTCAGGACGGTGTGGAAGCAGCGAGGCTGCTGGAAAAGACAGGAATCGATGTGCTGGATATTTCCGGCGGCTTCTGCCGCTATGTCCATCCTTATATAAAGGAACAGGGATATTTCAGCGAATCCACGGAAGCCATCGAAAAAGCGGTTGAAATTCCGGTCATTCTCACCGGAGGAATCACGGATGCGGCTGCTGCAGAAACCCTGCTGGCGGAAAAGAAAGCGGATATGATCGGCGTCGGACGGGCCATCGCCGCGGATTCTTCCTGGGCGAAACGGGCGATGGACGAAAAGTAGTGATATGTCTTGTTTTGAATATTATGTACACGAGTGTCAGATTCCTGCATTTTCACGGTAAATTATCTATTAAAAAAGCGACAGATCTGAAAGATCTGTCGCTTTTTTATTGACGTGATGAACTCTATATGTTAAAGTACCACATCTTTGTGCCTGAAGTGTTTTCAGAATAATATTGTCCAAGATTGGATTATTTTGAAACACAGAGTGGTTGAATTAACCGCATGCTTCAAATCTTATTGTACAGGGTGATGTAAAAGATATTTAAGAATTTACTCATACGAAAGTCGATCTGAGACTGACCGACAATTCCCTGAAAGCAGTTACATGTCTTATAAATTGACGGAGGCAGCGGTACATTATGTATTAATTTTGCAGTGATTAAATGAAGGAGTAAGTAAATGTTGATCCCAAAAGGTATTCTGATTGATTGTTTTTGTGTTCTGTTAGGAACAAATATCGGTAGTATTATCAAAAATCATATTCCGGAACGTATCAAGCAGCCCATGAATGTGATTTTTGGAATTGCTGCAATGGCCATTGGAATAGTATCTCTGATAAAACTTCAGGCTCTGCCAGCTGTGATTCTGGCCCTGATTTTGGGCGCACTGATAGGTGAAGTTATAAATCTGGACGATAAAGTCAAGCTTCTGTTTCAGACGGTTTTAGACAAGTTCCACTTTAAGATAACTGGAGACAGAGAAGAATATATGAGATTTTATCTGATTGTAGCAGTGACCTTTTGTGCGAGTGGAACAAATATATTTGGTGCAATCAGCGAAGGAATTTCAGGAGATTTTACAATACTTCTTTCCAAAGCAGCTATGGACATCTTTGCAGCCGCTATTTTTGCTGCTACACTGGGCAGAGCTATGAATCTGATCGTTTTGCCGCAGTTTATTATTTTATGCATCTTTTTTTATTGTGCGCAGTTCATCATCCCTTATACGACGGAAACTATGTTAAATGACTTTATCGCAGTAGGAGGACTGCTGACTTTTATACTTGGAATGAATATTGCCCAGATAAAATATATTAGTGCTGTCAATATTTTACCGGCTTTGTTTTTAATTTGGCCGTGTTCATATTTTTTTGGACTAGTATTATAAAATGACATATTTTGCGTCAGAGGGTCTTTTTCATCACATTATTTTGATATAAAATCCTGAAGCTGAGAAAAGAAGCAGGTATCCTGAGACAGAAAAAATATCGCAGGAGGTGGCAGAGATCGCTTCCATTCAGTTTTGGCAAATAGGCCGAGAAAATTTTATTTAATTGAGATATGATTGCGGCTCGACGCCATTTATGCCTCACTACGCGCTTTAAGTGAAAGAACTCTGAGAATCGCAGCACAAGAAAATCGGCCGGTAGCTCACATGTAACAGCTCTCTAGATCCCGGATATAAAACATGATTTTTGTGATGTATTCGTTTTCGTCCCGGGCAGAGAGGTAGTCGTTGACGCAGAACTCGTAGGAATCGGAAATGATTTCCAGACGGTTCTCCCTGCAGAAGTCGAGAATTCTTTCGTACGATCTGCCTACAGAAAGGTAGTCGCCGACATGATAAGTGCAGACACATTTGCCGGCGGGAAGTTCCGTTACGCAGGCAGCGTCAGTCTCCTCGATGGGAAGAAACGCATAAACTGCTTCTGTATATCGTTTTTCCACAATGTACCGGTAAGGGACGATCACGCCGCTTTGGTAGTAAATCGGGAGCCGTTCTGCGAAAGAACGGACAAAGCACTGTTTTGTGGCGAGGCTGATGTTTTCCAGGGAAAAAGGAGGATCGACTTTCTGGGACAGTATAAACTGGCGGTCCGCATTTTCGATGATGACGTTTTCTCCGTTGCCGCGCGCTGAGAGAGCTTTTTCCATTTGGTTGCAGCGGTGTTCCACTCTGCTTTGGATCATCTTAAGTTCTGCAATCTGACGCTGAATGACGGTCATCTGCTTCCGCAGCGCCGCCAGAGAGCTGTCTATAGTGTAATTTTTCATATGTTCTCTGATTTCCTTCAGTGAAAATCCGATCCGCTTCATGATGAGAATCGTATCCAGATAATCCAGCTGTGCCGCGCTGTAAAAACGATAACCTGTGTCGGGATCCACGTAAGCGGGAGGAAACAGGCCGATTTTATCGTAATAGATCAGAGTCTGTTTTGATATATTCTGTTGTTTTGCCACTTCGCCGATAGAAAATAAGTTTTTCATAATAAAAATTCTTGACCTTATAGTTACTATATCCTTTAGGCTATTATATACGACCGGTCCGGCATTTCAAAAGGATAAAACTTCAAAATATGGAATAATTCAGCGAGGCTTGAAAATGAAAAATAAAATTTCTGTCTGGGGGAAAAGATTTACCAACGGGCTCACCGGGAAAAAAATCGCTTTTATCGTCATCGGAGCCGCAATCTGTTCTTTCGGCATTCACAACATACATCAGCGGAGCGGTATCACAGAAGGCGGAATTATGGGGCTGATGCTTCTGACGGAGCACTGGCTCGGCATTTCGCCCGCATATATCACACCGGTGCTGGATATCGCGTGTTATCTGCTGGCATTCCGGTTTCTGGGAGGAAGGTTTATCAAAATATCCATGATTTCCACCGTCTGTATTTCCGTTTTTTATAAGATCTGGGAGCTGTTTCCGCCGATGCTTCCCGATCTGACGGATTATCCTCTTGCGGCGGCCATCTGCGGGGGAGTGTTTGTCGGAGTGGGGGTAGGGCTGATCGTCCGGCAGGGTGGATCTTCCAGCGGTGATGATGCGCTGGCGCTGACCATATCGGAAGTGACGAAATGGCGCCTATCGGCGGCATATCTGTTTACCGATCTCGTGGTGCTGGGGCTGTCGCTGACGTACATTCCGGCAAACCGCATCGCCTTTTCTGTTGTAACCGTGCTTCTCTCTTCCTGGCTGATCGATCTGATACAGAATTTTCACGGAAAAAAGGTGACACAAGTCTGAATTTCCGGTATTGCCGAATCTGTAATTCTGTCATATGTCAGGAAAACGGGCGAAAGAGGAAACTGTGAATGGTAGATTTTTTTGTGTGTATCGACTATCATTTTCTTGTATTGAAGCAGGGAGGTGGATAACGATGAGTTTAGGAAGCAGTCTCTATGATGCCAGGAAAAAAAGCGGCATGTCACAGCAGGAAGTGGCGGAGATACAGGACGCTATAGACAGAACGAGCGAGGAAGCCTGCGAAAAGATCGACTGGACAAAGGCATGGAGCAAAAAATATCCGATTCTGGCGTCATACCGGAGCGAAGTGGATACGGAAAAGTATGCGGCAGAATTGAAGCGGCTTCTGGATGATCTGCAGAAGCGGTACGACTATGATGAACTGAACGCACTTCTGGTTCTGAAAGATATTCTGGCTTCCGTCTGGAAGAGCGGGAAAAAACAATCGAAAAGAAAAAATAAACGCGGCTGACGGCTGAACGGATATCGTGCAGTTTTTTCACTCTTCTGAGAGAATTGTCGGCGGATGAAAATGTCACCTCCCATCGGATCAGGATGGCGGGTGACATTTTTTATATTCGGGAAAAATCTGTTTTTTCTTGTATCGTCGCTGTTGATTATTATAATCATTATCAGGAAGCTTAATAAAATCAAATGAAAAAACGAATTTCAATGTAATTATGAGTAAAATTTTGCAGTTAAATGGGAGACAGAAAATGTACTTGCATGCTGAAAAAATATCAAAAGTGTGTGAAAATATCTTTGATCTGGAATCGGCTGAACTTAGCCCTTCCTATTATTATGATTCATTGCCGTTATGTATTATAGATGCTGTATATTCCATGGGTACTCGATATACAAGTACAAAAAATGTCGTAAAAAATTACTGTGAGTATTGCGGTATCAGTGAGTTCAGGAAAAAAGGAGATCGCTGCAGCGATTGTCAGACGGTTTCTGATCTGATAGACAATATTACATCTCTGGGGATTGAAGAGAGTATAAATGTGATCTTCAAAAACAGGCAGAGAACATCGACGCGCAACGGAATTTTAAAAGCCGAAGCGGTTCTGCGGGTCGCAGAGGTTTTTCAGAAGTTTGGAATAGAAACATTAAAAGATTTTTCGGAAACCGGAATTTCAGATGAAGCGGAAAAGGAAATTCGTAAGATCCCGGGGCAGAAGAGCGGGCTGTCATTGCGGTATCTTCACATGCTGGCAGGAGATGATACCCAGTCAAAACCGGACCGGCACATTCTGCGCTTTCTCAAAGAGCATACAGAGAAAAATTTTTCTGTCTCTGAGGCTCAGGAACTTCTGACAGAGACCGTCATAATTCTGCGGCGAAAGTATCCCGGTATGACGGTAAGACTGCTGGATTATACTATCTGGAATTATATGGCTCACCGTCGATGACAGTGAATAAAGTGAAAAAGGAGAAATCAGTCATGGCAGAAGAAGTGAATCCGAAAGATACCAGCCGGGCGGCGGCGTACGACCTCTGGATGAAAGCGCCGAATCCAATGGTGACTTTTTTTAAAACGTTGGATGTCACCAATCTCATAAAGATCAGCAGACAAAGGAATATGAAATTCAACATGCTGATGGACTATTGTGTTGGAAGCGCTGCGGTAGATGTGAAGGAGTTTTACATGCTGCCGGTGGGAGAACGACTCATACGTTATGATTCGATAGCAGTCAACACGATCGTGAAGAATAAAGAGGAGAAAATCAGCTCCTGCGATATTCTGTACAATGCAGATATAAAGAAATTCAATGAACAGTATCTCAGATACACAGCTCAGGTGGCGGAAAGCTGTCAGGACAGAGATCTGTCCGAAGACTGCATGGTGATCGGAACGTCTGCGGTTACGGAAACAGAAATAGATGGAGCTGTGGGCATGAACAGCGGGATTTTCAATAATCCGTTTCTCATCTGGGGAAGATACAGAAAAAAGTGGCTCAGATATAGTCTGACTGTCTCTTTTCAGTTTCATCATACGCAGATGGATGGCGCTCACGCGGGAATTTTTCTGGAAAATCTGCAGAGAGAAATCAGAAATCTCAGATAACAAAAGGCGGTGAAGGGACGTATGAAGGAAAAGAGAACAGAAAAAAGAGGGGAAATTCTGCTGGTGGAGGATGACAGCAGTCTCAACCGTGCGGTCAGTCTCAAACTGAGCAGAGAAGGATATGAGGTGCATACGGCGGCGACGCTGAAAGAGGCGTGGGAAATCTGCTGTGCTCACAGCATCGCACTGATTATCTGTGATATCGGACTTCCGGACGGCAGCGGACTTGATTTTTGCGAAAAGGTGCGGGCCTCTGCCGGGTCACCGGATGCGGGAACGGGAATGAAGAACGGAGCGGATTGTGTGTTTCTGTTTCTGACGGCTCTGGATACGGAGACCGACATCATAAACGGCTATGAAGCAGGCGGGGATGATTACGTTACGAAGCCTTTTTCCCTGGCGGTGCTTCTATCCAAAGTAAATGCAATAATGGAAAGATATGGAAAAATATCCGGAGGATCAGAAGGAGGTGCCGGCGCTTCCGGAGAGAAGGGCTGCATGATACAGTCCGGCGGCATCGTTTACGACAGCCGCCGCAATACCGTCTCGAAAGACGGAGTTTATTTGAAACTGACAGCCAATGAACAGAAGCTTCTCATTTATTTCCTCGAAAATCCCATGAGGATTCTTTCAAAGAATCAGCTGCTGGAAGCTATATGGGATGCAGAGGGAAATTTCGTGGATGACAATACTGTGGCAGTCAATATCAGGAGACTTCGTGAAAAAGTGGAGGAAGACCCGTCGAAGCCGGCTGTGATAAAAAATGTCCGGGGACTGGGATACGTATGGGAAAGGGAATGTGAGAGACTGTGAAGAAAAAGATGATTCTGTTTGCGGTGACCGTTCTGGCTGTGGCGCTGGTGGCAGGTTTAATCGGAAATCTGCTGATCCGTAGGGCAGAGAGCGCCGGAGAAAGACGAGTGGAAAATATGATAGGAGCTGTGGCGGAGGAATATCCGGGGGCGGAGAATGCTTTTGTCCGCGGCATGGCAGATGAAGAGTTCCGGTGGGAAGAAGAAGGATCCGATATATTGTCCTCCTACGGATACGACAGCGGCGGATCCGTACCGGAGTATCGCCGTTTTCTGTATGTATTTGCTGTACTGACGGCGGCGCTGGCAGCCGCAGCTCTCCTTTTCGGATATTCGGTGATGTTATATGCGAAAAAGAAGCAGGACAGGCAGAAGCGCGCGCTGCTGACGGTGATGGAAGACTGTCTGTCGGAAAATTTTCGTTTTGCAGAGAAGGATTTGATGTCGGACGGTCCGGATGATTCTCAGTTTGACGATACTCTTATGAGGCTGGCGCAGACGCTGGAACTGAAGACGAAGAGGTTCAATGAAGAGCACGACAACACGAAGACGCTGGTGACAGATATCTCACATCAGCTGAAAACTCCTATCAGCGCCATGAAAGTCTGTTTCGATCTGTATCTGGAGGCAGAGACAGAAGAAGAACGTCAGGAATTCATTCAGCGGACAAAACTGCAGATGGATAAGCTGGAAAGTCTGGCAGCCTCTCTTGTCAATATCTCGCGTCTGGAAAACAGCATGATCACTCTGAATCCGGAGAAAACCGACCTGACCGATATTCTCGTGGGGGCTGTCAATACTGTTTATCACAAGGCTTCCGGGAAAAACACCGAGATCGTCACAGAAGATTTTGAAGATGTGGAAGTGAATGTGGACCGGAAATGGACAGTGGAAGCGCTGGCCAATATTTTGGACAACGGCATAAAATACAGTCCTGCGGGCAGTATGATTTCGATAAGAGTAAATAAATTATTCAGTTTTGTCAGAATTGAGATTCAGGATCAGGGTATCGGTATCCCGAAAGAGGAAAGAAACAAAATTTTTACCCGTTTTTACAGAGGAACGGATGAAGCAGTGAGGGGGCAGGAAGGTTCCGGAGTCGGACTCTATCTGACCCGCAGGATTCTGGAGGACCAGGGAGGAACCGTTTCGGTAAGGCCGGCGGCCGGAGGCGGAAGTATCTTTGCAGTTCAGCTTCCGCTGGGCTGATTTTCTTTTCTGTAAGGTAAATGTAAGACTTCCCGTAAGTCTGCTGTAAGATTCGGCAGATAAGATATTGTCAGAAAGAAAAAGAACGACGGGGAGGTACAAAAATGAATGTTATTCTTGAAACGAAAGAACTCTGCAAATATTACGGAGAGGGAGAAAATCTCGTAAAAGCTGCAGATCATGTGAATATACAGATAAAGCAGAGCGAGTTTGTCACTATCGTCGGCAAATCGGGAAGCGGAAAGTCCACGCTGCTCCACATGCTGGGCGCTCTTGACCGTCCTACGTCAGGACAGGTGCTTCTTGCGGGCAGAGATATCAGCGAGTTTTCCGACGATGAACTGGCGAAAATCAGGAGGCGCAGGATCGGCTTTGTATTCCAGGCGTTCAACCTTATTCCGTCCCTCAATGTGTGGGAAAATACGGTGTTGCCGCTGGGCCTGGACGGCAGAGCTGTGGATGAGGAATTCGCACGGGATATTCTGAAGACTCTGGGCCTGGAGGAAAAAGCGAAAAACATGCCCAATACACTGTCGGGCGGTCAGCAGCAGAGAACGGCCATAGCAAGGGCGATAGCGGCGAAGCCGTCGATCATACTGGCGGATGAGCCTACGGGAAATCTGGACACAAAGACAGGGGATGAGGTCATGGCGCTGCTGAAGTTCTCGGCAAAGAAGTACGGGCAGACTCTCGTGGTGATCACACACAACGAGGACATCGCACAGATGGCGGACAGGACCATCGTCATGGAAGACGGCAGGGTGGTGAGATAAGATGATGACATCACTGGCAAGAAAGAGAATCAGATATAATAAGAGCCGGACACTTCTGACGGCCGTGGCCGTGGCGTTGACTGCCATGCTTCTGATGGCCCTGGGCACATCCGTGACAGGGCTCCTGGATTTCAACAGACAGCAGGCGGCAGCGAACAGCAATGTTCACGCCACCATACAGAATCTCACCGGAGCGCAGATCGAAAAACTGAGCAATCATGCGGATGTGGAATCGCTGGAGACAAATGAAATCTTTGCCACCATCGAGTATGGCAAGATGAACGGATTTCTCACATATTCCCGTGAGATAAAGGATGGAATTCACTATGGCACAGGAGAAATCACAGAGGGCAAAATGCCGGAAAGGCCGGATGAGATCGCTTCCAGCAGCGCATTCTTTGAGAGGATGGGCGTGGAGCCTGAAGTGGGAAATACATTTCCGATTTCCTTCCGGGTGCAGGGAGAAGGCGAGATTCAGACCCGTGAATTCACCATCAGCGGAATCCTTTCATCCAGAGATCTGTCAGAACTCGATATCAGCGATTCACGTCTGGCCTATGGGGGACAGATCTCCGGAGCGCTGGCGGATGAGATGATACCGGAGCAGGACCGCTTGTATAACGCAGTGATAAGGGTAACGGGAGAGGAAGAGCTGAATTATGATGAGATCACACAGAAGATAAATGATCTGGCCCGGGATATCGGAGCCGGGGAAAATGATGTCAGTCTGAATAAGGAATATCTGTCTACCGCAACCGATCCGGGAACGGAAACGCTTCAGATTGCAGCGGCGATCGCTCTGATGATTGTGATTTTTTCCGGAATGGTGATATACAGCATCTATTATGTAGGTGTGATAACCGATGTGCAGGAGATCGGAAAGCTGAAAGCGCTGGGAGCGACGAAGAAGCAGATCAGGCACATGCTGCAGAAAGAAGGAATGTTCGTATCGGTAATCGCCATACCTGCAGGTCTGCTGCTGGGTTTTCTGATACCGTATCTGGTGCTGCCGGCGGTGATGAGGAAAGCTGCCGAGGTCAGCATGATGCCTTTTGAAGCGGAAAATATTCATATGTTTTCTCTGTCTGTCATGCTGCTGGTAGTTGCTGTCGTGTTGTTCACCGTATACCTGTCCCTGCTGAAGCCGTCCCGTATGGCCGGAAAAATATCTCCGGTGGAAGCCATGAAGTATCAGGAGAGCAGCGGCGGAAAGAAGATACGTAAAGGGAATGTCAGTGTAAGCGTTTCCCGTCTGGCAAAGGCCAATCTGGTGAGAAACAGAAAGCGGACGGCCGTCACGATGATCACCATGGGTCTGAGCTGCGTGCTGTTCATGAGTCTGGCGGGAATCCTCAACAGCATGAGTGCAGATGATATCGCAGACAGACAGCTTGAGGGAGCGGATTTCAGGATCGAACTCGATTATTCCGTCAATGATGAAACTTATCCTGAGAACAATCTCGATGTCATCAATCAGAATAACCCGTTTACAAGTAATCTGCTGCAACAGATCCAAAGCATAAAGGGTGTGGAGGAATTCCGGAGTATCCGTGCGGTTCCGGTGAGCAGTGATTTTCCGTCGGATCTCTTTGCAGAGGGCAGAATCGCACTGTCTGATGTATCCAGAGAAAAGGCGGAAAGCTGGGAAAATGATGTAAAGCGGGGCAAACTCGATTACGACAGTCTGATCGGTGAAAGGAAAGAAGGGGGCGCTGTTTCCTGTGGAGCGGTATTTACAAGTGATACCTTTATGGACGAATACGGTTTTGCGATAGGGGATCAGGTGGAGTTTACCGTTTATGACGGAGGCCGTCAGATCCCGCTGACAGTGACGATACAGGCCAGCGTGGACGATGGAGGTTCGGCGGCCTTCGTGATACCGGAAGAGAGTTACGAAGCCCTGGGGCTGGAAAATAACAGTATTACGGACCTCTTTATATCGGTAAAAGACGATGCTTATGATTCGGTGAAGACGGAACTGCAGAATATCGTAGATGAAAACAGTCGCTTCAGTCTGTATTCCAGGGATGAGGAACTGGATATCGGCGCTATGTCGGTGAATGTGATCAAATATCCGATGTATGCGATTCTTCTGATGATTGCGGTGATCGGGTTCATGAATCTGATCAATACCATGATAATCAGCATCGTAACCAGAAAGAAAGAACTGGGCATGCTGCAGGCCATAGGTCTCTCAGACAGACAGCTGACGAGGATGCTGGCCGGAGAAGGACTCGTGTTTACGGCGGGAACGCTGGCGGCGGCTCTTACACTGGGAAATCTTCTAGGGTATCTGATTTTCCTGTGGGGGAAGGAATCCCACTTTATGAGCGTGACGGAGTACCATTATCCCGTATGGGAATCTCTGCTGCTGACGCTGATTCTGGCAGCGGGACAGTTGATCGTCACATGGGCTGTGGGAAAGCACATGCGGCGTGAGAGCCTGATCGAACGGATCCGAAATGATTAAACAAAAGAACATCGCATCGTAATTTGACGATGCGATGTTTTTCTGTTTCCTGAAGACTGGATAGAAGGAAAGAACATCGCCAGGAAGATGATTCCGAAGTAGGCGCAGAACGTCAGCCTGAAGATTGCACAAATCCCCAGGCTGATATAAGATAAAAGTAATCGCGCCGGATTCCGGCCGTGAATACATCGGAAAAAGTCTGCAGAATGAGGAAGAAATTATGAATTCATCGAAAGAACGGAGCCTGATTCAGGGGAACATACTGAAATCACTGATCATATTTGCATTTCCCGTACTGCTGGCGCTCTTTCTGCAGGCCATGTACGGGGCGGCAGATCTGATTATCGTCGGACAGTTTGCCGGTACCTGCGAGCAGTCGGGCGTCGCGTCCGGAAGTCAGCTCTTCCATACGATCACTATGATCATCACGGGGCTATCTATGGGCGTCACCGTTTTTGTGGGTCATCATATCGGTGCGGGAGACGGCGAAACGGCGGGAAGAGGCGTCGGCGCGGGAATCGCCATTTTCGCGGCGCTGGCTGTTGTCATCACGGCCCTTGTCGTTCCCTTCAGCGATGAACTGGCTGCTTTTATGCATGCGCCGGCCGAGGCCTTCGGGCAGACCAACGAGTATGTGAGGATCTGCGGGATTGGAACCGTCTTTATCACAGCATATAATGTCATCGGCGCCATCTTTCGGGGGATCGGCGATTCAAAAACACCTCTGGTGACGGTGACTATCGCCTGCGTAATCAATATTCTGGGAGATCTGATACTGGTGGCCGGCTTCGGAATGGGAGCCGCCGGAGCCGCGATTGCGACGGTATCCTCGCAGGCTGTCAGTGTAGTATGTTCGCTTTATCTCATAAAAAGGAAAAAACTTCCATTCAAGTTTTCCATAAGCTACATACGATTTGACGGCGTCTGCGTCAGGAAAATCCTTCTGGTGGGCGTGCCCATCGCTCTGCAGGAGATGCTGGTGCAGCTCTCATTCCTTTTTATACAGGTGGTGGTAAACGGAATGGGGGTCATGGAATCAGCCGCTGTGGGCGTTGCGGAAAAGGTCTGTGCTTTCCTGATGCTGGCCGCTTCCGCCTATATGCAGGCCATTTCGGCTTTTGTGGCACAAAACAACGGCGCCGGACAGTTCAGCCGTTCCCGCCGGGCGTTGTTCTACGGAATCGAAACGGCTCTGATCGCCGGTTTCATCATGGGAACCGCAGCATTTTTTGCGGGGGATCTGCTGGCCTCTATCTTTTCCGGAGAAGATCAGGTCATCGTATATGCTCACGATTATCTGAAAGCCTACGCCATCGACTGTCTGCTGACCGCTATTCTGTTCTGTTTTATAGGCTATTTCAACGGCTGCGGCAGAACGATATTCGTTATGCTTCAGGGGATTTTCGGCGCGTTCTGCGTGCGGATTCCGGTTGTCTATCTGATGAGCCGGATCGAAGGCGCCACCTTATTCCATATCGGACTG
This sequence comes from Bacillota bacterium, assembly GCA_019420525.1. Taxonomy (GTDB): domain Bacteria; phylum Bacillota; class Clostridia; order Peptostreptococcales; family Anaerovoracaceae; genus Alangreenwoodia. The sequence goes on from JAHZHA010000029.1 coordinate 156,827, forward strand.
GGCACTCCGGTATCTTCTGTTGCTCAAATCATCCTGTGCATCATCGCGTATCGGTATTATGCCAATAAAAGAAAATATCAGGTTTAGACAGCCATTTTGCGGCAGCGAAAGTCAAAAAGGAACGGACAGCAGACTTAGATGTCTACTGTCCGTTCCTTTTTATTGTAATTAATTCGTTTGTTTATTGAGACATACTCACGTATTCTCACGCAAGGTCGCCGGCTGCTTTGATCTTAATCCGGACGGTATTTCCCGGATAGTACTGCAGAGGAACATCTTCCGCATCGATGATTTCCACGGTTTCCCGGATTGCACCCGCGGCGACAGCCAGTTCGGCGGCTTCGGCCCGGGCCTTTTCCAGGGCTTCATCGCGGGGAATTTTATCATAGTCGATCAGCTGTTCATAAGTACCGCTGACTTTTGAAATCGCAGAGCCGATTGCGTTTGCCACGCCGCCGGATTCGTGCTGTATCACACTCTTTGCTCCTGCGAGATCGGAAGGAAGGACGATAGAACCGCCTCCCACCAGGATGACGTCTACGTCGTCAGAGGAGACTTTCATCGCGTCGAGAGAGTCTTCGCACAGAGCGCGGATTTCCGCCATGGCTTTCTTCGCAAAATTTTCGTCGAGACAGGATACCAGCGTCTTATCTCCGAGGTCCGCCATACCCAGCCGGACAGCAATATCTGTCGCCGTGCAGACATCGCCGCCGAAGCACAATGCCTTTTCGGTGATCTGGTACCCTACCGAATCCGGTCCCACGGTGACGGAACCGTCTTTCTGCTGCCGGACGATAGAACCGCCGCCGAGGCCGATGGAGACCACATCCGGCATGCGGAAGTTGGTGCGCACACCGCCGATGGTAACCGCTACGCCGGATTCCCGGGGGAAGCTGTTCTGTATCACGCCCAGATCTGTCGTGGTGCCGCCCACATCGATTACGACGGCATCTTTCAGCTGACTCAGATAGCAGGCGCCGCGAATGGAATTCGTCGGCCCGCAGGCGATGGTCAGGATCGGATAACGGCGGGCGTACTCCATTGTCATAAGCGTACCGTCGTTCTGGGACAGATAGATCTGCGCGTTGGTCACGCCTTCGTCGGCCAGGGATCTGGCAAAGCCTTCGGTAAAGGACTGGGCCACTTTGTACAGAGCTGCGTTCAGGATCGTGGCGTTTTCCCGCTCGATCAGTCCCATGGAACCGATTTCACTGGAGACGGAGATATGCACATCATCCCCCATCACTTTTCTGCACAGTTCCGCTGCTTCCAGCTCGTGGTCGTTGCGTACGGTGGAGAAGACACAGGAAATAGCCACAGATTTTACATCCTTTTCTTTTAATTCTCTGAAAAACGCCTCAGCGGCAGTTCTGTCAAAAGGAGCCAGTTCTCTTCCGTCATACTCAAAACCGCCGCCGATGACTGCCGTTTTCACGGCGATAGCTTTCAGATCCTCCGCCCAGTCCACCATGGGAGGAATGCCCCGGGAGGCGGGAGCGCCGATGCGCAGAATTCCGACGGGCGCCAGATTTTTTCGTTCCACGATGGCGTTGGTACACTGTGTGGTTCCCAGCATGGCCTGTCCGATTTCGCTCCGGTTTATCCCGGACTCTTTCAGGACGGAACGGACAGCACTTAGAATTCCGTCGTAGATGTCAGCGGTGGTGTGCTGCTTCACAGAAGCCACGACATTCAGGTTTTCATCAATCAGGACGGCATCCGTGTTGGTACCGCCTACATCAATACCGAGTTTATACATATTCAGCAGCCTCCTTTGCAGCGTTCTTCGATAGGGATATAGTCGGTTTCGACACCGAAGTACCGGGGACCGACTAACTTCAGCCCCTCTTCTGTCCGCCAGAGAGGGAAGCATTTCAGGCCCACGACCATGACTCGCTTTCCGTATTTCAGCGCGTCGGTGGGCACAGGTGTAAATGTTTCGGTATCCACGAGACAGATCAGATCGGGAGTGGTAGCCAGAATTTCTCCTTCCACTACAGCAGTCAGATTTTCATTCTGGAATTCCACATATGCGGATCTTCCTTTGTCTTCGCCGATGCCGTCCAGTACCACTTTGCCGAAGTTGAAGCCATTGCGCACCTCACGTAGCACATCAGAAATTTTACCTTTGAAGAGTTTGTATCCTTCCGTGATGCTGAGAAATGCCTCTTCCGGCGTCTGATCAACAGCTTCTTTTACCTTTCGTATGGCAGAGCCGAGGATTTCGCTGCGGGTTATGATTCCCCGGACTCCGTATTCTTTCATGAATTTTCCTTCCATGGCGTACAGCGACACGGATACGGAACCGCCGCAGGCCATCGTGACCGCACGGGCCATTTCTTCTGTCCATTTATTTGTCACAGTGCGGAAGATACAGGAATTTCCTTTTTCATCCACCATAGCCATAGGAGTAGCGGAGCCGCCGCCGATGGTAAAGGTGACCATCTGCAGTTCCGGAAAAGCCCGTCCCATACCGTCGCAATCTACCAGAGGAAGCCCCAGGCGGGCCGCCGCCGCGATGGGAAGCATGGAATTGACGCCTCCGGCTTCGATGGGCATGAAAGCGTAGACCGGCTTGCCGTAAAAAGCGGAAACTGTCTCATAGAGAGTCCTGTATTCATCGCCGCCGATGGCTTTCTCACAGAGAACGGTGGGGGCGCCCATCATGGCGATAGGGACGATCAGCGCATCGTCCGGCACTTCGTCGGGGTCCAGCAGAGTAACCGGTCCACATTCCTGGACGGCGCCGATGGCGACTAATTTGCCGACGTAAGGGTCACCGCCGCCTCCGGCTCCCAGCAGAGCCGCGCCCAGAGCGATATCTTCGATTTCAGGGATAGCAATTTTACGCAATTGAAACACTCCTTTTTATATCATGCAACAGGCAGGACGCAGTATACTTCTGCGTCCTGCGATGCGATAGCTGACTTTAATCTTTTGTCTGTTCAGTTCTTTTTCTTTTCAACGGCTTTTTCGATTATAACATAAAGCACCAGAGCTACGACGATGCCGTTGACCGAGCCGATGAAGAAGGGGAAATTCAGGGAAGAAAGAGCAGGGATGGACGCGAACGTTCCTCCTGTCATACAGGCGATAAAAGCTCCTACAGCAAAAGCGATGATTCCCGGGGCATAGAAACCTCTGCGTATCTCGAACTTCGCGACGTTGCCTTTTCGCAACAGCCAGTAATCTGCGATCATAACGCCCATCACAGCCGGGACGATGGCGGAAAGCAGAGACAGGAAGCCCTGAATCGAGTTCAGAATTCCTGCAGCAGCCAGAATCGTACCGATCAGTCCTGAAACAGCAGTAGTGATCCGGCTCTTTTTTTCGTCCTGACCCAGCAGAACGGAAAGCGCCAGACCTCCTGAGTAGGCGTTCGATACATTTGTAGTCCAGGTGGCGAGGACTAAAGCGATCAGGCCGATCAGAGGAAGACCGGAAGCCGAAAGGAACACGCTGATATCGTAGGAACCGGTGCAGATGGCGAGGATTCCGCCCAGCATGAGAACCACCAGACCGGCAGGAAGAACTCCGAGTACGGAAGATTTAACGACATCTTTTCTGTTTTTTGCGAAACGGCAGTAGTCTCCGGAGATCGCGGCGGCGACGACGAAAGATCCAACCGTGAGGCTGATCCCGCTTATGAGTCCGATCGGTGCGGAAGGTTCGTAACCGATCAGAGCACTTCCGTTGCCGGATACCAGATTATAGATCAGGGCATATATGAGGACGATTCCCAGCAGAGGAACGGCAATCTTATTCAGCCATTTCAGTCCGCTGAAACGGAAACAGGCGGTGAGCAGCATGATGACGCCCCAGACTACGGAAGATATCCATACCGGGATACTGACTCCGGTCATTCCTTCCAACATGGAGGAAAAGGAAGAGCCGCACACGGCAGCCTGGATGCCGAACCAGCCGACACACGAGATAGCCAGAATGGTACTGATGATATATTTCGCTCCCTTTTCGCCGAGAGCGCCGCCGGCCATAACAGCGGTGGGCAGCCCCGTGTCGCAGGCATGCATGCCCATAAAACTCATAAAGACACAGATGAGCGCATATCCGATGATAATAGCCAGCGCAGCGGCTCCCAGAGAAAGTCCTGCGCCGAGCATTCCGCCGATCATCAGCGCCGGAACACAAATCATGGCACCGATCCACACCATGGTGATAGAGCCCCAGCTTTGTCTTTCTTCTGACTTGATTTCAAATCCTGTGTTTTGTTTCATGATTTTCTCTCCTAAAATTTATTCCAGTCAGGCAGCAATAATTAATATGTTATTAATTATAATTAAGCCTTTCCTGGAAAACATTATGCGAAGAGATAAAGATTCCCGCCTCTCATTGTCCGAAGAGACAATGAAAGACGGGAGATTGATTCCGGATTTATTCATTTTGTTCCGGCAACAGGTTCATAATTCGCCGTAAGGCCAGAGCATACAGCAGATTTTTTGACTGCGGGATATCTCCGACCCGGAAGCCCAGCGTATTGCTCGCCTTCTGCAGGCGGTACTTGACGGTGTTCTTATGGACAAACAGACGGGCGGCGGTGTCCGTGATATTTGAATTCATATCCAGGAGGAACACCGTGAGGGTGTTTGTTATCTCCGGACCGTCCTTATATGCTGAAACAGGGTCCAGCAGCGACATGTACCTTCGTACGTGATCTCTTCCCTGCGCTGCGATTTCTCTGCATTCCTTGACGAATTCGATTTCCGAAGATGTGAAAAACGTGCGCAGAGGAAAAACTTTTGTACTGTCTTCCAGATACGACCGGTTGGCCTCATAGAAGTATTTTGCGTTTGCGGTATACTGGAGCTGCGGGCACCGGGTTATTACGGCTGAAATATTATTGTCCCGGAAGAACTGAGTCAGAGCGTCTGTCAGATCGTCCATCTCCCGGAGTGTCCTCGTTCCGGTGGGAAATATGAGAATGTCGTTTTCATAATGCCCGCACAGACCGATTCTGGTATACAGCGCCGATAATTCGGATATTGCCTGCGTCCAGGGAGAGAGGTTTTCTCCGTCGAGGCTGCGTATGATCCACATGTCGCTTAAAGAGGCTACATCGATGTGATAGAGTTCTCCCAGCCGGCGCATTTTGATGGGCTCGTCCAGAACGATGGCTCTCGTGAGCTCGGACAGGTCCGACTGGTCGTGATTCTTCCCCCAGACCCCCATGCTCAGACGAACGCCTTCCACCACCTGTTTCCAGAGGAGCGGATCAAGTCTGCCGCGTTCGGAGAAAACGAACAGATACATCCGGCTGTTGCTGCTTGGGTGAATTTCGGCTTTATACGCCCAGAGCTTTCGATCTCCTTCGATTTCCCAGGAACAGTCATTGGGTCTGTGTACGGCAGACTGACTGATGATTTCGGCCCAGGAGATATCCTGATTTCTCGGCCACGATGCTTCGCTCAGAATATGGTATTCGGAATCGGTGATGATTGCCGATGCCCTCAGCCGGTCACTGGTAATGCGCAGGATCGTCCGGACACTCTGCTGGACAGGTGGAATCCGGGTCATCTGTTCGAGAAGATCTATGGTAAAGGTGGGATTGCTGAGTCCGTCCCGGACGATGGCATCCATGGCTTCCTGAATGACTTCTCCGTAACGGAGGTTGGGCTCATTTTCGGGCATACAGATCAAAACGAAGTCGAGTTCATCCGCCAGCTGAATGAGCCTGGGATCTACCTGCGGAAGAATCAAGCCGACATAATACAGGATCATGCCCACTTCGCCTGCCATGGCAAACATGCGTATGTTGTCGCACTGGGCGTCTACATCATCCGCGATGCTGCAGAAACCGGTGAGGATTAGTTCACTTCCCCAGAAGTTGATGCTGTCGTATAGTTTTTTCTGCGTCTCCGTAGGGGTTGAATATTCCAGCACGGTGACGCACGTTACAATTCTGTCGAGACTGTTGTGACCCGCCAGAACGGATGCCTTCCGCAGGCAGGGAAGTTCCAGCAGCTGGGAGACGGTAAGACTCATATGGCAATTCTCCTCTCAAATCAAAAATGATTGTATATCTCTGAACATTTTCCATAAATCGCAGAATCTGATCCGCAGCATAAAGGAACTTCTGCATTTGATCCTATTCATATTAAAAACGATCATACCATGCAGGAGTGAGATTTTCAATCATTCAAGCAATTTACTTTCACCATATATTGTAAATTTATGAAATATATGTTACACTGTAATGCAGAAAATTTAACGGATATCCTTGCAGATTTTCCGGTCGGCAGGTTTTTTATATGACCTGTACGGCATAAGAGAACGGAAAGGTTGCTGTATATGACATACTTTTTTGAGGGAAAAATTCTGGCGGGTTATATTCTGATCTACGCCTGTTTCCTTATCTTAATACGGTATCAGAAGAAAAAAGACTGAACTCCTGCTGTTTTTTCTGCCGGGATTGCTGATCGAACTGCTGCAGCTGGCGCAGCTTCTGGTGATCGGTTACACACTGAGAGTGGTCGATGTGAATGATCTGATCTGCAACGCAGCCGGAACGGCTGCGGGATATCTCGTTTTCCATGCGGTCCGGAAAGGGATCGCGGATTTAAACAGGAGACCGAAGCGGGAAAAAGGACGTCTTGCAGAATATTTTACGAACCGTTAAACAGGGCAGCGGAAAAATTCCGCTGCCCTTGACACCTATACTACTTTGCATTACAATATAGCTAGGTACTATGCTTTACAATATAGTGAGAGGGTGATTTCATGATACCGTCGCAGATGCTGAAGGGCATACTGGAGGGCTGCATCCTGGCGGTCATCAGCAGAGAGGAGACGTACGGATACGAGATATCCGAGCAGCTCATGGAGTATGGCTTCGGGAAAATTACAGAAGGAACAGTATATCCGCTGTTGCTGAGGCTGGAAAAAAACGGTCTGGTCCGTGCCACTTACCGGGCGTCAGATATGGGCCCCAGAAGAAAATATTATACGCTGACGGCAGAAGGGCGTGATGCTCTGGAAGAATTTTACGTCAGCTACCGGGAACTGACAGCGGCGGTGGACCGGCTGACAGGGGATGTAGCAGGAAGGGAACAGAATGAGCAGAAGGACGAAACTTTTACGGAAGGAAAATAACGAAGCGGAAGAAATGCTTCTCAACGAATACGATAAATCGGTATTGACGGATATCGTCGTGTATATCCGCATGTCGGGCATCAGTCCGTATGATCAGGAAAGAGTGCGGCGCGATGTCCGGGAGATGATCGCCGAGGGAGAAAGACGGGGAAAGACAGCCAGAGAGATTATCGGAGAGGATTACCGGCAGTTCTGTGACGATGTGATCGCCGAGATTCCAAGGCTCAGCGGAGTCGCGTACTTTTTGTCCCTGCTGAGGGATGTGCTTCTTGCCGCCGGCGTGCTGCTGGTCATCTGGGCTGTCTTTCAGTTTATCGAGCAAGGAGCGGCGGGAAAAATATCTCCGTATCTTACGGTTACAGCAGGAAATGTGGCCGGAGGAGTGATCTGCATCGCGGGAGCTTTTCTGCTGCTGCACACGATCTGCAGAAATACGTTCGGAATCGGCAGAGGAGCCGGACCGGATAAAAAGGCTCTGATTAAAATATTCGTGCTGATATTTGTCCTGCTGATGGCGTGTATGTGCGCAAATGTTTTTATCGTATACGAACTCTTCCGGATTCATGTACTCGCTGCTGCGGGAGGAGTGGTGGCGTTGTATGTACTGTACAGAATTCTAGATGCAAAACTGGACTGAAAAAACGACTGGCAGGCGGTTTTTACGAACCTGTCAGGAGAAAATAAAAAAAGATATGTTGAAACGGGGAGAGCGGCCGTCGGGCTGTTCTCCCTGTTTTTCTCTCTGAAATCCGTGAGTTCTCTTTTTCGATAGTTTTTTGTCTTTGCAGAAGGCGCCGGAGATACTGTGGAAGCGATGTCTATTTGTTTTCGTCTTCCTGCAGGATCCATCCGCAGTCATCGTGGTAGATCATCTGATGTGTCATGCCGCCGTCGATGCAGATATTCTCTCCGGTGATGAAACCGGCCTTATCTGAGCAGAGGAAGAGAACCATGTTTGCGATGTCCAGCGGATTACCCACACGTCCGGCGGGGTGCTGAGAGGCATCCGGACCTTCATAGACTGTGTAATCTGTATCGATCCATCCGGGTGAGATAGAGTTAACCCGCGCTCTTCCTGCCAGGCTGATCGCCAGAGAGTGGGTCAGTGCCGAGATTCCGCCTTTTGCTGCCGTATAACTTTCCGTCTGGGGCTGGCTCATGCGGTCGCGTGAGGAAGAGATGTTCACTACCGAGGCACCGGCCGCAAAATGAGGAACGAACAGCTTCGTCAGATAAAATGGCGCAGTGACGCCGACTTTCAGTGCGTAATTGAATTCCTCAAAGGTGCATTCGTCCAGCCCTTTCATGAGGGGACGGGCGTTATTGATGAGAAAATCCACGTGGCCGTGATCGGTCACGACTTTATGGGCGAAATCTTCAAGAACAGACTGATCGGCAAGATCTCCAGTATAGTAATCGTTAGGTAGCAGGTCGATGACGCAGACATTTGCGCCGACTTTTCGGAATTCCTCTGTGATCGTTCTGCCGATGCCGCTGGCCCCGCCTGTGATAACTGCAATTTTGTCTTTAAACATCGTTTCCTCCTCAGATGATAATTCCGTCGCAGTGATCGATTTCGTGCTGAATGATCTGCGCGGTCCAGCCGGTGAAGGTTTTGAACCGCTCCTGAAATTTCCGGTTCTGCCAGCGGACTTTAATGGATTTCCAGCGTATGGCCGGACGGGTACCTGTTAGAGAAAGGCAGGCTTCCTCTGTCTCATAAGGCTCCGATTTTTTGATGATCTCCGGATTGAACATGACCATATAAGTGCCGTCGTTATCGAATGCGATGATACGCTTGTTGATACCGATCATATTGGCTGCCATACCTACACAGGCATTTTTGTGATATTCGAGTGTTTCCAGAAGATCGGCGGCAGTAGGAATATCGTCCGGTGTAGCGGGTTCGGATTTTTGGGAAAGAAAAGCTTCATCCCTGCAGATTTCGCGAATCATATCTCACTCTCCTTGTGTTTTAGAATAACAGCTGCGATGGTTTCCGCCGCGAGACGGGAACCATGTTCGTTCGGATGGATTCCGTCAGAGGCATAGAGTTCCTGCGCCGGGGAAAGACGATAAAATGTCATGCAGGCATCAGCGATGAGCGCATCGTTTTCGCGGGCTGCCTGATGATAAGCGTCGGAAAGCCGGCGGGCCATTTCGCTATAATCCCAGCCTTTTTCCTCCAGTTTTTTTTCGCCTTTCCGGTAAGCCCAGGTGGCGAAGAGAACCGGAACGGCTCCATTTTTGCGGATTTGTCCGCAGAGCTGCTTTACGGCAGAAGCGAATTTTTCCGGAGAAGTGACGGGACCGTGGCTCATCTCCTGGAGAATCACATAGTCCCAGCGCTCTTCTGCCAGCGCTTTCTGCGTCCGGGCGCCCATTCGGGTATCGGGATTCAACTGTTCTGAAAGCCGCGCTCCGCCGCGGGTATGGGAAACGATTTCTGCGCCGGTAAGCTCTGCCAGCATCTGCGGCATACCGTTGGCAGAGGTAAAGCTGTTTCCGAGCATGAGAATACGCATGATAAACCTCGTATGAATCCAGTTTCTGAACGAATTTGTGCAAAAGAAGCAGGAAAAATAATTTTATACATTATATATGCTTTTGGGAAAAGCATCAAGAAAATCCGGAGAAGTGGGCGTATATTCAGGAAAATAAAGGTGATACGGCAGGAGAACGCAGACCGGAGCTACAGGTCCTGCAGGTTAAAAAGAATCATTTCAGATATATTACAAATTGAAAAAGTATAGTAAAATAAAATAACAGAATGCTGCAGAATGCAGAAAAGAGAGGAGATAAGTATGAAGAATATTCGGAAGACAGTATTGTTAACGGCTGTTTTAATTCTAATTCTGACAGCATGCGGTTCGGTACTTGTACACGATACTGTGTCGGAGACGCTGGGGATTGACGTTTCGTCAGGAAATGAAATTTCAAATTATGATACTCACAGCGGAAACGGTGACGGAACCTCCTGTGTCATTCTTCGTTTTGATGATGACAGTGTTTCAGAGGAAATCAGAAATGATAAAAACTGGAAAAAATTTCCTCTTGACGAGACGGCACAGATACTCGTTTACGGAATATCGGATGAAACCGGTCAGACCGGGCCGTATTTGAATGACGACGAGGGAAATCCTCTGGTTCCGGAAATTCAGAACGGATACTATCTGCTGATTGACCGGAATGCGGGAAAAGACGGTCCGCACGGTACGAATGTCACTCTGGGACTGTACGATACCGATACGGACATGCTTTATTATTGCAAACTGGATACCTGAGAAACCGCGGTGTAAGTCGGCATACAGCCGGTCAGTGCGGAGTAAGGCGGATTTGCAGCAGACAAGGAGGTTATGAAAATGAAAAATGTGAAAAAGAAGTATATCATCGCAGGCATCTCTGCAGCGGTGTTGTGCGTCATAGCTGTCGTACTGATCCGGAGCCTGCTTTTTCAGGACATCCGGCTGACGAACGATACGATTCCTCTGGGCAGCGGCGCAGACAGTGAAACCCGTGTGGAAAAACAGCTGCTGGATCTCGTGGAATCGGAATATACCTGTAAGGTATCGGATACGGATATCGATGTAAACGAACAGGGGACCTATTTTGTAGAATATGTGTATCTGAAGAACGGAAAAGAGTATACGAAGCGGTTCGATATTCACGTGACGGACCAGACCGGACCTGAAATTACTTTTCTGAATCAGAATTCCGACGGCACGGTATATGCTTTTTTAGATGACGAGGCATCTTTTATCGAAAACATCGCCCTGACGGACAACTGCGACGGTGAGATAAAGCCGTCGGCTGAGAACGTGAAAATAGAAAACGTGATATTCAGCGTGAAAGGTGAAAATGATGCGACTGTCATCTGCAGTGACAGCGCCGGAAACACCACAGAAGAGCATGTGGCGGTACAGGTCATCGATCCGGAAATCGCCCTGTACGATTATCTGGAGAATTACGCGAAATGTGAGGGCGTCCGTTTCTGCGGAACTTCAGGAGAAATCTCATTCCGACAGGATAACGACGAACTTTTCGACGGTGATTCTTTTTATCTGACCGATATGAAATATGTCACTTCAAAATCGTATACCAGCGGAGATGACGGAGCGACTTTCCACAGAAGATTCTCTTTTGATGAAAATTTCGTCATTACAGAGTTCAGCAGCGATAATACCCTGCGAAGCTCCACCATGACTTCGGCCAGGATCGCCGTACAGCACGAGGATGCCTGGAACAGCGCCGCATACCAGAATCTGGTGGGCACGACACTGTCCTATCCGGCTTTCAGCGGTCTGGAAGAAGATCCGATTATCAAAGAACTGGGAGGACTCAAGTATTTCTGCGGCAAGGATGAAGCTGCCCTCAGCGGCGTGAAAGTGTCACTGAAAGATAAGAGCGTGATTTCCGGATGATGAGATAAAGAGCAAGGAAAATGAAGCTGCAGCAAATCGGTATGAATTTGTGGGAAATCTTGCAGAGGAAGCGGTAAAAATTAAATTCAACGGAAAGTCAGTGGAGGATATATTCAGATATGGAAATCAGAATCCTATCAGATATATCTGGAAAGAATACGAATAAGAAAAAATAAATGTATTGTGAATTCCTTGAAAGAGGCAATTGTCACACATCGGCCGGCTCTCTGCTACAAAGTGCCGGCCGATATTTTTTATCTGTTGCGGTAGTACATCTGACGGAACTGCCTGTATTTTTTGGAAGACCGTAATTTCTACACAGCCAGAAGTGTGATTTCTGTAGGATAGATGGGAGAACTCTTGTACCGCAGATAAAATTGGTAGTCCGGAGAAATATCATGTATCATCCGGGGAATTTTCCAGAGATCTTCATTGTTGTGATATACGGAGATGAGCAGTTTTGGATGATCCTGAAGAATATGTTTCCGGGCGCCGAGAATAGCTTTCTGTTCAAAGCCTTCAATGTCAGCGATGATGAGAGAGACGGGTTCTTTAATGTCGTCGTCGAGAGTGGTGACGCCGATTTCTTCGCCGCTGTCGCCCCCCAGAGTATTGGCCGAGGAACTGGCTTCATTTTCTTTGATAAACATTGAGGTCTGTGTGTCGCCGATACCTTTCAGCCGGAAATCGATGTTACGGCAGAATCGAAGATTTTCCCTCAAAAAATTGAATGTCTGAGAAGTGATTTCGTAGCAGTATATTTTTTTATAGCAGTCTTCCCCGTAATTTTTGATATAGGAAAGCACCGTATCACCGGTATAGGCTCCAAGATTGACGATTACTTCATCTTTTCCGCATCTGACCACATCCAGATCAAAATAACTGTCGAAAAGATATTCCTTTGTTTCGGTGGTAGATGTGAAATCGTAACGGTACCAATTGCTGAGTATCGCGTATAGTGTTTTTTTTGAACGATAATCACAGAGTCTGTCATAAAGCCACTGAAAATCGCTGATGTGTTCAGCAAGAGTCTGAGCCTTTCCTGCTATCTGATCGTAAATGCCGGCCTGGGGATCGAGTATTCCCCAAAAATTATAGTTGCGGAAAAAGGCTATACAGCTGTCCCGCGTTTCTTCAGGAACTTTTTCAAAAGCGGAACGGATTTTCAGATAGATTTCCTGTTGACTCAGGCTTTCAATCTCACGTACAAGATCCGAAAAATTTCTGTCGATGATATTCATATTGATCACACTCCTGTAAGATAAAATTCTGCTAAGAGTATAATATGATTCAGATCAACAGAAAGACGACACTTCTGAGAAAATTCTTTTTGTATTTATATTTATGCCGGGAAAAACCGGTTGAGAGCTTTTTCCATATTTACTTTTACATCGTCCGGGACAGGAAGCCCGGAGAGTACGGTTGCACCGGAAGCGTCGCGCCAGACAGTGATTCCTGTTTCAGGATCATAGCTGATGATACCCGGTTCGTATGTCATGCCGGTACTGCTTTCCGTATCCGCTCCACTTTGTTTTCCGGAGGATCTTTCCACAGCCGGAGTTACGCCGGTTTCAGTCACCGATCCGCCTGTAAGTGAATCATTTTGATTGACGGTATCCATTGAGTCTGATACTTTCAAGGCAGATTGCGAGGGATCTTTTCTGTTTTCGGACGGGATGTTTTCAGTTGTAATGGTGTGAGAAGGACTGTCAGATGCAGATATTGCAGTACCGGTGAAGAATACAAAGCATGCAGATATGGCTGCCAGACAGCAGAATGTGGCTGTTACCGGAAGGAAGAAGCTCTTTTTTTTTCTTATCATAACTGTCCGGATTCTCTGAGAAAGAACAGATCTGCCGTTTCCCATGGATGCCGCAAAAACCGTTGTATGCCCGGTACCATATAGCAGAAGTGCTGAAGAATAGTCCGCGATATCTTCTCTTTTCAGTCCCGCTGTGGCGCGTTCATCGCAGCTGATTTCCATGTCGCGGCGCATCAGGCCACGGGCCAGCCACATCAGAGGCTGAAACCAGAAAACAATAATGAGAATCTGTGCCAGAAGCAGGGCCAGATTATCTTTTCTGCGTATATGGTACCGCTCGTGGAGAAGAATATATCGTCTGTGTTCCCGATTCGTGGAGGAAGGAAGATAAATTCTGGGACGGAACAGCCCTTTGACGAAAGGTCCTTCGATATCATCCGATTCCCAGACGTCGGTCTCATTTGTTCTTACTGCAAAACGCACATTGCGTCTGATTCTCAGTGAAGAACGGATCGTGAGCACAGAGAGAACAGCGATACCGGCAATCCATATCAGGAGGAAAAACCAGAGAAACATTTCCCGGGAAATCAATGTGCTTAAAACAAAAGTGCCGGAATTTGCCGATGTTGCGAGTGTTTCCGGAGAATTGGCAGAGATTATGACATTGCTCGTCGGCAGATGAACGACTCGAAACAGAGGCACATGTGTCAGATTTTGGATCCATTTTGCTGTCATATCCAATATCCTGGAAGGAACCGCAGCACTCAGACAGAAAAGAGGAATGCTAGCCCACAGACAGTAAGAGTAAGAACGGCGGTATCCTCTGAGCAGGAACCGGAGTATGAGAATGACTGCGATCAGCAGAGAGGCAGAGATTCCGGTGAGCAGGAAACGCAGAAAAATCAGCCGGACTGTTTCCATAATTTGTGCTGACGGCGTATGAGCCAACAGATATGTGAGTATCTTTTGCATAATAATTCTCCGTTTTATTTTATCTATCATTTACAGATTATATATCGAGTCTATAATAACAAACCAGCGGTGTCAAGACCCTGGAAAAATCGAAGGTAGACGGGCAATGTGTATTCCAGAATGATACAAAAGAAGCTACGATGGAGTGGTCCTTCCCTAAATTCCTCGTGGATATTCCGGTTGACGTCGTCTGTGATGATTGTATCGGAGCAGTCATTCCTCTGGGAGATTTTGAAATCGTCTTTAATGGCGAAACGTATTCCATGGATAAATCGGAACTTTTCTTTGACCTCAGTGATCCGGATGCCGGATTTGTTCCGTATACCGGACAGCAGGCAAATTACTATTCTGTAGTACAGTGGTGGGAAAATGGAGAAAAGAAAGTTCTCGTGGAATGTGAGTATGACCCTAACATGTAAGATAAAGGGAAATATACGGGAAAATAATAAAAAAACATGAGCAATGAAAGCCGCTGCGGAGTTATCTGCAGCGGTTTTTTATATAAGGTAAGCCTGAGAGTAAAAAATGCATATTGAAAAATACAGAATACATACGATATTTTCTTGACAGTTATAATCATGACATGTAGTTTATAATCGTAAACCATAGATCAAAAGGAGGGAAGTAAATGAAAAAGAAAGCGGCGGTCGTGTGGAGTATCGCACTTTTGGTTTCAACCACAGTGATTTTATCCCTGTATTTCGTGCCTCTGCCGGATGTGCGCGCCCAAGTGCGCCGGGCGGTGACGGAAGCCTATGAACTGGTAGCGAGTATAGGAGAATTCGAATCGGAGGATGGTACGACGGCGTCGCTGACGGAGGATGAGATAAACGACAGTATCATCGCATTCAACCGGAAAGCGGATGCATGTCTTTCCGACGATTTTACAGCAAAAGAATACTATAAATGGCTGAACCAGGATTATCTGATCCGGACTTACAGAAACACGGTGAATTATATCGTGAAATCCGGCGTGGCAGACGTACAGACGCCGGTAATTTTATATGATCTGACCAGGGAGCAGATTATTGTGCGCGGCAGGCTCATCGGCTGGAATATATGGATTGCGGAAACGGACGGTAAATTTCGCATATCCTGCGATTACAATAGAATGCCTCTGGACGTCCGGCTGAAACGGGAAGACGGGATATTTAAGGTTGCTGTATACAGGGGGATAAGCGGAGAACCGGAAAATATCGGGGACACAGGTATTATCGCCGAAGCGGAGAAAAAGAGTGAAAAGGGAAAACTGTCTGAGGAGAAGGAAAAGATATTGGCGAATATCCGAAGGACGGATGAGATCTGTGAACAGGAATACGATACTTTTTCTGAAGCATTACAGGCGGCAGAGCAGATCGAATTCAGTGATTTCAACGGATATGCGCTGGAATAGCGGAATTTTCTTGACACGGTGATTTCCCTCCGATAGACTTTTACATATATAAAACGAAAATGGAGGTGACGGCAGATGGACCCGAAAGATCTGAAACTCTGCGACAGCGATTATAAGTTTATGACAGCGGTATGGGAGAGCTGTCCCGTCAATTCCGGAGAACTGGTCAGACTATGCAATGAGAAATTCGGATGGAAAAAATCTACCGTGTATACGATGATAAAGAAAATGGAACTCAAAGGATTCGTGGAAAACGTCAATGCCACCGTCACCGCTCTGATTCCGGAAGAAGCATGTCAGAGAGAGGAAGCGCAGTATTTTATGGAGCGTACCTTCCGCAACTCCATGCCGAAATTCTTTGCGGCCTTTTTCGGCGACAGAAAAATCTCAGAAGAAGAAGCTAAGGAGTTGGAATCTCTGATCGAGGAGTACCGAAAAAAATAACCGTCATAAAAATGACGGTTATTTTTTTATAGAAGAATTCAGTTTAGTCTGAAGAAACTTTCCAAAAGCCAAACTCATCACACTGTAAAACTTATTTATTCTGCATGGATAGAAATACGGTTTATTTTGCCATTGTTTTTCTTTCCAGTATTCCCGATCCAGAGGGTTCATAGCCAGAGCCAGAGCTTTCTGTACTTCGAAATTGATCAGCTGATTCAGCGAAGGGGAATGGTTCTGGGGTCGGTGAACCAGACGGATGAATCCGGATATTTCTTTTTCGGAAACCGGCCGGTTCTGAGTGAAGATCGTCCGTCCTACCATGCCTGCAGGAACGGCTCCCCATTGAATGGCGATGCTTTTCAGATATGACAGGGTTTGCCGCAGACCGGAGCCTTTTGTAGTGGATACTGAGAGAACCGGTTTTTCAGCCAGCACCGGACGGTGGTACCACATGCAGGTCCGGTCAAAAAATGTTTTCAGCTGTCCGGATACCTGCTTCAGATATACCGGTGAGGCCAGCACAATGCCGTCTGCTTCAGAAAGACTCTTCATGATATCTGCCGCATCGTCGTTCAGCATGCACTGGCCCTGCAGAATACAGCGTTCGCAGCCTGCACAGGGTGTTATATTACAATGACAGAGTTCAATGATATGCAATTCGATTTCGTGATTTTTCAGAATTGTCTGAATCTCAGAAAGAAGCCGGAACGTGTTTTTCTTTCTTTTGCTGCCCAATAAGGCGATTACCTGTTTCATGAAAATACCTCCTTACATATTCCGGTCATTACTGTCTTCAAATATATTTTTTCTGTCTTTTCTGCCAATAACCAGTACTATTGCCAGTGTAATCAGTTCTGACGCCGGAAATGCCAGCCAGACACCTGTAACGCCCAGAAAGTGCGAAAGCAGAAAAGCCATGATGGTGATAGAAAAGATACCTCTGGAGAGAGCGATCAGGGAAGATTCCTTTCCTTTTCCTACAGCGCTGTAAAAACCGGCTTTGATAATGTTGACGGCGGCAATGAGAAAACCCGGAAAATACAGATGAAGGCCCGTTCTCGCATAAGATGCCAGTGTGGCGGAGCCTTCGCTGTTGAAAACAGCAATGAGCTGCTCCGTAAAAAGATATGTCAGCGCCACAGTTATGAATGCGATACATAGTGCGATTTTTAAAGCGGATCTGAGAATTTTTCTCTCCGACAGGATGTCTCCGTGACCGTGGGCCCGGCTGGCTACCGGCTGCAGACCCAGAGAGACACCGTTAAACAGGGCTGTAGCCACCAGAGCTGCATTGGCCACGATACCGTATGCGGCAACTGCAGTATTTCCGGAGAGATGCAGAAGCATGAAATTGAATACCAGAGTGGTGATTCCGCTGGAAAGCTCGCCGATGAAAGCCGCAATACCGAGACTGCAGGCAGAAACAAGTTTTTTTGCCGAGGGAATGCTCCTGGTGAAAACGATGGTATTTTTCTTTGAAATATAGTGTATCATGCAGACTGACATACTGACGACAGGAGAGATTCCCGTTGCCAGAGCAGCGCCGGCCATACCCATTTCCAGAGGAAACATCAGAATGTAATCGAAGATGATATTGAAGAGCCCGCTCAGCAGAGTTGCGGTCATAGCCAGTTTCGGGGCACTGTCGTTTCTGACAAATGCGGTAAAAGTGTAGTTCAGCATAAAAAAAGGCGTGAAGCAAAGAACGATGCGGGTGTAGGAAAGACCTGTGTCAAGAATATCTGCATCAGCCCCCAGAAGGGAAAGGATTTTGTCCGGAAAAAATATACCTGCTGCCACGAATATACTGCTGAATAATAAGGTACACCAGACAGAATTGGAAAAATAATCATCTGCGGATTTGTCACCGTTGGATTTGCTCAGAGCATACCGTGTGGCTGACCCCGTACCGATCATGGATCCGATGGCGAAGATAAGCGCGTACAGCGGCAGAACGAGATTGAGTGCTGTGATGCCGTCAGAGCCTGCCGCCAGTGAGATGAAGAAAGTATCAGCGAGGACATAGCAGGATGTTCCCGTCATCGCCAGAATATTGGGAATGATATAACGTCTGAGCTGTCTTTCCATTTTTACCTCCGAAAAAATACAGCATCTGTATTTACGGCTTCCAAGACCTAACGCCGTAAAACAAGATGCTGCTGTCATCTCTCTGCCCGGTGGCAGGACACTATGCTGTTTCGATCATTTTCTGCATTATATTACATTACGAAAGAAAAGGCAATCCTCGGGCAGGGGAAATTCGCCGCATCTTCTGCCGGAAAACAATGAAGGGGCAGACTTCGTTTTCCGGTTCGCAGCGGTTTGTACAAATCAAAAAAATTTCAACAGATTATTGACATCGGTGATGCGTCGTGCTAAACTACAGAAAATTTAATACGATAAACCGTTGAAGCGGAGATAACGGCAATGATGCCTTTACAGAGAGCCTGCGATGATGAGAATCAGGCAAGAAACAAGTTGTCAAATGGACCGCGGAGGGCGCAGTCAAATGGGAGACCAGAGTATTCTGCGACGTGAAGGCATACGTCAGTTGCCGGGGATATGATGGTATCCCGCTAAGTGCACGGGTCATTCCGTGAATTCAAGGTGGCACCACGGGTAGTGCAGTACTTTTTTATAAGTGCATTATTCGCCCTTGACAGATTGTATCATTCTGTCAGGGGCTTTTTTATTCCTCTGACAGAATCGTCAGAGGAATTTTTTTATCTGGAGGTACTGTTATGAAAATCTTTCCGGAATTCAGTGATGTTAAAAAAATTGCAGATGAGGGTGTGTATAATGTGCTGCCGGTCAGCACCGAAATTCTTTCGGACTTTACGACGCCTATCGAAACCATGAAGATTCTGAAAAATGTGTCCACCCACTGTTATATGCTGGAATCTGCGCAGGCAGATGAAACCTGGGGCAGATACACTTTTCTCGGATTTGATCCGAAGCTGGAAATCACATGCATGGACGGAGAGATGAAAGCAGGAAGCCTGCGGGTGAAGACAGAGGATCCTTCCCGGTATCTCCGTCAGATTCTGGAGGAATATAAAAGTCCGCGTTTCGACTGCCTTCCTCCTTTTACCGGCGGACTGGTGGGATATTTTTCCTATGATTATCTGGGTTACAGCGAACCGTCTGTCCGGCGTCCTCTGGAGGACACCGAAAATTTCCGGGATGTGGATCTGATGCTTTTCGACAAGGTCATCGTTTTCGATCACGTGAGACAGAAAATCGTCCTCATCGTGAACATGTCCCTTGAGGATATCGAAGTGGGATACAACAAAGCGGTCAGAGAACTGAAGCAGCTGGCAGAGCTTATACGGAACGGTGAAAAAAAGAAAGAAGACGACGGAAGACTTCTGGGGAAAGTCACGCCGCTGTTCGATAAAGAAGAGTTCTGCAGTATGGTGGAGAAAGCAAAGAACTACATACGGGAAGGAGATATTTTTCAGGTGGTTCTTTCAAACCGTCTCAGCGCGCCTTTTGAAGGAAGTCTGCTGAATACTTACCGGGTTCTGAGGACCATCAATCCTTCCCCGTATATGTTTTATTTTTCCGGTACAGATATGGAGATCGCCGGAGCTTCTCCCGAGACTCTCGTCCGGCTGAAGAACGGAATACTGCATACTTTTCCTCTTGCCGGGACGAAACCGAGAGGAAAGACAGCGGAAGAAGACAGGGCGCTGGAAGAGGAACTTCTGACTGACGAAAAAGAACTGGCGGAACACAATATGCTGGTAGATCTGGGAAGAAATGATCTGGGAAAGATCAGCCGGTTCAGGACGGTGCAGGTTGAAAAGTTCCATACGATACAGAGATTTTCCCATGTGATGCATATCGGTTCCACGGTACGGGGTGAAATCCGGGAAGACAAAGATGCGCTGAACGCCGTGGAAGCTGTACTGCCGGCCGGAACACTTTCCGGTGCTCCAAAGATCCGTGCCTGCCAGATTATCGGAGAACTGGAAAAAAACCGCCGGGGAATTTACGGAGGCGCCATAGGATATATCGATTTCACGGGCAATATGGATACCTGCATCGCCATTCGCATCGTATACAGGAAAAACGGCAGAGTTTTCGTCCGGAGCGGAGCGGGAATCGTGGCAGATTCTGTTCCGGAAAAAGAATTTGAAGAATGCATGAATAAAGCGGGGTCTTCTCTGAAGGCGCTGGAACTGGCACAGGAGGGATCGTTATGATTTTACTGATCGATAATTATGACAGCTTTTCCTATAACTTATATCAGCTGATTGGAGAAATCCATCCGGATATCCGGATATTTCGCAATGACGGGATAACTCCGGAGGAGATCAGCCGGATGAAACCGGATCACATTATCCTTTCACCGGGCCCTGGCAGGCCGGAAGATGCGGGAATCACCGAGGAAGTGATCCGGACATTTTACAGAGACATCCCGATTTTGGGGGTCTGCCTCGGTCATCAGGCCATCTGTGAGGTGTTCGGAGCGAAAATCACTTATGCGGAAAAACTGATGCACGGAAAGCAGTCGCAGATAAAATTCCGGACCGATTGCCGCCTGTTCCGGGGATGTCCGGAAACAGCGCCGGCAGCCCGTTACCATTCTCTGGCTGCAGATGCGCCGACGATTCCGGAATGTCTTGAGATTACAGCCGCCACAGCCGAAGGTGAGGTAATGGCGGTACAGCACAGAGAATATCCCGTCTACGGCGTGCAGTTCCACCCGGAATCCGTCATGACGCCGGACGGAAGAAAGATGCTCAGAAATTTTATCGAGGAGGTATGAAACCGTGATTAAAGAAGCTATCGTGAAGATCGTAAACAAAGAAGACCTTACTTATGAAGAAGCGTATACCGTCATGAATGAGATTATGAGCGGTTCCACTTCACCCACTCAGAACGCTGCATTTCTGGCGGCGCTTTCCACCAAGAGCGCCAGAGCGGAAACGACAGACGAAATCGCGGGTTGTGCGGCAGCCATGAGAGCACATGCGGAAAGAGTAGAGACGGGAATGGACGTGTTTGAAATCGTCGGAACCGGCGGGGATAATGCCCAGAGCTTCAATATTTCCACCACATCGGCTTTCGTGGCGGCGGCCGGGGGAATGAAAGTCGCAAAACACGGCAACCGGGCGGCTTCATCGAAGTGCGGAACGGCAGACTGTCTGGAAGCACTGGGGGTGAATATTCACCAGAGTCCGGAAAAATGCAGGGAACTTCTGAGAGAAGCAGGGATGTGTTTCTTTTTCGCTCAGAAATATCATACATCGATGAAATACGTGGGGGCTATCCGCAAGGAACTGGGATTCCGTACGGTATTCAACATCCTGGGGCCTCTCACGAATCCGGCCTCTCCTTCCATGCAGCTCCTGGGGGTATATGATGAATACCTGGTGGAACCGCTGGCCCAGGTACTGATCAATCTGGGAATACGCCGGGGCATGGTGGTATACGGACGGGACAGACTGGATGAAATTTCTCTCAGCGCGCCTACGGCTGTATGTGAAATACGGGATGACTGGTTCCGGTCTTTTGTCATCACTCCGGAAGATTTCGGATTTCAGCGATGTACGAAAGCAGATCTGAAGGGCGGTACACCGGAAGAAAACGCGCAGATTACACGGGACATTCTGGCGGGCAAAAAAGGACACAAGAGAAATGCAGTTCTGCTGAATGCCGGAGCGGCTCTCTGCATCGGCGGAAAAGCCGGCAGTATAAAAGAGGGTGTGGAACTGGCGGCAGAGCTCATCGACAGCGGAAAAGCCCGGGCAATGCTGGAAAAAATCATTGAGATCAGCAATCTTCCTGACAAAGAAAGTGCGGAGGCATAAAAATGACGATTCTGGATCAACTGGCACAGCATGCAAAAATGCGCACGGAACTGGCAAAACAGAGGGTTTCAGCGGAAGAAATACGGCGGCAGGCCCGGAATCTTCCGAAAGGAACTTTCGAATTTGAGAAATCTCTGAGGAAAGAAGGCCTGTCTTTTATCTGCGAGTGCAAAAAAGCTTCGCCGTCCAAAGGTCTGATTTCGCCTGATTTTCCCTATCTCGACATCGCAGCAGAATACGAGGCGGCAGGTGCGGACTGTATTTCCGTTCTGACAGAGCCGGAATGGTTTCAGGGCAGTGACCGGTATCTGAAGGAAATCGCAAAAGCTGTATCGATACCGTGTCTGAGAAAGGATTTCACCGTGGACGAATACATGATTTACGAGGCGAAGATGCTGGGAGCATCGGCGGTGCTGCTGATCTGTTCCATACTGGAGGAAAGACAGCTGGCCGGATATCTCCGCATCTGCGACGAGCTGGGGATGTCGGCTCTGACGGAAGCTCATGATGAAGAGGAGGTAAAAATGGCTCTGAATGCCGGAGCCCGGATTATCGGAGTCAATAACCGGAATCTCAGGGATTTTTCCGTGGATTCAGAAAACAGCAGAAGACTGAGAAAGATGATACCGGAAGACGTCCTGTTCGTCTCCGAAAGCGGTGTCAGCAGCCCGGAAGACGTGTCCGAACTGAGGAAAATCGGAGCAGATGCTGTTCTCATCGGAGAGACGCTCATGCGGGCTTCTGACAAGAAGGCAAAGCTGAATCAGCTGAGAGGTGATGCGTTATGACAAAGATCAAATTCTGCGGTCTCTCCGATCCCGGCGACATCCTGGCTGCAAACCAGCTGAAAGCGGATTATGTCGGCTTCGTATTCGCGCCGGGAAGCAGACGCCGCATCGGCCGGGAAGAGGCGGAGAGACTGAAGAAACTCCTGGATCCCGGAATCAGCGCTGCAGGTGTCTTTACCGATGAAGAACCGGAATATATAGCCGGTCTTCTGAACCGGGGAGTTATCGATATTGCACAGCTTCACGGCAGCGAAGACGAGGATTATATAAGGAGGCTCCGTACTCTCACCGGTAAACCGATTATTCAGGCGTTTCGCATCCGGACGACCGCCGATGTTTCCGATGCCGTCAGAAGTCCGGCCGACTATATTCTCCTGGATTCCGGAGCGGGAACGGGAAATCTCTTCGACTGGAGACTGATTCAGGACGTGAAAAGGCCGTATTTCCTGGCCGGGGGACTCCGCCCGGAAAATGCAGGCGATGCGGTGAAAAGATTTCATCCTTTTGCGTTGGATGTCAGCTCGGGCATCGAAACCGGAGGGAGAAAGGATAAAAGAAAGATGACGGCATTTGCTGCCGCAGTGAGAAAGGAAGAAAGACGATGACAAATCAAAGAGGACGTTTCGGCGTCCACGGCGGTCAGTATATCCCGGAGACGCTGATGAATGCCGTGATCGAACTGGAAGAAGCCTATGATTACTATAAAAAGGATCCGGAATTCAGAAGAGAGCTGTCTGATCTGTTTAACGACTATGCCGGAAGGCCGTCGCGGCTCTACTTCGCGGAAAAGATGACGAAAGACCTGGGCGGCGCGAAGATATATCTCAAGCGGGAGGACCTGAACCACACGGGTGCCCACAAGATAAACAATGTGCTGGGACAGGCTCTGCTGGCGAAGAAGATGAAAAAGACACGGCTGATCGCAGAGACGGGAGCCGGCCAGCACGGGGTGGCCACTGCAACGGCAGCCGCTCTGATGGGAATGGAATGCGTCGTCTTTATGGGAGAAGAGGACACGGTACGGCAGGCGCTCAATGTTTACCGGATGAAGCTGCTGGGAGCGGAAGTCATTCCGGTGAAGTCGGGCACCGCCACGCTGAAGGACGCCGTTTCGGAAGCCATGAGAGAGTGGACATCCAGAATCAGCGATACGCACTACTGTCTCGGTTCTGTCATGGGACCTCATCCGTTTCCCACCATCGTGCGGGATTTTCAGTCGGTGATTTCAGAAGAGATAAAAGAACAGATTCTCGAGAGAGAAGGACGCCTTCCGGATGCCGTCATCGCCTGTGTAGGCGGAGGATCCAATGCCATCGGCAGCTTTTATCATTTTATCGGCGACAGGGACGTCCGGCTCATCGGATGCGAAGCCGCCGGAAGAGGTACGGATACATTTGAAACGGCAGCTACCATCGCCACCGGAAAACCGGGTATCTTTCACGGAATGAAATCTTACTTCTGTCAGGATAAATACGGACAAATCGCACCGGTTTATTCCATTTCCGCAGGACTCGATTATCCCGGCATCGGACCGGAACACGCATATCTGCATGATATCGGCAGGGCGGAATACGTTCCCGTTACAGATGAAGAGGCGGTGTGCGCTTTTGAATATCTGGCCAGGACGGAAGGCATCATACCGGCTGTGGAATCGGCTCATGCTGTGGCTCATGCCCTGAAGATCGCTCCAGAGATGGGCCGAGACAAAATCATCGTCATAACTATATCGGGCCGGGGAGACAAGGATTGTGCCGCCATAGCACGTTACAGAGGGGAGAATATCTATGAGTAATATAAGACGAGCTTTTGAAAACGGAAAAGCCTTCATCGCTTTCATAACCTGCGGGGATCCGGACCTGGAGACTACCGGCGCCGCCGCCCGGGCCGCGGCAGCCGGCGGCGCGGATCTCATCGAACTGGGCATCCCCTTTTCCGATCCCACCGCCGAAGGACCCGTCATACAGGGAGCCAATCTCCGGGCGCTGCAGGGGGGCGTCACGACAGACGAGATCTTCTCCTTTGTAAAAGATCTGCGGAAAGATGTGAAAATCCCGCTGGTTTTCATGACGTATGCCAATGTGGTATTCTCTTATGGAGCGGAGCGATTTCTCACCGCCTGCGGAGAAGCGGGAATCGACGGACTGATTCTGCCGGACGTTCTTTTTGAAGAAAAGGATGAATTTCTGCCGTACTGCCGCAGACACGGTATTCATCTGATCTCGATGATCGCTCCGACTTCGGAGAACCGCATCGCGATGATAGCAAAAGAGGCGGAAGGCTTTCTGTATATCGTCTCCAGCCTGGGCGTGACGGGGACGAGAAGCGAAATCAGCACGGACGTCGGCTCCATCGTGCGCATGGCCAGGAAATATACAGATGTGCCCTGCGCGGTGGGATTCGGGATTTCCACACCGGAACAGGCGCAAAAAATCGCTGCCGTCTCCGACGGAGTCATCGTGGGATCGGCCATCGTAAAGATTGTGGAAAAATATGGAAAAGAAGCGCCGCGCTATGTGGGAGAGTATGTGAAATCCATGAAAGACGCCGTCCGGACGTCCTGAGGCAGCAGAGGTCCGGAAAAGGAAGAAAGGTTTTTGCAGGATGATTCTGAAATGATTTCCGCGGGCAAGAAAAACGGTGCCTTGAAAATGCCGCTTCGCGTATGATAAAATAAACCCGAACGTGTAGCAATTACTGCGTAAATCCAGTTGATTGCTGCACGTTTTTTTATTTATGACGGCTGAAAAGTGAAAGAAAGGAAGGAAAGAGATATGCCTAAGAACAGGTTTCAGGGATTTATTTTCGGGGTTATCATGTCGTACGCCATGGCGCTGGGCATGGAGGTCTATAATATCGCGGTAAGGGAAGAGGTGAATCTGGCTTCCGGGGGCTTCAGCAACATGACGAATGCCGTTTTCGCAGAGGCGCTGAAGGAGGCTTCTTATATGGGACTGCTGGTCGTTCTGTTTTCCAATCTCTGGGGGAACCGGATCGGAGCTGCCATCGGCGCGAGACACTGCAGTCCTGAAACAGATAATCCGTATATCTGCCGCCTTTTCCGGCAGGCCGGGACGGTGGCTGTCATGTGTCCAACCATGAGCCTCGCTGCGTCTGTGCTGTTCAATATCATTCCCGGCAGCGCGTCCCTCGTGCAGTTGCCGGCGGTCTGGGCGGGCACGCTGCTGAAGAATTTTCCGATGGCGTTTTTCTGGAATATGTTCGCCGCGGCGCCGTTTACCCACTGGGTCTGCGGAAAGATATTCCGGACTGTTTTTTGAAAAAAATTACAGTATAAGTAAGAATCCTATTCTAATCAGAGGAAACAGTATTTATATGAGAATGGAAATATTAAAATTGTGATTTTGAATATCACTATAATTGCAAAAATGCAATCACGGTGATATAATCGGATTCATCGGAACGCGGAGCTGATCCGGCAGGGAGGCTCCGGAATATGGAGGAGGCAGTTTACATGGGTGCAGCGAAGACTCCCGGACAGCGAATCATAGAGATGAGGGAGAAAAAAAACTGGAATCAGAAAGAGCTGGCGGTGCGGGCAGGAATCGCTCCGTCTCAGCTGAGCAGAATTGAAGGAGGCCGGACGGAAAAAATCAGCAGCGACATTCTGATCCGTCTGGCGGAGACGCTTCAGGTGTCAGCCGACGAGATACTGGGAATCGGCGCAGGAGAGAGCGCGGCGGCCGGAGCGGAAACGGGAGACGCGGAAAAGGAAACGGGCAGAGGTACCGGACGGAACGGACGGCAGCCGGCGGCAGGCAAAGGCGATCCGGCGCGGGAACAGAGACTCGTCAGAGAGTCGGAAATCCCCGATCCCATACGGCGCATCCAGAAGAATCTGTCTTCTCTGACGGAGACTCAGGGGCGTGTCGCCGACTATATCGTCAGGAATCCGTTCGACGCTGCGGTGTGTACCATAGATCAGATGGCGGCGGAAGCCCGCACCAGCACCACTACCATTCTGCGGCTGGTGGGTTCCGCCGGATATTCCGGGTATTCGGATTTCCAGAAGCAGCTGCAGGATGCGCTGAGAGAAAAGTACAATCCGGCGCACCGGCTGGAGGTGAGTCTGGCGGATCTGGACGAGACGAATATCTGGCAGAGCTGTTTTTCCAAACAGATGAACCGGATTTCTTCGACGTTTTCCTCCGTTTCGCAGGAGGCGCTGGAAGAGGCGGTGAAGGAGATGTCGGAGGCGAGACACGCGTACTATTCCGGCGGAAGGAGCGGAAGAATCGTGGCCCACTATCTGACGGACAATTTTTCGAGAATGTTCGGGAATTCTTCGTTTCTGGACAGCGAACAGATTCTGATGTGGACCTCCGCGCTGCAGTGGATGAACAGTGAAGATCTGCTGCTGGTCATCGGCTATCCCCGGTACGCCAGGCATCTGCTGGAGCTGGTGCGGCTGGCCGGGGAGCGGGGCGTCCGGATCATCGTGATGACGGACAGCTATTCTTCGCCTTTCGTGAAATACGCGGATACCGTGCTGATCTGTGAGTATGAATCCTCCGGTTTTCACAATTCTCCCCTGCCGGCCATGATGCTGGCGGAATGTCTCATCAGCGCCGCGGCCCTGCAGCATTCCGACGAGCTGAGAGAACGGCTGGAGAAGATCGGAAAGCTCCAGGAGGAACTGAATTATCTCTGTACCTGAACCTGAGGCCTGTCAGGTGAGACGGCGCGGATTCCGGGGGCGGGACCGGAAGCGCCGGCGGAGCGGATACGCAGATACAGCGCAGCGCCAGAACGGCCGCAGGGCATCTTCCGTTTCTTTCTGAAAAGGATTGTAATAATTGTTATTATCATGTAATATAAAAATAACAAATATTACACGACGCCGTTCCGGGCACGGAGCGGACAGAAGCAGAAAACGAAAGCGGGCGATGAAAATGAAAGGACACAGCCACAGCGGACACCGGCACCAACACGAACAGCAGCACGAACACGATCTCGACGAAAAATTCATCCAGATGACGCAGACTCCGGTCAGACCACTGATCTGCCGTCTTGCGGTACCCACCATCATAAGCAATCTCATCACGACATTCTACAATATGGCGGACACTTTTTTCATCGGAAAGATCGGAACGAGCGCTTCCGGAGCGGTGGGCATCGCTTTTTCGGTAATGGCGGTGATTCAGGGCATCGGATTCTTTTTCGGACAGGGGTCGGGAAACAATATCTCACGGATGCTGGGACAGCATAGGGAAGAGGACGCCCTGAACCTGGCGGCCACCGGATTTTTTTCCGCGATTCTGACAGGTATCGTCTTTGCGGCGGCCGGGCTGCTGCTGCTGGAGCCTTTCTGCCTGCTGCTGGGCTCTACCCGGACGATTCTCCCTTACGCGGAGGATTACGTGAGACTGATCCTCATCGGAGCGCCGTATATGGCGGCATCGCTGGTTTTGAACAATCAGCTCCGCTTTGAGGGCAGCGCATTTTACGGTATGATCGGACTGACCGCGGGAGCCGTGCTGAATCTCGTGCTGGACCCGCTCTTTATCTTTGTCTTTCACATGGGCATCGCCGGAGCCGCTCTGGCCACCATCGTCAGCCAGCTGGTGAGCTTCTGCCTTCTGCTCTGGGAGATTTCCCGAAAGGGAACGGTGCCCATCCGGCTGAAAAATTTTTCGCCGTCGCGGAGATATTACAGGATCATCTTTAACGGCGGATTTCCGTCTCTGTGCCGTCAGTCCGTCTCCGGGGTATCGGCTGCCTGCATGAATCTGGCCGCCGGTCAGTTCGGCGATGCGGCCATCGCGGCCATGGCCATCGTGACGAAGATCATGAATTTTACGAATGCGGTGATCATGGGCTTCGGCCACGGATTCCAGCCGGTCTGCGGCTACAATTACGGAGCCGGCCTTTACGGACGTGTAAAGGAGGGCTTCTGGTTCTGCGTAAAGACGGGAACGATGATTCTTCTCGCGGTGGCCGTGGCAGAGTTCGCCGCCGCTCCGTTTCTCGTGGAGCTGTTCCGGAAAGGCGATCCGGAGGTTCTGGATATCGGGACGTGGGCGCTGCGGTTCCAGTGTCTGACTATGTGCCTGAACGCCTGGCTCATGATCAGCAATATGATGATGCAGACTACGGGCAAGGTGGTCAGCGCATCTTTTCTGGGAATGGCGCGTCAGGGTATCATCCTGATTCCGATGGTCTTTTTTCTGTCGCATTTCTTCGGCGTCACCGGAATCCAGGCGGCACAACCTGCAGCAGATCTCATATCTTTTATTCTCTGCTGCTTCCTGCAGGTGCGTCTGCTGCGGAGCATGGGGCAGACGGCCGCAAAGTGAGGTAAAATTGTCTTGCAGCGCCGCATTTGTCTGCCGTCATATTTGAAGCCGCCGCGTGTGTCTGCTGTCTGATATAATAGAGGAACAGAAAATGATATTGATGGAATATTGCGGAGGAAAGAGAAATGAAAGAATCTGTCGTTTTCCGCTGTGCGGAGCGGAAGGATGTGCCGCTGATTCTGCAGTTCATAAAGGAGCTTGCGGATTATGAGAAGTTGCTGGATGAAGTCACGGCTGACGAAGAGACGCTGGAAGAGTGGATTTTTGACAGACAGAAGGCGGAAGTGATCTTCGCTGTGGCGGATGGCACGGAAGTGGGATTTGCCCTGTTTTTTCACAATTTTTCCACGTTTCTGGGGAGAGCCGGGATCTATCTGGAGGATCTGTTCGTCCGGCCGGAATACCGGGGGAAAGGGTATGGAAAAGCGATTCTTGAAAAGCTGGCGGCTATCGCTGTGGAGCGAAAGTGCGGCCGTCTGGAATGGTGGTGTCTCGACTGGAATCAGCCAAGCATCGATTTTTATCTGTCCCTGGGCGCGGAGCCGATGTCCGACTGGACCGTTTACCGCATCGCGGGAGACACGCTGAAGGAGCTGGCGGGTGAATCTGCCGGGAAACGAAAGGAAGCGACACAGGCGCTGAGGGACGCAGCTGACTACTGGGATGTGAAAGATGCGGACAGCATCAAACTGGATCAGGAACAGCTCAAGGAAATGGCTGAAAAATATATCGTGAACAATAATACCTGTGCGCTGGCCACCGGAATCGGGGATTATGTGCGCTGTACGCCTATCGAATACAGTTATCATGACGGATGCTTCTGGATGTTCAGTGAAGGAGGAAAGAAGTTTATAGGGCTGTCGGAAAACAGTAATGTCAGTCTTGCGATCTATGATAAATATGAAGGATTTGAAAATCTTCACGGGATACAGGTTACGGGAAGGGCGGAACTGGTGGAACCGTTTTCGGAAGACTATCTGTCTCATGCTGAATACAAAAATCTTTCAGCAGAGTTTCTGAGAAAAATGAAAAATCCGATGCATTTGATCCGCGTCCGTCCCACACGTATCGACTGTCTGTTCTCGGAGTTCAGGAAGATGGGATGCGCTGTTCGTCAGATGCTGGTGCTGGACGGCGGAATTACGGAAAATAAAATAGAAAATCAGAAAGAATAAAAGATAAAAAAATAGCCTGCAAATAAAAAGTCAAGGCTAAATGAAAGAACATTGAAAATT
>JAHZHA010000003.1 GCA_019420525.1 Bacillota bacterium
ATGGGTAATTCCTTACTGGCTGTAAGGGTTATTAACCATAAATATATTGTAGTAGGTCAGGAGAGAACCGGCCGGACATCCTCTTTGGTGCAAGGATGCTCCGGCCGGTTCTTTCTTTTCCCCTCAGCAGTTTCCCGTGTAGACGTACTTCAGGTATTCCCGGGCTGTGTCTGCCAGGCGGAAGACGGTTTCCACAGGGGTGGGCGGACGGTCTGTCATGCGGTGGCGGGGGAAGAAACGGGAGACGTGGAGCGGGATGTCCGGACGGAGAGAAGCCAGCCATGCGGCCAGCCGGCGCATCTCTTCTTCGCTGTCGTTTTCGCCCGGGACGATCAGGGCGGTGACTTCCACGTGGCAGCTCTCTGCGGCTATCTCTATGGAGCGCCGGACGGCGCCGAGGTCGCCGCCCAGGGTGCGGTACCAGTCTTCGGTGAAACCTTTCAGGTCGATGTTTACCGCGTCGGTAAGCTGCAGCAGGGAACGCCATGGGGCTTCTTCCACGGTGCCGTTTGTCACGAGGATATTGTACATCCCCGCTTCGCGCACGAGAGCGGCGCAGTCAAGGACGTATTCGAAGCCCACCAGAGGTTCGTTGTAGGTATACGCCACGCCGATATTGCCTCTGCTGCGCAGGTTCAGGGCTTCCTGTACAAGCGCTTCGGGAGAGAAATAATGTGAAAAAACGCCGTCTCCCGCCGCGGCGATCCCGGCGTTCTGGCAGAAGGGGCAGCTCAGATTGCAGCCGAAGCTGCCCGCCGACAGCACCATGCTTCCGGGATGGAAACGGCGCAGGGGCTTTTTCTCCACAGGATCCAGGGCCAGAGCGGTGATTCTGCCGTAATTGAGGGAGACGATTTTGCCGCCGCGGTTTGTCCTGGCACGGCAGAGTCCCGTCTGGCCCTCGTCCAGCAGACAGCCGTGAAAGCAGAGGCCGCATTTCTTCTTCGGTTCTGTCTTTTTCAGTCCTATCTTTTTTGGTCCTGTCTCTGATTCCGTTTTCGATTTTATATTCCATCCGGATTTTAATTCCGCCTTCATAAGTGACGCACCACCCGGAAGCGCTGGACGGTACAGGGCTCGCCCGGGCGGATGCCGCCCTTCTGCCGCGCGATGTCCAGCTGTTTTTCTACCGTGTCCACGCCGTCGAGATCCGGCAGCAGGAGCCCCCGCCGCTGTCCGCAGGATACGATGACGCCGTATTTTTTCGGATCGAGCCGGTGAAGTGAATCTACGGGCTCTGGCTTTTCAAGAACGTCCACGCTGTATTCCAGCTGATCGAGTTCCGCTTCGGAGACCGGCGGAAACCGGGGGTCGCGGAGACCTGCAGAAACGGCGTTGCGCACGATTTCCAGGGCGGTGTTTTTCTCCGTCGGAAGTATGGTGCCGATGCAGCCCCGGAGCTGTCCGCTGACGTGCAGGGAGACAAAGGCTCCGGACGCCTGTGACGTCAGTTCTTCCGGCAGGCCGTCAGGAAGCTTTTCCAGCGGACGGCCGGTGCGCACGCGGGTCTCCAGAGAAAGTCTGGCCAGACGGACCCAGGCATCTTCGCCGGCGCGGTGTTCGTCCAGCCGGGCGCGCAGCGCTTTTTCGCAGGCATCTGCAAAGCGGCGTGTCCCGTCTGTGCCGGTGACGGGAAAGAGGGCCACCGCGTATCCCACGCCGAAGGTGCCTTCGTGGCTGAGGAGCTTCGGATTTACCGAGAGGCCGTCCAGGGCGCCGGCCATCATCTGGAAAGAGCGCAGCCCGCATTCGGCAGCTCTTTCGCAGAGAGACGGGTCCATGGTGAGAAACTGCAGGAAGTCGCCGGATTTCATAGCCTGTGTCACCGCGTCGTCGAATACCGGCCCTTCCGGGGCGAATCCGTAGGGGCCGTCGGATTTCAGTCTGTGGGAGAGATCTCCGCTGGCCACGAATACGGCGCGCCGTCCTGTGGCGTTTACGGCTTCCGCCACGCACTGCCCCAGCCGGTAGTGGGCCAGGGCGGAAAATCCAGAGAGTCCTGTCCGCACCACAGGGCAGTCGATGCCGGCTTTCCGCAGATAGTACATGGGAATCAGGACGCCGTGATCCAGCTCCGGGTCTCGCTGTCCGAGGGTTCCGGCGCTCAGACCGGCGGCCTGCGCCCGGCTCACGATTTCGCTGCGCAGTTCTGTGTCGTATTCCGCTTCGATGCGGACCTCAGGCGCGCCGAAAGCCGACATGGAACCTGAGGCGCCGCTGCCGGGAGCGATATGAAAATAGTCTCCGTAGAGAATCGTATGAGGGGAAGCGATGATCAGCACATCGGGCTTCCACTCTGCAGCCTCTTCTGCCGCGGCGCGCATGGCGCGGTCCGTATCGGCGATTTCCAGCTGGCGGCCTTTTCCGACTTCGGGAAGCAGCACCGGCGGGTGAGGCATCAGTACAGCGCCGAGCATCGGCATATATGAGTCACTCCTTTCTGTGAATTCCGCCGCGGCGCGTCGTTCCGCAGAGCGTCCGCGGCGTACGGCTGTGTGTCTGCAGCCGTGTGTTTCGCATGCCTGTCAGGCACAGCGATTCTGTATTTTCAGTGTATATTTTCATTTTATCGCATGGACCGTGTCCTTACAAGCCGCGGGACGGGGAGAGATTTTCCTGTCTGCGGACCGCAAATCGAAAGCATCTCAATCCGCGGCGCGGGAAAGAGAAAGCCGGCGCTTTCCGTCCGGTGATGACGATGGCGGCGTCTGGCGTCGCTCTCAGGGAAGGGAACGAAAAAGACGGTCGCCTGGGATTTGTTTGACAGGAGAATGAAGTTTAAAATAGAATATAGTTGATAAGCGAATGAAAACGCAGGACGCTTTATGGACAGATGTGCGAAAAAGCGCAGAATCAGAGCGGAACAGAATCAGAAACGACCGGAGAGAGAAAGAATGGCAGACAGGAAGAAAAGGAAAATCACGCAAAGAAAAAGCAGAGAGATGAGAATATATATTTTTTTCAACAGGCATCTCGTATGGCTCATCTCTGCCGCCAATATTTTTTACATCGCTCTGCTGTTCTTTGTCTCGAATATGTCTCTGCAGAGCGAGATATCCGTCAATGCGTGTACGGTGGCAGTGGGGATCATACTGTTTGTCTCTTTCGCCGCTGCTCTCTGTTCACCCGCCTGTGCCATCGCCAATTTCAGGAAAAACAGGCCGGAGGGCGACGGAAGAAAAATATATATCCTCATGTCGATTCTGTTTCACATGTGTCTCATCTTTGCCGCCCTTTACGCACTGATCATCGCCTGGGACAAGGACGCTTTCGTGTATACATATAGCGGCGGCGCGCTTCCGGATCACTGGTTTTTCCGGTCGGTAGACCTGCTGTACCACAGTATCGCCACGTTTACCACGCTGGGTTACGGCGATTTCGTTCCGGTTTCGTGGGTGGCCAGACTGGCCGTCAGCGTCGAGGCTCTGATGTTCAATGTGGTGATTTCCTTCGTGCTGGTCAACTATTTTGTCAACAAGAGGAATAGGGAATAAGATCGGGAGAGAACCGGCGGCCGGAGAAAGTACGTGCGGATGGCTCAGGCGTGTTCGTCACGGGCTGTCAGAGAAAGAGAGAGACGGCGCAGCAGACCAGGAGGAGTGCCATGACGGTGTTGATCTTTCTGCTGTGCTGCGAAAACATCCGTCTGAAGGCAGAGCCGAAAGCGGACCAGAGCAGTGTAAAGGAAAAACCGATAAAGGCCAGCAGGAGCGCAAAGCCGGTCAGCGCTGCGAAGTTGTCGTGATAACGGGGGAGGATATAGGCTTCCATCGACATGATGCAGTAGATGTAGATTTTCGGATTGACAAACTGCAGGAGAAGTCCGGACAGAAAGCCGCTTCCGGCGCGCATATCCTCATTTACGCCGCTGCTGCGGAATGTCTCCCATGCCAGAAAGAGCATGTAAAATGCGCCGGCTATCAGCAGAGGAAGTCTGATTTTCGGGAGCCATGCGGTGAGCAGACTGCAGAAAGCGGTGCAGAGGAGCATTACGGCGGAAAAACCGGTCCAGATACCGAAATTGAACGGCAGCGCCCCCCGGAATCCTCTGCGGCTCCCGTTAATCATGGACATGATATTGTTGGGACCGGGGGTGACAGAAGTGATGATAGCGTAAGTAAGAAAAGAAAACCAGCCGGATATCATTGACAGCCTCCTGTGTATTCCATACGATATTAAAGATAAGTTTGCCGATATATTTCTTATATATCGTACTAAAAATACAATATATTGTCAATTGCGGCGGTGAAGAAAATGGAAATAACGAACAGAATTGCGGAAAATACAAAGCGGATACGCCAGCAGAAGAAACTCACGCTGGATGCGGCAGCCGGTCTTACCGGAGTATCCAGGAGCATGCTGGCTCAGATCGAAAAAGGCGAAGTCAATCCCACCATATCGGTGCTCTGGAAAATCGCCAACGGCTACAGAGTTTCTTTCACCTCTCTGGTGGAAGAAAGGGATGAAGCCGTTCGTGTCATACGGGCAGATGCGATGCAGCCGCTGGAAGAGGATGGCGGAAAATACCGGAATTACCCTGTTTTCTCATTCGACGAGCGCAGGCTGTTTGAGACGTACCGGATCGTGATCGCCCCGGAAGGTACGCTGTCGGCAGAGCCTCATCTGAAAGGAGCAGAAGAGTACATTACGGTTTTCTGCGGTCAGGCGGAGATCACCGTCGGGGGAGAGAGGTTTCTTCTTTCAAAGGGAGATTCCATACGTTTCAATGCGGATGTCCCTCATGCGTACAGTAATCCGGGAAGAACTGATGCGGAACTGAGCATGCTGATCTTCTACAATGCGTAGCCGGCAGTCTGCCGGAATTCCTGCGGGAAAGCGACCCCGCGCCAGCGAAAAACGGCGGATTCCGGCGGAAAGATTGTGCCTCTCTGCACTTGACAGAACTACATCCGTGATATAAGTTAATCTTAGAATAATTTTAAATCCATCCGGGTGTGGCGCAGCTTGGCAGCGCGCTTGACTGGGGGTCAAGAGGCCGCAGGTTCAAATCCTGTCACTCGGACCATGCGGAGTGTCTTTATAGGATCTAAGTATCCTACAAAGGATACTCCGCATTTTTTATTTCTTAATCTGCATGACGATCTGTGCGAATGCGCAGCTTGATGCCATGTTTTTTCTCGTTTCCGAAAGAATGTCCCGCTCAGGGATCTTCCGGCGATCCGGCACCTCAAAAGCACCGATACAGTTGTAGTGGATCTCACCCGCTGATTGGTAACGCCGTCCTCCGCCTTGATAAAGTCGTTTTCATACTCATTAGCAAAGTAGGCCAGCCGATGCACCTCATAGAATACAACCTGCTCCAAGAAGTCCAGCCGGATATAATGGGTAGACGAGCATTTGCGGAGCTCGGAATTGTGGTTGTTGCAGCTAAAGAACTTGATGTCGTGGTTGCCCTGATTAAAGTGGAAAGTCAGATTGCTGCCGCACTCCGGGCATTTCAGATAACCGCAAAAGGCGCTGGACTCCTTCGTTACGGTAGGCCACCTGTGCCGGGTGGTTTGCAGGCTTTGTACCTTTTCCCAAGTTACACGGTCAATGATGGGCTCATGGACATTGAGGAAGATTGCCCGGTTCTCTTCTGGGTTTTCAATCCGGCGCTTCTTGGAAATGTCCTTGGCGTAGTATACATTCATAATGTTTTTGAACGGGGTAAAATCATCTTCGCCCTCGTCGCTGCCCACGCCATCGGAAACGGCTACCAGCCGCACATCATGGAGCGGGAAAAATTCCTCGGTGAGCTTGCCAACCTCAATATAGTTTCGGCCCAGCCGGGAGAGGTCTTTCACAAATACCGCCGAGATGTACCTGGTCTCGATTGCGGCGATCATTTTCTGAAAGCCGGGACGCTTCATGGTAGTGCCGGTGATACCGTCATCCACGAAAAAGATGGTATCCGTATAGCCCTTGTCCTTGGCGGCCTTTTGGAGAATTTTCTTTTGGAAAGAGATTTGTCAAGGGTGGATTACCTGAAACAATCTTGTATACGCGTAAACCTCTATGTAACCAATAATTTTATACTAAAAAACACGATAATCTATTTTATTTTGGAAAAGTACAAATTTATATGATATAATTATCATATGTTTTGAAGAATGGAGGTGCTCCTGTGCTTCGCCAGATTCGGTATTTTCAATCCGTTGTGCGCAACAACAGTTTTTCGGAAGCCGCAGAAGAATGCCATATATCACAGTCCGCCATCTCCCAGCAAATCAAGGCATTAGAACAGGAACTGGGCTTTTCTCTGCTGGAACGACATAATCGGAAATTTGTGTTGACTCCTGCGGGAGAGCATTTTTACAAAAAGAGCTTGGTACTACTTGCGGATTATGAGCAGATGTGCAGCGAAGCCGCTAAGATTGCTCGTGGAGATGAAGCGATTCTAAAAATCGGATACCTCCGCAACCATAACAGCCCGGAGGTTCATCAGGCGTTGGAGGAATTTTCAAAAAAATATCCTCGTGTTGACCTTCAACTGCTGTACGGTAACCATGAAGATTTGTTTGATCTGCTGCGCACCGGCGGCGCAGACCTGGTACTCAACGATCAGCGCCGCGCTTTTTCCGATGAACATGTCAATTTGATTTTAGCCACCAATAAAATGTATATTGAGTTGGCTGCCCGAAACCCTGTGGCAGAGCTTTCTTCTGTTACCATAC
Source organism: Bacillota bacterium (assembly GCA_019420525.1). Classification (GTDB taxonomy): domain Bacteria; phylum Bacillota; class Clostridia; order Peptostreptococcales; family Anaerovoracaceae; genus Alangreenwoodia. Next base: position 6,678 of record JAHZHA010000003.1, read on the forward strand.
AAGAACTCAAAAATATTCCCTGCATTTTAGTGGCGTCCAAAGAACAGCAAGCCACTGAAAAAGAGTTCTACCAGACTATTATCGGGATTCAAAGTGAGATCCTCTATGCGGAAAATCTGGAGGAAGCGCGCATGAAGGTTATCAGCGGACAGGGCTTTTTACCCGTGGAGGGGAGCGGCCCGGCTATGGCCTTTGGCTCTTCTATTCGCCGCATTCCCCTTTGTCGCGGAGAGGAACAGATTACCCGCAACTACTGCCTGTTCTGGAAAAAGGACAACTCTGGTTATCATGTGGAGGAGTTTGCGGATATTCTAAAACATAAATTCGAATAGTTTTCCGGTCTGTTTATGGCTGCTCTCGTTTTGCGAGGGCAGCTTTTTTCATATAAGTTTAACTTATCAAATGAGGTTGAAACTCAAATTGATAGAGCCAAGGGGAATTTTTATAATAAAATCAGACCAATTAGAAGGAGCTCCGGCTATGAAAGTTTTGATTATAAGTTCCAGTCCCCGAAAGGGAGGGAATTCCGATGTGCTTTGTGACCAGTTTGCCAAGGGTGCAGTGGACTCTGGACATGAGGTAGAAAAAGTAAGTCTGCAGGAAAAGCGGTTGTCCCCCTGCTGGGCCTGTTACGCCTGCATGGAGAACCATGTCTGCGCGATCAAAGACGATATGGCAGAAATTTTTCCCAAACTGGTAGCTGCCGATGTTATTGTACTGGCATCTCCGGTGTACTTCTATTCTGTATGCAGCCAGATGAAAATGCTGATTGATCGCTGCCTTGTAAACCACAAAGCGATCGCAAACAAGCAGTTTTACTTTATTATTACAGCTGCCGATCCGCAGCATGAAGCCGGGGATGAAACTCTGGCAACATTCCGGGGATTTCTGCGCTGCTTGCCGGATGCGAAAGAAGCCGGTGTGATCTATGGAACCGGCACTTGGGACAAGGGGGATGTCTATCAGCACCCGGCTTATGAAATGGGAAAACAGATGTGAGGAGGAATACAGCATGGAAAACATCAAAAAGAATTTTGGCTTTGGGTGTATGCGCCTACCTACTTTTTCTTCAAAAAACAGGACGACATCCGCCCGCTGTTTCAGGGCCAGTTGGAAGCCTGCGGCGTGGATTATTTTGACTTCTATCTGATGCACGCCCAGGGAGCAGACAATTTCAACTATTTCAAGAAATGCCGAGCCTATGAGACGGCACTGGAGCTAAAGGCAGAAGGCAAAATACGGCACTTCGGGATCTCTTTCCATGACCGGGCAGAGGTGCTGGAGCAGATTCTGACCGAGTACCCCCAGGTGGAGGTAGTCCAGATCCAGTTCAACTATCTGGACTATGAGGACCCCGCCGTTGAGAGCCGCAAATGCTACGAGGTCTGCCGCAAATACGGCAAGCCGGTCATCGTCATGGAGCCGGTGAAAGGCGGCACTCTGGCAAATCTGCCAGAGCAGGCTCAAACTGTTCTGGATCAGCTGGGCGGTGGTTCCGCCGCAAGCTATGCCATCCGCTATGCCGCCGGGTTTGATGGCATGATGATGGTGCTCTCCGGCATGAGCAGTATGGAGCAGATGGTGGAAAACATCAGCTTTATGAAGGACTTCCGTCCGCTGGACGATAAGGAACTGGAGGCCATTGATAAGGTGCGGGAAATCTACCATTCTATGAATTTGATTCCCTGCACTGCCTGCCGCTACTGCGTGGCCGGATGTTCCAAGCACATCTCCATCCCCGACCTGTTGGCGGTTATGAACACTAAGCAGATTCATCACGACTGGAACGCTGATTATTACTACAACGTTGTCCATACCGGCGGAGGGAAAGGCAAGGCGTCCGACTGCATCCAGTGCGGAAAATGTGAAAAAGCTTGTCCCCAGCACCTGCCCATCCGCAAACTGTTGGTGGACGTGGCAAAGGAATTTGAAAAGTGAGGAGAACTTAAAATGGCAAAACTTGTTGTATTTTATTCGCGGGCTGATGAAAACTATTTCGGCGGTCAGTATCGCTTTGTTGAGGTCGGCAATACGGAAAAGGTAGCGCATATGATCGGAGAGGCAACGGGGGCGGAACTGTTCAAAATTGAGCAGAAGGAACCGTACTCTCCCAACTATAAGCGTTGCATCGATCAGGCAATGACCGACAAGCGTGAAAATGCCCGTCCGGAGCTGATGGAAACGCCGGAGAACCTGGATGGTTATGACGAAATTTACCTGGGATACCCCAACTACTGGGGTGACTTGCCCATGGCTGTCTACACCTTTCTGGAAGCCTTTGACTGGACCGGCAAAACCATTTACCCCTTCTGCACCCATGAAGGCAGCGGCCTGAGCGGGACGGAGCGGAACATCGCCCGCACCTGCAAGGACGCTGATGTGAAGGCTGGTCTGGCGATTTGCGGTTCGGATGTAGACCGCCGTAAAGATGCTGTCCTTCGCTGGCTGAATAAGTAAATGACTTGAGAGGTGGAAGGAAGTCTGCGGCGATTGGGAATTGACTGTATCGACCTCTATTACCAGCACCGTATTGATCCTAAAGTGGCACCGGAAGCGGTAGCCGAAACGATGGCGGAACTGATCCGGGAGGGCAAAATCAGAGCGTGGGGTATCTCAGAAGCAGATGAGGAATACCTGCGGCGTGCCCATGCAGTTTGCCCCGTCACTGCCATTCAGAACCGCTACTCCATGATGGCTCGATGGCATGAGAAGCTGTTTCCTGTGGTGGAGGAACTTGGTATTGCCTAAATAAGCAAGTAAGGGAATTGTATTAGCCGCTCTAAAACTATGCCCGCAAACCCTCAGAGATGGGGTGCTTTTGATAGCAGAAAACACGGGTGATACCCTGCCAATAAGGATATCCCGCACAAGGCGATCCTTCTGGGGCCTTCTGCGTTGCGGACTGATTATCACCCAGTTTTATTTGGGGGTTTGCACTATGTGTTATAGCTTGCCCAGTTAATCGTGAGGAAAAAGTTGGAGATACATGTTGGATTTCAACCGCATCTTTTAAATATCTGATCAATGATTTGTGGGGGAAAAGAGAAAGTGTTAAAAAAATGATTAAAAGTCAATTTAATGTAATCATCGAGGAACAGTAATATTGAAATACTGATTGTCCGCACCAGAATAATACTTTTTTGTTTGTAATTTCTTTGAACCCTTAAATGACACTCGGACCAAATACCGCAGAGAATGAATTCTCTGCGGTATTTTTTATTGCGTCATTATCTTTCAAAGAGGCCTACCCGGTGAGCTTTTCTGCCGCAGGAGGGATAACCACCGCATCCACCATTCCAGAGGTCTCCGCCTTAACTGAGGTGGGCTGACTCCGCACTTGTTATGACCAAGAGCAAGTTAATACGGGGTTTCTCTTTTCTTTTACTCTTCTATTTTAAAGATAAGCCTGTTATATTGAAATATGTAAAAGAGGTGAACCAGTATGCGAAGAAGGGATCGTTTTGTAGAATCTATTGACGAAAAAGAAGAAGCCTTACTAACAGAAAGAATTAGAGCTATCAGAAAACAAATCAAAATACTTTATGAAAATTTACACAAGACATGTGCAATTATTGAACCATGTGAATTCATGTTGATATGGGGCACACTACAAAGGTGCCTCGTCTGCATTGAAAGTTGTGTTTCTCTTGTTGCGGATGGTTATATTGGCTCGGCTAATGCTCTACTTAGACAAATTTATGAGTTTTTGGTTTGGGCCAAAGCGGGAATTGATTCTGATACTGCTACACTTGAAAAATTAAATGCAGCATTTTATAAAGACGATTTATCTCACAGAATTTCTGCTACAAACATACTTAAAGCATTAAAAATAGAAGTTTCCGGTTTATACAGCGAGGCGGAGCTAAAAGAAAAGGGCAAAAAAATGTACCACGGATATTCGCTTTTCACCCATGCCAGCAATATTTCCCAACAAGCTCCATATAAGCAGGATGATTTTTATATCCGTTTGAATGCTTGTCTCAGTGAAATATCTCTATTACTCGATGTGTTTTTGATCGTCTTCTCGCAATACTTAGAAGTTTTAAATGCGCCATTTATTGATGAAGATGATCTTTCTGAAAAAGAACAAGGATATTTATGGGCTGCAAGATGTTACGCAGGAGAGATAAAGTATCGGATACCCCTATACCACAAAGAATTGAGTAAAGCTCAAGGCATTCATGGAACATATTTGCAAATTGCCTTTATAGAAAAATGGCATATTGATGCAGATAAATTGCGTTAATTTTAGGATAAAGGCCTTGCTCGCTGCTTGTAAACCATTAATATTACTGGATTTCCACAAATCCTTTAATGGCACCTCAAAAGCACCGATACAGTTATAGTGAATCGTCACCCGCTTCTTGATTTCCCGGTCTAAGGATTGCACACAAAATAAATCAATTTATCAAGTAATAATTTCGGTGTGATAGACGACATATTTGGCACTGGAAACGGGAAACACCTTAAGGTAAACTTATATATAGTAAAATTATTTTTTCTGACGGGAGGGCTGAGCTGTGGTCGGGCTGTACTCTGTCGCCTGCGGCCCGGGCCTGCGGGACTGCTGCCGGCCGGTCTTACGGGGAGAAGAGTCTGAGACGGATCGAAACGGTCTGCATCCGGTACGAAGAAGTCAGAATACAATACATCGCAAGGAATATCTCCTGCGTCAGAATAGAGAAGAGAAAGGAAGGTTTGGAATATGGATATGGATCTGGTGATTTGCGGCGGAACGATTGTCACTGAAACCGAGATGTTCCGGGGAGACCTGGGAGTGAAAAACGGGAAAATCGCGGTGATCGCCGGCGACCTTTCCGGTGTTTCCTGCGAAGAGCGGGTGGATGCTTCCGGGATGCTCGTTCTTCCTGGCGCGGTGGACGCTCATACACATCTGTCGTTTCCTTTCGGCGGCACCGTCTCTTCTGACGATTTTTTCGCGGGAACACGGGCTGCCGCCTGCGGAGGGACCACCACGGTGTTCGATTACAGCGGGCAGCTGGCAGGAGAGAGACTGTCCGATACGGTCCGGCGCAGGGCTGCCCAGGCGGACAGTCAGGGACCGGCGGTGGATTATGCGCTCCATGTGGGAATCACGGATCTGTCCGACGGTCTGCTGGATTCCATGGGTGAGGCGGTAGATCTGGGCGTATCTTCTTTCAAGGTATACATGGTCTACGATTTCGGAGTTAGGGACGGCGATTTTTACCGGGTGCTCCGGAAAGCCAAAGAGACCGGATCGCTGATCTGCGTTCATGCGGAAAACGACGAGATCATCACGACACTTCAGAATCAGTTTGCTGCTGAAGGAAAACTCAGCCCGTGGTATCATTACGCTTCCCGGCCGGAATTCGTGGCGGGAGAGGCCGGCCGGAGGGCAGTGGCATGGGCAAGAAGTCTGAATACACCGCTGTATATCGTTCATCTCAGCGATCTGGAAGGGGTAAAGGCCGTCACGGAGGCCAAAGACGAAGGACTTGCGATCTACGCCGAAACGTGTCCTCAGTATCTTCATTTCACATGCGACGTGTTCAAACGGGAGGACGGGCGCAATTTCGTCTGTTCTCCTCCGATGAAGGGAGAAGCCAGCCGGGAAGCGTTGTGGCAGGCGGTCAGGCTGTGCGCTTCGAATCCCGCGCGCATCTTCGGCTGTACCTCGAAGGGAAGTCTGACCGTGGGAAAGGATGCGGACATCGCCATCTATGATCCCCGGAAAGATTTTACCGTCCGGCAGGAAAATATGCACTCCGATTGCGATCATACCATCTGGGAAGGCCTGCAGCTGAAGGGATACCCGGTACGGACCTATTCCCGGGGACGGCTGGTCTGCATAGACGGGGAATTTACGGGGCAGAGAGGCTGGGGCCGGATGATCAGAAGAAAACCGCGGGTTCTTTAACGGGAGTAGCGTCAGCCCGGACGGAGCGTTCTATTTTTGAAATAAAAAGCGACAGAAAAAGTGACACAAAAAAGACCATTCCGTATCCTGAAAAGGAAAAGGAATGGTCTTTTTGCCGCAGCGGCCTGTGCAGAAGCGGAAAACCCGCGACTGTACCGCTTCCGGAATGCAGCAGGATGTTTTGTGCCGCATTCTGTATCAGGCATCCTCTTTCGGAGGGGACGCCGTTTTCGTCTGTCCAGGTGACCTCTTCTTCCGTATGGGTGACGGAGGCACTGCTGCTGAAGCTGCCGTCCACGAGGATGTCAGGCAGCTCTCCCCCGTCGGTCAGGGCGGAAGAGTACGGCGTATATACTGCTTCCAGTGTCTGGCTGGCGGTGATGCAGGTATAGTCGATATCCGGCCACCGGGCAGAATATCCTTTTTTTGCAGGAATCTCAGGAAGCGATTCGACACCTTCTCCGTACTGCAGGGAAACGACGGCGACAGTATCTCCGTCAGCAGTAAAAGTGAGCTCGAGGCGGGAGAAAAGATCCGGGACACCGGCGGTCATGCATAATGTATCAAAATCTACCGGCGCGGCTTTGCCTTCATAGCTGATTCCGTCCACCGCGCCCAGGCTGCCGGTGAATGTATTTCCGGACAGTGTGGCGTCTTCGGCGGCGAAGCCTGCTACAGAACCGAGATAAGCCGTTCCCTCGCTGATGGTTACCAGCGTGTGGCAGTTATTCAGTTCGGTGGCCAGCCCGGCAGTGCCGCCTACATAATCACCGCCGGCCAGGCTGCATTTGCTCCAGCAGCTGTCGATGCTTCCCTGAGAAGCTCCGGCGATACCGCCTACATAATCTCCGTCTGTACTGGTGACAGAGCCGTAGTTTTCGCAGCTGCTGATCCGGCCGAGATCGGCTGATCCCGTTATGCCGCCGGCATAATCCTTTTTCCCTGTGATTTCACCGCTGTTCAGGCAGGAGATTATCACGGCCCGGGTCTGTAAGCGGAAGTCTGACGAGCTGTCTCCCTCACGGACAAGATCATCCTCCGGGTCGAAATCGTATTCGACAGCCATGGAACCGGCGATACCGCCCGCATTGATATCTCCGCGGACGGCTCCGCTGTTTTCGCAGTGAGAGATCGTTCCGGTACTGCCGCCGGATTCCTGACCGGAAACATCCTCAAACGGGTCCGTATTTTTTTCACCGCTGTCTGTCAGGATATCCCTTAAAAGGTCGGTGATGACGCCGATCTGGTCGCTGATCGCATCCAGGCCGTCGAGAAGCGTGTCCGAAGTATCGGAAAGAGCCTGATTCAGCGCGGTACCGCTGTCCAGCACACCGGTCAGGGCATCTTTCAGATCATCTTCCTGTTCCCGGAGACTGCTGTCCAAGGGATGCAGCGATATGGACGGCTGTTCTGACAGTTCCTGGAAGACATCGCTGAGATCTCCGACGGTATCCGATAACAGAGAAGAAAGCTCTTCAAACGTATCGCCGGTATCCTGAAGACTCTCCGTAAAACTGTAAATTTTTCCCATAAGATCATGGAGCTGACCGGCAGCATCGCGTCCTTCGTCAGCGGCCAGGAAAAGAGCGCGGATTGCGGCAGAAAGTTCCTCTCCGGCTTTCCGGAAAGATTCTCCTGACGCAGAGAGGCTGGCAGCGGCATTTTCTGCGGCTTCCGATATTTTGTCGTCCGTGTCGTCTCCGAAGATGCAGTCGGCCGCATTTTCAATCTGTTGCAGAGATGACGAAAGCGAGGACAGCGAAGAGGCGAAGAGACCGAGTTTGTCCGTCAGATCGTTCCATTCGGGTATTTTGCTCATGTCGCTCTCCGCTTCCTGCAGGATCTGATGCATCTGCGTCAGGCATCCGGAAGCGTCTGACAGATCGTCTGACAATTCACGGACGGCGGATTTCAATTCTGACGAAGCTTCGTCCATCTGCTCCGGCTGCCCCAGAATCTCCCGGAGATGCTGCAGAGCTTCTTTCAGGTGTTCTGCGGATTTTTTCAGATGAGAAGAAACGGATTTCAGATCGTCTGCGGCCTCTCTGAACTGTTCTGCTGTGTCCAGGGCCAGAGCGCCTGTTTCAGAGGCTTCCTGCATGGCGGTATCCAGCTGGCCGGCCAGTTTTTCCGTCAGCTCTGCGGCGTCAGACGTGTCCTGCATGATGAAAGATATCTCATCGATAAACCAGGATACACGGGCGGCGTAACTGTCGACAGCCTCTGCATTTTCGCTGATCCAGCCGGAGAGGCTATCAGCGAACTCATCCGCGGCGCGGTAGGCTTCTTCTGTATTGTCGCAGATCGACTGCAGCCGTTCTGAAAGAACGTCGGAGGAGACCCGGATATCGTATCCCGTCTGGTCCGCAAGGCTGTGAAGCACATCCAGCTCGTCCAGCAGACGATTCATATCCCCCTGATTGTAAAGAAGCGTTATTTCGGGCTCCAATTGTCCGGCGATACCACCCGTGTCCTTCCTGCCGAGAATCGTGCCGGAATTCTTGCAGCCGTTCAGATATCCCGACTGGCGTCCGGCGATGCCGCCTATATTATAGCCTGCGTGAGGATAGCCCACATTTCCGGTATTGCTGCAGCCCTGCAGAATTCCGGAAGAAAAACCGGCGATGCCCCCGACATCTGTGCATGACGGTACATTTTCCGCGGAATTGATCTGTTCGCGGTTGATATTTTCCGGATCGATTTCTGCATCCACTTCAGTGGTGTTGATGCTGCCGCTGTTTTCGCACTGAATAACAGTGCCGAGATTCTGTCCGGCGATACCCCCTGCATAATGCTCGCCTGTAACAGATCCCGAAAAAGAACAGTTGATGATCTGTCCTTCCAATTCATTTATCCCTGTCAGACCTCCGATGCTGTCCGCTCCGCTGACCGTTCCGTCAAAGGAGCATCCATCGATGGTTCCGCGGTTGCTGCCTGCGATTCCTCCCAGCGTATTTTTCCGGTCGGACGGGGAAATTTCTCCTTCCACCGTGAGATTTCTGACGGTGCCAGAAGACTGTATATACCGGAAGAAACCCTGCACATCGCCGCTTTCCGTCAGCGATATGCCGGAAATCGTATGCCCCTGTCCTTCAAATGTGCCACCGAAGGTAGGGATCGGCGAGAAGTCTTCATCCGTCAGATCGATATCGTTTTCCAGAAAGACAGTCTTCGTCCGGGACCAGCTGTCCAGGGTGCAGTTTTCCGCGAGATCCGCCAGATCTTCCGCTGTCCGGATGAAAACGGTGTCCGTTTCGGCGGCAGCCAGGAGGGCAGGAAAGACCGTCCAGGAAAGCATGATTCCTGCCAGAATGAGGCACATGACTCTAGCGGCTTTCTTTTTCATCTGCGTTCACCTCCTCCGTCCCTTTCTCCGTACGGATTTCTTCCGCCGGCGCTTTGCCTGCCGGACTTTCTTCCGTCTGCATTTCCGCCGTCCGGGGTTCTTCTGTCTGATAAATCCCGGTTTCCAGTATGCCTGAGACATCTCCGCGGATTACGCCGCGGATCTCAGCATCGATCATACCGGATACTTTTCCGTGGACCCGTCCGTTTACATAGACTGTACCGCTGACACTGCGGCTGACCTCCGGCATTTTAAGATTGAACCGGGTCTTTTCCACGATTTTGTCCCCCAGGAAGAGAATCTGAGGCAGGATAAACATGACCAGAAAGATGGAGATCAGAGTACCCCAGCACAGGCATTCGCCGATGCCTGCGATGGCAGGTTCGGTGGTGATTCCTGCGATGAGGAAGCCGGCTGCCGAAAGAATACTTCCGGAAGTGAGCACCGTAGGGAAGGACATGTTCAGAGCCTGGATGACAGCGTCTCTCTGCGGCATCTGTGTTTTCAGCTCATTGTACCAGGAGGAGATCACGATGGCGTAATCGATATTGGCTCCCATCTGTATCGCGGTGACGATCAGGTAACTCATGAAGAATATGGGTTCCTGTGTCATGCCGGAAAAAGAGAAGTTCAGCCAGATACTGCCCTGTATCACCAGAATGAGGAGAACGGGAAGACCTACGGACTGGAATGTAAAAAGCAGTACGATGATGACGAACAGCGCCGACAGGATACTTATGAGGATATTATCCCGGGAGAAGGATACGGAAAGATCGTAGTCGCTTGTGGAATCGCCTGTCAGATAGATACTGTCGGCATCGTAATATTGTTCCGCTTCCCGGTGTATCGTCTTGAGAAACGCAAACGTTTCTTCTCCTTCTTCCGGCAGATTCAGACTGATGAGTATGCGGGTGTAGTTTTCCCCCAGCATCTGTTCCCGGGCAGAGGAAAGCTGGCTGAAGAGATTGTCCAGATCCTCCTGCTGCTCGTCGTCCAGACTGACATAACCTTCTTCCACCTTGTCATATGCGAAGAAAAACATATCCATCAGAGGTACGGAATAGTCGCTGATGCCTCCCGCGATCCGGCCGTATTCTTCAGACTCGGCGGCGTAGGCGGTGTAGAGGAGGCAGACCATATCGTAATCCAGGTCTGTCATTTCGGAAAACTGTCTCGGGGTGAGAGAATCCGTCAGCACGTAGTCGTCGGTGACTTCGATATTTGACAGACCTGTGGCATAATCAATTTCATCATGAGTCTGAAGACTGGCCAGCAGTTTTTTCTCACTGTCATAATCACCTTTGGGAACCATCAGTGCCATGATGTTCTGCGCACCGAAAGTGTCATCGATTTTCTGCTCCGCGATCTGGGTCTCATTCTGCCGTACCGTTTCCAGCTGCGAATATCCGTAGACATAAGGGCATTTGTTGGAAAAGAAGAACGCGGAGACGAGAGTGAGTGCGAACAGCGGAACAAACACGTAACACAGTCTCAGTGTCAGTTTGCCCCAGCGGCTGATATCGGGAATAAAGCTGCGGTGCTGTGTTCGTTCCATCATTCCCGAGAAAACCATCAGCAGTCCGGGCATGAGCGTGAATACGGAAAGCATGCTGAAAAGAATCGCCTTGATGAGGATGATTCCCATATCGAATCCGATGCGGAACTGCATGAACATCATTGCGGCGAGACCGGAGATCGTGGTAAGGCTGCTGGCAGATATGGAAGGAATGGCTGCACTTACTGCAGCGATGCAGGCTTCTCTTTTTTCAGCATGTTCTCTCTCTTCCAAAAAGCGATGAAGCATGATAATTGCGTAATCGATAGACAGAGCCAGCTGGAGAACGACGGTCACCGAATCGGAGACAAAGGAAATCTCTCCGAAAATAAAGTTGGTCCCCATGTTCATCAGGGCTGCCGCAATAAAAGTGATGAGCATCACGGGTATTTCCGCATAGGAACGCGATGTCAGGAGCAGGACGAGGATGATGATGACGGCGGCCACAGCCAGGATGATTTTCATCTCATCTGCCAGAGCGTCCGCCTGAGAATCTCCCACGGTGCTTTCGATGTAAAAATCGTAGGGCTCCAGATATTCGCGTATGGATTCCATGGCGGCAAGACTGGACGCATCGTCGTCTTCTCCGTCAAAAGTTACGGTGATGAGCGCGTCGCTGCCTTTCATGCAGTCGGCGGCATCTTCCGCTGTCTGTGACGCGCTGTCGCTGCCTTTCATGCAGTCGGCGGCATCTTCCGCTGTCTGTGACGCGCTGTCGCTGCCGGAGGCCGTGCCGTCTCCCGTGACCGCGGATGTCACGCCGTCTGTTTTTTCCAGTTCTTCCGCAAGATGAGAGGCGATATCATAAGTTACATTTGAGACCATAATCCTCGCCGTTCCGTAAGTAGTGAATTCCTCGTCCATCAGGCTGAGGCCCTGACGCGTTTCGGTGGAATCCGGGAGGTATTCTGTGATATCGTTGCAGACACTGACCCAGCTGCGGGAAAAAAGGCAGAAGATCAGAATGCAGATATAGAGAAAAAATATGAGATTGCGCTTATCCACGATAAACGCGGCAAGCTTTATCAAAAAGGATGATTTTCCTGTTTCCTCGCTCAAAATTTCAGCTCCCTTCTACTGTTTTTTCTTTCAGAATAAAAAAAAACGGGAGCCGGGTGCAAGATGCAGAATGGGGCCGGGTGTCAGAAGTGTGCGGCCGGAAGAGACGGCGTTTCTGTGACAGCCGCACCGGGATATGTTATACTGGACGAAAACGGAAGAAAATCATCCGTGCTGCGGAGGAAAAATGGGAAAACGGAATTATGGAAACGGATGCGGAGCGAAGCAGGAGATTTGTGCCGCCCTGAAGGAACTTATGGCGCAAAAGCCTCTGAATAAGATCACGGTGGCAGAGATTATGAAAAACTGTGGTATGGTGCGCCAGCATTTTTATTATCATTTCGAAGACATTTATGATGCGGTGCATTGGATGTTTGAAGCGGAAGCGGTAGATCGTCTGCGGGAGTATGAGGAAGATAGAATGTGGCAGGACGGTCTGCTTCACTTTTTCAGATATCTCGAAGATAATCGGGAGGTCTGTCTCTGCGCGCTGAATTCCATGAATCGCGAGCATCTCAAATCTTTTTTCAAAAAAGACATTCAGGCCATCGTACAGAGCACAATTCAGACGATTGCCGGTGAGATTTACTACGATATGGGCGAAAGAGAGCTGACTCTGCTGACCGCGTTTTATGTGGGAGCACTGGTGAATATGGCCGAAGACTGGCTGCTGGGAGAGATAAAGGAGAGTCCGAAGGAGCTGGTGGAGTTCATGGATCATATGCTCCGAAATCATGCCAGAGGAGGGGCTCTGTCCGTGAGTAAGAATATTTCAGAAAGAGAAGATGAAAAAGAAATAGACCATTCCGATGTCTGAAGAGGAGTCGGAATGGTCTATTTTTCTGTGACAGTGTGTGCGGAAATGGTGAAATGAAGTGAAATACGCAGAAGTTTCAGCAGGTGAGAGGGGAGAGTATACCCTGCAGAACGAAACGCGCGTCCTCGAAATCGTAGCTGCAGGTGGACAGGGTCACAATCGGATCATCTGCCCCGGGGATGACGTCGCTTTCAAAGAAGGAACGGCCGGCGGTTGACTCGAGCCACAGGCTGAACTGGCGGTCGTCGCTGAATTCCACACGCCAGGCGTCGCTCGCCGTATCTGCCGTATAAGCGGTGAAGAGCGCGATCCCGTAAGTCGCTTCCGGGGTGATCAGATACATGACGGGATGTTCGTCGTAATATGACTGTTCCCTGTAATTTTCCAGAGCTGCGAACATAGAGCCGTCTTTCATATGATGTCCGTAGATGACGAAATGCCGGTCCGAAAAATCCGCCGCCGATCTGTTGTCGAGAAAGAGACAGCCGGCGGAACCCTGCGACCCGTCGAAAAGATGGTCCAGATAATAGGAGTTGTCATCACTCCGTACAACCGGATAGCTGAGAACGCCGGGACAATAGAGCCAGGCGGCAGTATCCTGATTGATTTTCCGGAGGACGCCGAAATCTACCGACGGAAGGTCTTCCGAGACCTCCGGCTCAGAAAGAGATTCCTGCCTGAGTTCCGAATAGACACCACTGTTGTGACGGCTTTCCATCCATTGGGAAAATAGCTGAAAGCCGCTGAATTTGAAACATATGATTACATACATTATCTGTCAGAAACGCGAGATTATCTACAAAATCCCGGTAATGTGACGGTAATGTGACTTTTACGCTTTTAAGTGATAGTGCATAATTTTTATTATGTTATATAATGTAGGAAGGTATAATAAAGAAGGGAGGAAGGAAATGTATCGCGTATTGCTGGTAGACGATGATATGCATATTCAAAATACAAATGAAATTTTTTTGAGAAAGCAGGGATATGAAGTTTTTCGGGCGGATAGTGGAGAGGAAGCTCTTGCTTTGGCTCAGACAGCGGCTTTTGATGCCGTGGTGTTAGATGTGGACATGCCCGGGATGGACGGAGTAACTGTCTGTCGCCATCTGAGAGAAAAGAGCAGAGTACCCGTGATTTTTCTTTCTGCCTACGCGGAGACGGATGACAGGATTAAGGGACTGATGGCGGGAGGTGACGATTATCTGGGAAAGCCGTATTCCCTTGTCGAACTTGAGCTGCGCCTGCGCCTGCGCATCGAACGGCATAATAATATCGTGAAAGGCGAAGTTCTGCGAAGCGGGAAGCTGGAAATCGATCTGGGTCTGAGAGAGGTCCGTTACGAGGAAAGAAAAATCTCTCTCACTGCGCTGGAATTCGATCTTCTGGCTTTCCTGGCCCAGAATCCCGGTCAGGTATTCTCCTATGAGCAATTATACGATCGGGTGTGGAAAGCTCCCATCAATCAGGGTCGTCACAATATACAAGTGTGTATGGCCAGAGTCAGGCAGAAGCTGGACCGTCTGTGTCCCGGTGCGGGGTATGTGGAGACGGTGAGGAGAAAGGGATACCGCTTCCGCGGAGAAGAAGAGGCGGAAAAAAACACCCCGGAAATCCGGGGTGACGGGAATGATAGAAATATGTAAAAAATGTTTATAAAATAATTTTATTATCTCTTCCTACGGAAATGAAAGACACCGGCTGTCGCCGCCGCGATCAGGCCGCAGAAAACGAATCCCACTGCTGCTGCGAGAATTTGAGCGCTACGGGAGAGTGTGCGGGGAGCTGACGTGTCGTTTCCTGTTTCATCTGTTGCGGTACCTGTGCTCGAAAGGGAAACGTCAGCCCTTATTGTTTCAGACGTATTCCCTGCGCCGTTCTCTGAAGAAGAGGAACCGGCGACTGCCGCACGAGAAAGAGTTTCTGAAGGAACGGAAGAAAAATATCCTATAGCCGGCAGATCGGCAGTTTCCTCTGCAGCAGGAAGCGGGTTTCTTTCATCAGGCTGGGTCACCGTTGAATTTCCAGGCTTATTTGTTTCATCAGAGCTTTCCAAAGATCCCGGTGAGGATTCTGAGATTGCGGTATCTGTGCCGTCAGGCGGAGTATAAGGTTCTGTAACACTGTCAGGGAATTTATCCGGTACAGGTTCAGGTTCTCTTTCCGGCGTTACGGGCGATGTGCTTCCGCCCCGGTTGCCGGACTGATCGTCGCTATCATCCGTCGGGAGGAGAAATGCGTCTGAAACCCAAAATTCCGGTGCCCAGGAATCTTCCGCGGTGATACGGTACCAGCGGGGCGTATCATCGGGAACTTCGAAAATACAGACATAATTGCCGTCAGTATCCTGGACGATATCGAAAACGTCACTATCCCATTCGATCCATGTCTTGCCTTCATCGTATGAGACTTCACCGCAGATTTCCCCTGCATCTTCAGGGAATTCGGGTACCGTCAGTTCGGCCGTGCAGGCGTCGTTCCCGTGCCAGGAGGTATCTGTCACTACGATTTTTCCCGGTGTGTACCAGTGGACCGTCAGGGTTAGGGGACGGAACGAGAGTAGAGGCTGACCGTTTTCATCCGCAAAGGAGCCGGAAAGTGTTACTTCGCCGGAAGTTTCACCCGAATATCCGCTCATATCCCAGACGAGTGAGACGTCTGTCCTGTCTTCCGAACCCATATACTGGAGATTGCATCTCATAGAAGCAGGGAGATGTTCTCTGGTGAGTAGTGTGCCTTCTTCCAGATAGACGTCATCAGGCGTGTCGCACTCGTTATTTACCAGAGGAGGGCTCCAGCTGACGAGACCTTCGCTGTTTTGTATGGCGGTGAGCGTCACAGAGGCTCCGGGCTCCTGAACGATCAGAAAACCCTCGCCGTCCGTATCAAACAGAGTGGAGGTGAGATTCAGCGTGCCTCCGGCTTTTACCACGATCAGTCCTTTTTTTGACAGCGTGCCGCTGATGACAGGAGAAGCTTCGCTGTCGCTGCCGATGGAAAGCGTTCCGATGCTGAGAAAACCGCCGTTTTCCACGACGATCTGACCGGAGAGCTGAACCGTCAGATTTCCAGGGTACATACCTTCCGGCAGCTGATTTCCTGCAAATTCAGAGGAGATGGTCGTATATTCGATGCATTCTCCCTCGCCGATAGTCATGGAATCGAGTACTACCGTATAATTTTCTACGGAGGAATCCGAGTCGCCGGACAGATCCGGAAGAGTACCCTGGTCGATAGAAGGAAGATCGCTCGGATCGCCAGTAGGAGGGTCGCCCTGGTCGATGGAAGGAGGATCATCCGGATCGTCGGCAGGAGGGTCGTCCTGGTCGATGGAAGGAGGATCACCCGGATCGCCGGCAGGAGGGTCGTCCTGGTCGATGGAAGGAGGATCACTCGGATCGTCGGCAGGAGGGGCGGTAACAGAAGATCCTGTATCCGTTTCAGTAAATTCGCCGGCAAAGACAGGTACAACGCTGTACCAGCCCAGTGAAAGTGTCAGAATGCACAGCAGCGGCAGGAAAATAAATTTTCTGTTTTTTCTGAGTATCATAGGCGTAGAAACCCCTTTCATTTTATCTGAAATGATATTTGAATTTGTTATTCAATTTATTTTTTATTTATCCCCGGATGATTTTGTGAGGTGCATCATGAACAGACAGACAGGATACAGCATTGTGATTATCACGATTGTACTGCTGATCGGAATATCGGCCTGCTGGCATCTGTTCCAGTGGGACAATAAATATACTTCGGCGCTTCCGGGAGGATATGGGTATAACGTTCTCCAGGATGATCCCGATGATACCGCTTTTCTGGTGGACGGATGGGAATATTATCCCGGTGAATTACTGGATCCCGAAGATTTTGCTGGAGGTATTTCTCCGGAATTCTACACATATATCGGAGAATATCCGAATTTTTCAGCGCATCTGGGCAGTCCGTACGGTGCTGTCACTTATCGTCTGATCCTGAAAAACGAAGGACAGCCTGTAGAATTGGCTCTCTACCTACAGGAACTGCTGTGCGCGGGCAGAGTTTACATCGACGGCCGGCTCGCAGGCAGTCAGGGAGAAATATCACCCTATTCGCCGAGCGTAACAGACAGTATTTACAGTTTTACGGCAGACGGAGATACGGAGATCATCGTGCAGTGCGTCAATTACACTCATTATTATTCCGGCATGTATTATCCTCCTGCGATAGGAACTCCGGAAGCTGTCTTCCGGATGATCGCGCTTCGTATGATCGTATATGGATTTCTGTGTTTTGTATCGCTGACCGTGGCACTCGTCAATTTGTCCCAGTGGCTGAGAGGGCATGACAGGGCGGCGCGGCGAATGGGTCTGCTGTGTCTGTTTTATTCGATCTGGATATCGTATCCGTTTTTCCGTCTGCTGAATATCTCTGCCATACGTCCTCTGTATGCGCTGGAAGATTTCTGCAGCAGCGGGGTTCTTCTGTGTGCGGTTCTTCTGGCAGGAGAATTATCGGACATGGAAAAACGCTGGTATCAACGGAAAATCGCTGTGCCGCTTTCCACCGGTCTGTGCGCTGTAACCGTATTATTTCCATTATTAATTTTACCACACGCACCTATGATCATCAATCTTTACGGGACGTTCCTGTTCTTCTGGAAACTGATGATCGGTATCTATCTGCTATTTCTGGCGGGTTTCGCTCTGCACTTCAGCGTTCTCGCGAGGCGTTGTCTGCTGTGCGCATCGGGACTTTACGGTCTTTGTCTCATATTCTCAGTGGTGACGGTGAATCACTTTGAACCGGTCTCCGGGGCGTGGCCGCAGGAGTACGGCGGATTCGTTCTGGTTCTGGGATTTGCAGCACTGATGGTACAGAGAGGAGTCATGATTGCCCGGGAAAACCGCCGCTTGACTCACCATCTTCAGGATGAAGTGGAGAAAAAGACGAGGGGAATGGAAACCCTGCTGAAAGAACGACGGGAACTTCTGGCAAACCTGCTTCATGATGTAAAGAATCCCCTTTCTGCTCTGCAGAGCTATGCCGAATTGGTACGAAACGGCGGTGTAGAACTCGATAGGGAAACGGCAGATTATCTGGAGGCCCTTGTGGAACGTGCAGAGACGGTAGGTCAGCGTTTTGACCAGCTGCAGAATTTTTCAAGAGGTGAGCGGGAAATATCATCTGCGAGCATGATCTGTCTAAATGATTTTTTGCAGGATTTCTATAAGAGGAACCGTCCTGATATGGAGATCAGCGGCCTCAGCTTTTATCTGCGTCTGCCCGGGGAAAGACTGAAAGTGCGGGGAAGCGAGGAAAGGCTGACAGTTGCTCTTGAGAACCTCTGTTACAACGCGCTGTCCTTTACGAATGAAGACGGAATGGTGG
Source organism: Bacillota bacterium (assembly GCA_019420525.1). Lineage (GTDB taxonomy): Bacteria > Bacillota > Clostridia > Peptostreptococcales > Anaerovoracaceae > Alangreenwoodia. Next base: position 24,718 of record JAHZHA010000003.1, read on the forward strand.
AACTTGCCTTGCAGACAGACGGGCAAAATGCCGTAATTTCAGTAAGAGACACGGGAGTCGGGATTTCGGAGGAAGATCTGCCGCATATATTTGACAGAGGATTTTCCAGCCGCCCGGACGGAGGCGGAGAAGGCCTGGGACTGTTTCTAGTAAAGAAAATCGCGCTAGAACATAATGGCCTTGCAGAGGTGCAGTCACGGAAAGGTAAGGGCAGCACTTTTCTGCTCAAGCTGCCTCTGTGCGAAGATTGAGAACCTAGAAAGCTTTTTATATAGAAGAACAGAAACAGGTGGACAAAGTGACAGAGCTCATCTTTTCGCATACTCTGGACTATGATAGAAGGAGGAACGGGAAGATGAAAAAGAAGAAAATGTCCGGGAGGAAAAAATCAGCAGCTTTTCTGAAAAAACTTCACCCTGCAGATATCAGTCTTTTTCTGTTTCTGAGTATTCTGATCATTCAGTCCGGATATGGGATTCTGATGCATGAAACGGACAGTCCGTTTGATGTCATTGTGAGGACATCTGCAGCATCGATTTTCGGATACTTTCTCAGCGGACGTTTTTTAGGAAGCAGTTCCGGAGAAGTAACGGAAAAAAAGACGACGCATACTATGTACGGGGAAGAAAACGGGAAAGAGAACAAAGAAAATTTCCCGAATTCTTCTCCGGAGAAGTCTTACGGAAAAAACGACGGAGAAGCAAAGCATCCCGATGATCTGACAGAGTCTCTGAACGAGGTAAAACGTGAAAATGAAAGAGAAACGCTTCAGATCATCCTGATCAGTAGTGTGGGAATGGTAAGTCTGCTGTTTCTCCTGGTGATGAGAAACAGCGGTATGCTACCTTTGACCGATTCAGCTCTGTCAGCTTCGTCCCAGCTCAGAGATTTTCTGTCGGGCTCCATAGGATTTCTTTTAGGTTATCCGGTTAAGAAGGAATGATTCAGGAGGTATAGAAATGGCAGATATCAAACAGGATTTTCTCGGACTCAAATACAGTGAAGATTTTTCTATAACAGGTCTGGAAGAAGCGAATGTAGATTTGAATCTGGACCCTGCTGCGCAGACAGGCGGAACCGTTTACGGAACTGTGACAGATGGAAGCGTCCCGATTCCGGACGCTACCGTAAAGCTCTTCGACAGCACAGGAATGCCTTATAAGCACACGATCACGGGTGAAGACGGAACTTATACTCTGTCGGAAATTCCTCAGGGAACGTACAGCTTAGGCGCTGTCAAAGACGGATATCTTCTGAGTGATGCCGCAGGCGTGACTCTGAGCGGAACGGAAACGATAAAGGCCGATCTGGTCTGCATCGCGGATGAAACTCTGAATCTGGGAGCTATTGCGGGTATTCTCAGTCTAACTAATGGAGACGGAACGAGAACTCCTCTGGGAGGAGTGAAAATCACTCTGAACAATACAGTGGAATCTGCAGTTGCGACGACATACACCGCAGCCGACGGTGAATTCGCTTTCTATGATGTGGCGGACGGTGTTTACTCGCTTCTCGCGACAGCAGAAGGCTATGTGTCTACTGCCGCAATTACCGCTACGATCACCGGCGGTTCCATTGTAAATGTAGATATGACAATGGTGGTGGATTCCAAAACGTACAGCGGAACAGTCAGCGGTATCATACGGGACAGCGGCGGAAACACGGTGGCAGGCTGTTTCGTTGGGCTGTATCAGCTGACAGCAACGGAAGACGGAACTGTGCGTGAAATGCTGGTAGCCACGACTAAGACGAATCAGGCTGGCCAGTATCTTTTCGGAGGAGTGAGTGGCGGCCAGTACATAGTAAAAGCAAAGATGGATCAGCAGTCTGTCGTACAACAGGCATAGAGGAACGATATCAGATTGGTTGCAATTTTATTTAAAAGGACGGTTATAGAAGACCGTCCTTTTTCTTTCCGTTTTTGGGCTTTCTTTCCGCCGCCTGTCAAACCGTATTCGTAAAAAACTTCGAAAAAATACCATAAAATACTTGACCGGAAGTCAGGTTTATGTTTTATCATCGATATGACAGTTATAGCAAAACAGAACGAGAATTAGAAAGAAATAAATAAAGGAAGTCACATTTATGAGTAAGAAAATATTGATCCTTTCATCCACACCTCGCAAAGACGGAAATTCAGAAATGCTTGCGGAGGCGTTTGCAAAAGGCGCGACAGAAAACGGGAATCAGGTGGAAATGGTATATCTGAGAGACAAGTCTTATTCTTTCTGCAAGGGTTGCATGGCCTGTTTGAAAACCGGTGGATGTGTCATCAGAGATGATGCGGCGGGGATCGTCTCTGCCATGCATGACGCCGATGTGATCGCTTTTGCGACGCCAGTCTATTACTACAGCGTTTCAGGCCAGCTGAAGACGATGCTGGACAGATCGAATCCGCTGTACGGTTCGGATTACGCTTTCACGGACGTTTATCTCCTGGCGGCAGCGGCGGAAGAAGAAGCCGAAACCGTCGAAGGGACGGAAAAAGCCATTCAGGGATGGACAGACTGTTTTGAGAGAGCGGAGCTGAAGGACGTGATCTTTGCAGGCGGAGTAACCGATGCCGGCGATGTGAAAGGGCATGGGGCGCTGACTGCCGCATATGAAGCGGGTAAGAAAATACAGTAGATTCAGAGATGGAAGGAAATTCTGGCATGAAAAAATGCTTTCTGCTGAGTTTGCTGATCCTTCTGGCGGCGATTCTGACGGCTTGCGCAGAAGATTCTTCCTTACAGGAGCAGTCTGCAAACGGTTCACCGGGCACGGAATATCAGGCATCGGTTTATGAAAAAAGTGCAAAAGATTTGGAGAATGATACAATGCAGAAAAACGAATTAAAGTTGAAAATCAACGGGAAAGAAGTGGATGTACAGTGGACCGGAGAAAAAGCGGTGAGTGAACTGGCTGAATATGTCCGCAACGGCAAAATAACTGTAAATACGTCACTTTACGGAGGATTTGAGCAGGTTGGAAGTCTGCCCCGGAGTTTTTCAAAAAATGATGTTCAGATGACAGCGCGGACCGGGGATATTGTTTTGTATTCCGGAAATCAGATGGTTCTTTTTTTCGGCAAAAACTCCTGGAGTTATACAAAACTGGGACATATCCAGGGCCTTTCTGACAGTGAAATTTCAGAACTGCTGGGAGGAAATACTGCAGTTATCGAAATTGAAACAGAGTAATGAAAAAAGACCTTCTGCAGCGATACAGGTCAGCTGCGGAAGGTCTTTTTTATAGCCTGTTATATATAAGTCTGATATACTGAATCTGGCAATCGTATTCCTGTAAAGTAGGGATACGGCAGCCTGTGTGTTTGTTTTTGCAAAAAAGGAGTGAAAATGAAAGGAGTGAGCTGGAAACGGCGGAGCAGCCCGGGCGGTCCGGCCGGTTGCCGGCAGTATATAAAATGGAAAATAAAGGAAAATATTGTCCTCGCTGCGGAGCGGAGTCAGGGGTACAGGATGCTTTCTGCCGGTCCTGCGGCGCACCTCTGGAGAATGCTGCGGAACGTGTATCTCCGAAGATAGAGACTGCGGTTTCTGCAGGAAAGAAGAAAATGGTTATCGGAATCTGTGCAGCCGTCCTGGCTGTGCTGCTCGTCTGCGGAATTCTTTTCGCTGCAGGGGTGTTCGGAAACGGAGCAAAAGACGGCGATGGGCAGACGAAGCCCGGTGCGGAGGCAGACGCTGACATACAGAATGCGTCGCAGACTTCCGGTGAGGAGCTGGAAATTCAGCTGACCCAGGCGGATACACACGAATATCCTGAGGTGGAACTGTATTTCCGATTGTGCGATCTGCAGGGCAATGACATCTCAGAGCTGAAAAACGGCATAATGGAAATTACGGAGGAAAACGGAAAGACCGTTCAGGCAGAGGTGAAGAGTCTGCAGGCGGTGCAGAAAAACATCTGTTTCGTCATGGACATCAGCGCCAGTATGAAAGAGTACAGCAAATATCTTTACGGAAGAGATGCGATTCTTCATCTGCTGTCACGGATGGAACAGCAGGACAATTATCAGGCAGCTCTGATATCTTTTAACAGTACGCAAAATACACTGGAGGACTTTACAGATTCTTACGATGGAATCCGCAGTGAGCTGAACAGCATCAGTCCTTCCGGACAAACTGCATTCTGGGATTCTCTGGAACACGCACTGCTGTGCACCAACAGCCAGAAAGGACAGAAATGTATCGTGGCGGCTACCGACGGGATGGATAATGCCAGCCAGACTACCAGGGAAAATATCATAGCTCTGGCACAGGAATTACAAATTCCGATTTATATCATCACCTTTGACGGAAGCCTGATGTCAGATCTGAATGATGTGGCATCGGCTACGGGAGGAAAGTGTTTTGCAGCGGATCAGCCTCAGGATGTACAGAGTATTTATGACAGCATCCTGCAGGTTCAGCAGAATCAGTTCACGGTGAAATTCACTTCTGACGGCGATACGGACAGCTCGGAACGTGAAATTCGTCTGCTGCTGACTGCAGACGGATACCGGGCAGAAGCGACAGCAGAATATCACCGGGTGGAAGAATTGTACGCGGAGCAGATTTCGAACGATATTATTTCAGAAGTTTCCGCTTCGTCGTATCTTCAGGAATATTATGAAAGCACGGGACATCTGGTCCACCGTCCGGAAAATGTCATCGACGGAAGTTACCGGACCGCGTGGGTGGAAGATGCATCTGGTGACGGCATCGGAGAATGGCTGAAGATTTCCTTTGACCGTACCTACAGTATCAATGGCGTTTCTGTCAGTAACGGATATAAAAAATCTTCGGATCTGTATCGGAAAAACAGCCGCGCCGAAAAAATCCGGCTTCACTTTTCGGATGGAAGTCACCGGGATTACACACTGAAAGACGTTTTTGAAGGAGAGCAGCGCATTGTATTTGATAAACCGGTGATTACAAATTATATCCGGCTGGAAATCCTGTCGGTATATCCGGGAACAAAATATCAGGATACCTGCATAACGGAATTACAGGTATTCTGAGAAGCTGCCGAATCAGAGCGATGCTGAATCTGAAAGCCATGAAAGTTATCAGTGGAAATACGGTACAATACGGAAACTCACAAAGATTGAAGAAGTTGTCAATATGTACGAGATAATGGCAGAAGCCGGAGCAGGCGGAAGAATTGATCTTTCTGGTACGACGACGGTGAAGAAAGGTCATTCTCCGCGGCGGCATCGGATAACGAAATATATCAGAGAAAAAAATGCCAGAAATGCGCCTCCTAAGCATGGAAAATAAATGGAATGAGGAAGCCTGGAACATACGGGATGGCTCAGCAGGCACAGGATTGCGAATACAGCCAGAAGCAGACAACTGATGAGGACTGCAGGACGATGTCTGCAGGAGACAGGTTCCAGCGTACTTTCCCAGTTCTGCCGGCGTTCCATATGCTGCAGCAACGATTCTTCGTCGGGATATCCTTTAACGAGAAAATAGGTGCGGCGAACTGGGCTGCGGTCTGGTCCTCCAGTCTGACAGCGAAATACGTAGTGAGTACTGTTTTCTCTGATATGTTCTACTTTGAGAATTTCATCGGCTCCGGCAGGGATATGAGATATTTTTGAAAAATGACGGAGCAGTTGCTGAGTCTGCAGAGTTCCTGCGAAATAGCTCGTGATACTGTGTCCGTAACGGGAAAGCCGGCGGGCGTCGATAGCATATAAGCGGCCGTTTTCTGTCAGAAAAAAGACAGTGACATCCCGTACTGTCCGCTGCCCCAGCCGAAGAGCCAGGAACACGCCCAGAGCGGTGACTGCGAGACACAGTATGACAGAAAATATCTTGCGCGGCCAGTCGAAGAAGAATGACAGAAATATTCCGCCTATGATGAGCACTGTCATCAGCAATGCAATACCCGGGATTCCTCCCAGAATGTGCAGGGTGTGTTTTCCGCTGTCAGAAGATATCCAGATTTTCTTTATTTTCATATAAAGGTTTCACCTCATTTCACATTTTCTGGTTTCATTATAGTCCGGAAAAAATTTCGACACAATACGATGACTTTTTGTTCTTGTAGATGAAAAAATTTAGATAGAGATTGTTTTTTGTAAAATAACATATGCTGAAAATATAAAGGAATAAAAAGGAAACGGAAAAAGGAGTGATCAGGGGCGGAGTCGCCATAAGAGATGTGAACAGCGATCCGGTGAAGACGCTGGGAAGCTTCCTTAGAGAATATATCGATGCTGTTATCGGAGGAAAAGAGATCAATGCGGAGAACTATATTCATGTATACCGGCTTGGAGAGGAGGAAGGTGCAGAAAATGTCATTTCCTCTCACCCGAAAGGATGTGAGTACGGGTGAGGTCGTCGCCGAATGTCCGGTGTTTGAGGTCATGGAGGACGTCACCGTTTCGGTGGAAAATTCGATTCTGGTCTTTTCTTCTGATCCGGAACAGGTTTCCACTCTCGTATGCAACTGGTACGGAGCCGGAAACAAAGGTCTCTATGAGGCGGATGCTGATTCGTCAAAGCAGTCTTACGACAATCTCTACGACTAATTTGGAGCTGCTCTGCCTGGGAGACCGGTTCGCCTATCTGCCGGAGAAGCCGTATGCGGAGCTGGATATAAAGAAGATGGAAAGAGAAATCTGCAGCGCGGAGCGGCTGAGTGATGCAGGAGAAAATCTGCAGGCTACAACCTGGATTCACAACGCTGAGGCTGAAAATATCGGAGAACCTACGGTGATGGCTTTTCGGGTCAACGGCCTTTCCAGGAAGCGGCGGTGACTACAGACTTCTGGGCGAAACGGCGGACGGTGCGCTGAAAGAATACAGCTCCGGCTGGTCTCTCACCCGCGGGGACGGAACGGAAATCGGGGCAGATGAAAAACTCAGTCCGGAGCAGATTTACGAGATAAGAATCACCGTCACAGACGGCTCGGAGTGCGACCTGAACAGCGGTGAGTCTGAAGTAAAAGCAGCTGTCATGCTGGCTGCGGAGAAGTAAAAGACCCGGTCATTCCAGATTCAGAGCGTCTAACGCGGATTTCAGACTGTTGAGATCATTTTCGTCAGGATGGGAGAGCGCCGTGTCGAAATTGGCGATCATTGCCCGGATTTTTTCGTCGTCCGGATTTCCCGCCAGCATGGCTTCGTAGCGTTCCCGGACAGACGGCGGCATCTTTCCCTGACACATAAATGTGCCTGCGACGGTGCAGGAAGGCGGAAGAAACGCCTTTACACGGCCGAGAATTTCCTCGAAATACGCGGGACTCTGGCCGAACCCGGACGTGCCGAAGAGAAAAACAGTTTTGTTTTCCAGCTTTTCGAGAAAACGGCGGACGGAATCGTCGCAGCTTCCCTTGTCCGTCCAGAAACCGGCGAATATAAAATCGGCTTCGGCGGCTTCATCGGCCGGACTGCCGGTATAGATGACATTGCGGCCGGACAGGCGTGCGGAGATGACATCCGCCAGCATTTTCGTATTGCCTGTGCGGCTGCTTACGACAACGGAATACTTCATAATTCATACCTCCTTTTCCGCTATTATACAGAGGGGGAGGAGAAAATACAATGCGGCGGAAGAGAGAATCTCAGCAATATCTCTTGTAACGGCAGACGTTTTTTGTTATCATATTTCGTATAACTGAAAAACGGATATATATACCATGCCGTTTTGTTGCAGACGATATTGCGTTCGGAGGAAGTATGCGGGATAATACAGACGGGGGTTCACCCCGATCGTGCCGAGAAACAGGTAAATATATAAATTTTGTCAGAAAGCAGAAAATCCAAGGCATCACTGCGCCATTTTCATGGCGCCGGTGATGCTTTTTTTGATGCGCTGTGACAGAAAACACCTCAGCCGGCTGAAATGCAATAGAGGGATGAAAAGATAAAAGCAAGAATTAAGAAGGAGTAAAACAAATATGGAAAACAGTACAGGGTCATTGATTTTAATCGTAATATGTATCATTCTGTCTGCCTATTTTTCGGCGACAGAGACATCTTTTTCTTCGTTAAATAAGATCAAGATGAAGAATCTTGCGGCAAAAGGAAATAAAAGAGCCGAACTGGTACTGAAGCTGGCAGATGATTTCGACGGACTTCTGTCTACGATACTCATCGGAAATAATATCGTGAACATCGCCTGCTCTTCACTGTTCACCGTTCTCTTCGTGAGGATGATGGGAGAACAGGCGGGCGCAGGAATGTCCACACTGCTGACGACGGTGATCGTCCTCATTTTCGGCGAGATCTCTCCGAAGAGTATAGCGAAAGAGTTTCCGGAAAAGTTCGCCATGGTGTCGGCTCCGGTGATCCGGGCTATCATGCTGGTTATGACGCCTTTGAACTTCCTGTTCCGCATGTGGAAGAAGCTGATTCTGCTGCTGTTCAAGACGACGGACGATAAGTCGATCACCGAAGAAGAACTCCTGATGATCGTGGAGGAGGCCGAGCAGGACGGCGGTATCGGTTGCCAGGAAGGTGCTCTGATCCGCAATGCCATCGAATTTTCCGAGGTGGAGGCCTGTGAGATCATGATTCCGCGTACCGATATGGTGGCGGTATCCTCTGCAACCACGGATTATGGAAAAATCTCAAAGTTGTTCCGCGAATCGGGATTTTCAAGACTGCCGGTCTATGAAGAGACGCGGGATCACATTGCCGGAATTCTCCATCAGAAGGATTTCTACGCATTCCTTGCGGAAAAACGCGAAAAAGACGGCGGTTCCGGGAATGAGAACGAAGAGGCGGATATCCGCAGCATCATGAAACCTGCTGTATTCGTGCCGGAGACAAATAAGATCGGAAATCTGCTGAAGGAGCTGCAGCGCCAGAATCTGCATATGGCGGTCGTTGTAGACGAGTTTGGCGGAACCTCCGGTATCGTGACGATGGAAGATATTCTCGAGGAACTCGTAGGAGATATCTGGGACGAGCACGACAAGGTGGTTTACGATGTGGAGCAGCTTTCCGGCCGCGAGTATCTCATACTGGGCAGCGCCGGCGTCGATAAGCTTCTGGAGATCATCGGAACGGAAGATGATATGGATATGGTGACAGTGAGCGGCTGGGTGACGGAGATCTTCGAGCGGATTCCGAGGGAAGGCGAAAAGCTGGTATATGATAACTGTCTCATCGAGATCGTAAAGGCATCGGGTCACCGGGTCGACAAGATCAAGGTCACCGTCGATGAAGGCGAAAAAGAGACGGAGTCTGAGGAGTAACGCTCCGGCCTGGCGGCTGATCCGTCGCGGAGAACAGTCAGAACGCGGAAAACAGAGAGCAGCGGAACAGAGAGAATGCCTGCCGCTGCTTTTTCATGACGGGAATGAGGGAGAACTGAGATGAAATTTGAACATTACTATGAAGAAGCGGGCAGCGGATATCCGCTGATTCTGCTGCACGGAAACAGCGAGAGCGCGGAATATTTCCGGCACCAGATCGATTATTTCTCAGAGGAATATCGGGTGATCGCTGTCGATACCAGGGGACACGGCAGGAGTCCGCGGGGAGACGGGCCTTTTTCCATCAGCCGGTTTGCCGACGATCTGAATGATTTTATGGAGAGGCACGGAATCGAAAAAGCCCATATACTGGGGTTTTCCGACGGGGGCAATACGGCTCTCGTCTTCGCTCTGCGCTATCCACAGCGGGTAAACAGGCTGATCTTGAACGGAGCAAATCTGTATTTTTCAGGTATGTATGCAGCGGTGTGCCTGCCTATTCTCTTGAGATACGTTTTCTGGAGTCTTTTTAAGAGTGTCAGTGCGAAAGCCGTGAAGAATGCGGAGATGGTAGGTCTGATGGTCCATGATCCTGCGCTGAAGCCGGAAGATCTGCGGGAAATGAAAATGAAGACGCTGGTTATCGCCGGAACGCGGGATATGGTGAAAACGTCTCATACAAGGCTCATCTTTGAGAATATTCCGGATGCGCAGCTGAAGCTGATCCGCGGCGATCACTTCATAGCTTACAAAAAATGGAAAGAATTTAACGACGCGGTGGAGGAATTCCTGAAACAGGAATGAGAAGGATGTGAAAAAGGCTGCGCCGTGCAGAAGATTAAAACTCCGGGTTCTGATTTTCAGGATCCGGAGTTTTTTCGTAAAACAGTCATCGACATTCTGTATTTACTACTGTCTTGTCATATGTCATCTGTCGTGGTAAAATAGTCATGTTTTATCCAGGAGAGAAGAAATCGCATCCGCTGCTGACGCCTTGCTTTTCTGTTTTTCATGCAGATACAGTGCGGCCGGAAGCGGGATGTATATGTCAGGAAAGGTGCGGGTTACAGACATGACAGAGGCAGAACAGATCAACAGATTAAAAGAGGAAAAGAACGCGGTAATTATGGCTCACTATTATGTGAGGCCGGAGGTACAGGCCATCGCGGACTGCGTGGGCGATTCCTATTTTCTCAGCGAAAAAGCGGCGGAGTCGGATGCGGACATCATCGTGCTCTGCGGTGTCTCTTTTATGGGCGAGAGTGCAAAAATTATCAATGAAGGGAAGAAAGTGCTGCTTCCGGAGCCGGAAGCGGATTGTCCCATGGCTCATATGGCCACCCGGGAGCAGATCGAAGAAGTGAGAAGAAAATATGACGATCTGGCGGTAGTGTGCTACGTCAATTCGACGGCGGAACTGAAAGCGGCTTCCGATGTCTGCGTTACCTCTTCGAATGCGCTGAAGATCGTGAAAGCGCTGCCGGAGAAAAATATTTTCTTCATTCCCGATCAGAATCTGGCGCATTTTATCGCGGATCAGCTTCCCGAGAAGAATTTCATTTTTCATCCGGGATTCTGTCCTGTTCACCACGACATCGAAGCGCAGGATATTCTTCGGGCCAGAGAAGCGCATCCGGAGGCTCTCGTCCTCGTTCATCCGGAATGCCGGCCTGAGGTCACGGAACTGGCGGATTATGCGGGAAGTACGGCGGGTATTCTCCGGTTTGCCTCGGAAAACGAAGGAGAATCTTTTATCATCGGTACGGAAGAGGGAATATTTTACGAACTTCAGCGGAGAAATCCCAATAAGAAATTTTACCCCGTGGGAAAAGGACAGATCTGTCCGGGCATGAAGACTGTCACTCTGGAAAAGGTGATACGCGCGCTGGAAAATGAAGAACCGGAAGTGCAGATGGAAAAATCGGATTCGCAGGCCGCACGTCGGCCTCTGCAGCGCATGCTGGAACTTTCCTGACGGATAGGAGGAATTCACATTGAATATGAAAGCAGATGTGGTCATCGTGGGAACGGGTGTCAGCGGACTTTTTGCGGCGCTCAACCTGCCGCGGGACCGGAAGATTATTCTGATTACAAAATCGGACGCGGAGAGCAGCGATTCTTTTCTGGCTCAGGGCGGCATCAGTGTCATGCGGGATGAAGAGGACTACAGCCTATATTTTGAAGACACAATGCGGGCAGGTCATTACGAAAACAGAAGAGAGTCGGTAGACATCATGATCCGGAGTTCCCGGGACATTATTTCCGATCTGGTGGGATACGGTGTCCGTTTTGAAAAGCGAGACGGCGGTCCGGCGTTTACGAGAGAAGGAGCCCATTCCAGACCCAGGATTCTGTACCACGAGGACGAGACAGGAAAAGAGATAACCGGCACGCTGCTGAAACGCGTGAGAGAACTGCCGAATGCCGAGATTCTGGAATATCTGACGATGACAGATATCGTCGAAGAGGACGGATGTTGTGCCGGAGTGAAAGCGCAGAGCGAGAGCAGGGGCGATGTGAATATTTATGCGGATTTTACGATTTTCGCCTGCGGAGGAGTCGGAGGAAATTACGATCATTCCACCAATTATCCGCACCTCACCGGAGACGGGCTGCGCATCGCAGAAGCGCATGGGATACGGCTGGAAAATACCGACTGCGTACAGATTCATCCCACTACGCTCTATTCGGAAAAGCCGGGCCGGCGGTTTCTGATTTCGGAGTCGGTGCGCGGAGAAGGGGCGTTGCTGTACGGCAGAGACGGAAAACGTTTTGTCGACGAGCTTCAGCCCCGCGACGTGGTGACGGAAGCCATCCGAAAGCAGATGGAAAAAGATAAGATGCCTTATGTCTGGCTTTCCATGGAACCGCTGGGAGAAGAAACGATTCTGAGACATTTTCCGAATATCCACCGGCGCTGCCTGGAAGAGGGATACGACGTCACGAAAGAATGGATTCCCGTGGTTCCTGCGCAGCATTATCTCATGGGGGGAATCTGGGTGGATTCCGACAGCCGGACTTCGATGCCTGGGCTTTTCGCCGTGGGAGAGACCAGCTGTAACGGCGTCCACGGCATGAACAGGCTGGCCAGCAATTCTCTTCTGGAGAGTCTCGTATTTGCGAAGCGGGCAGCCGGAAAAATCGCGGAGGAGCAGGCAGAAGAAAAGGTACCTGCCGGGGCGGCCGCAAATTTCTGAAAAGAGATGATGCGGGAATCTGATCTGAATATTTGAGCGAGGAGAAAGGAAAATGAATGAAATCACGATGTCTCTTCAGGTGGACCGCCTGTTGCTGCAGGCGCTGGAAGAAGATATTTCGAGCGAAGATGTGACGACGAACGCCGTGATGCGGGAAGCCGTCGCCGGAGAAGTGGAGCTCATCTGCAAACAGGACGGTGTCATCGCGGGACTTTCCGTCTTTCAGCGGGTCTTCAGGCTGCTGGACGGAGATGCGGAGACGGAGTTTTTCTGTAAGGACGGCGATGACGTGAAAAAAGGACAGCTGCTGGCAGTCGTCCGCGGCGATATCCGGGTTCTTCTGTCGGGAGAACGGGTCGCCCTCAACTATCTGCAGAGGATGAGCGGGATCGCCACCTATACCCGCGAAGTCGTCCGTCTGCTGGAGGGAAGCGGAACCAGACTGCTTGACACGCGGAAGACGACGCCGAATATGAGAATTTTTGAAAAGTATGCCGTACGCGTGGGAGGCGGCTGCAATCACCGGTACAATCTCTCCGACGGCGTGCTGCTGAAAGATAATCATATCGCGGCGGCGGGAGGCGTGAAGAGAGCCGTGGAACTGGCGAGAGAGTATGCTCCTTTCGTGCGGCGCATCGAAATCGAAGCGGAGACTGTCGACATGGTGCGGGAGGCGTGCAAAGCAGGAGCCGATATCATCATGCTGGATAATATGTCGGACGATGACATCCGGAAATCGGTGGAAATCATAGGCGGCCGGGCGGAGACGGAGTGCTCCGGCAATGTGACGAAAGAAAATATCCGGAGACTGATCTCTCTGGGCGTCAACTATATATCCAGCGGAGCTCTGACGCATTCCGCAGGAATTCTCGATCTTTCCATGAAAAATCTCCGGCCTCTGTAGACTTTCCGGCAGAAATTGCGGTATACTCAAAAAAAGGCGGAAAGGAGGAGTCTGATGACAGGTTCAGAACGCAGGGAAAAAATCATATCGATCATAGAAAACAGCGAATCGCCGGTGCCGGGAAGAGAGCTGGCATCCCTCTGCGGAGTCAGCCGCCAGGTGATCGTACAGGATATGGCGCTGATCCGCACGTCCGGAAGGCCGGTTCTGTCCACAAGCCGCGGCTATGTGATAAACGAGGCGCCGGCAGTCTCGAGAGTGTTCAAGGTGCGTCACACGGATGAGCAGATCGAGGACGAACTCAGCTGTATCGTCGATCTGGGAGGCAGGGTGTGCAGCGTCATGGTGAATCACAGAGTTTACGGAAGAGTAGAGGCCCCTCTGAAGATCAGCTCCCGGAGAAAGATAAGAGAGTTCATGACGGATATCGCCATGGGAAAATCGAGTCCTCTGAAAAATATCACCTCGGATTATCACTATCATACGATTGAAGCGGAGAGTGAAGAAGTGCTGGATCTCATCGAAGAACAGCTCAGGGAAAAAGGCTATCTGGTGGAGTGAAGAGAGCCGCAAAGAAGAAACGGAATCGGAAAGAAGAGCCGGCGGAACGGAAATCCCGCCGGCTGTGATATTTCCGGGGCGAAGTTCGCAGAAACGGGTTCTGCGCAGTCTGCAGAATGCGGAAAGGAGAAGGAAGATATGAAAGAATACACGGTATCGGCGGCGGAGATGAAGGAGATCGAACGGCAGGCGGATGAAAGAGGTCTTCCTTACCGTCAGATGATGGAAAATGCGGGAACTGCGGCTTTCGAAGAGATGAGGAAGCGCTGGCCCCTGGCGCGCCGGATTCTGATATTTGCCGGCAAGGGCAATAACGGAGGGGACGGTTTTGTGGTGGCGCGGCTCTTTGCCTCCCGGGGGAAGAGGAAAAACAGTGCGGGCGGTGACGGCGTCAGTCCGGAAATTACGGTGGTGCTGTGCGAAGGAGAGCCGGTCACGGAAGATGCCCGGTACAATTTCAGACTTCTGGAGGGAGAAGAGATGGAATGTGTGTCGGCGGCAGATCTCTCCGGATATGCGGAAGCGGCGGAGCGCGGAGAGACAGAGGTGCCCGATCTGATCGTCGACGCTCTCTACGGTACGGGCTTTCACGGTTCGCTGCGCAGCAACGGCGAAAGGGCAGCGGCGCTGATGAATTCGTACGATGCCCCCGTGTGCGCCCTCGATCTGCCCAGCGGCATGAATGCGGACAGCGGAGAAGCAGCGGAGGGAGCTGTCGAAGCGGATGTGACGGTGGCCTTTCACAGGAAAAAGCACGGACACGCGGTTCCCGGAGCGGAACGGTGGTGCGGGGAGATCGTCGTCGCAGACATCGGAATTCCGGAATCTGAAGAACGTCGGCTCTGAAGACTCCGTACACATGAAAACGGGATATATGGACTGAAATAAAGAAGCATGCCGGGCGGCAGAGCGAAGATGCGGGCCGCTCTCGCGGTGTGAGGAACACGATGAAAGACGGTGTTTCCGAAAGGATTCTCTTTTGGAAACACCGTCTTTTGTTATGCGGAGATCGTTGTCCGCCTGTTCCGCCGGCCCGTTTTCCGCTGCGGAGAAAGGAACCGTCTTTCGCACGGATGCCGGGCTTCTCAAAAATGGTAATAAATTACAAAAACGATTTGACAAATAATTCCAGTTAAATTATAGTAAAAATAGATGGAAAATATTTACATTCCATTCCGGCAGATCGTGGTCAAACAGGCGGAATGGTTTGTTCATATCTTTCGTCATGGCAACCGGCGCTTGAAGTTGAAAGGAAGACGATGACAAGAGAAATATTCAGCTACGAAAAAATGAGAGGCAGGATTTTGTGCAGGATGGTGGGAACCGAGAAATGCAGGGAGCTTTCCGATGATGTGGTGCGGATACCTTATCTGGACGTATCGGTGATTTTCTGCATTTTTCCGGATGAAGCGGAGGCGGGGAGGAGGGCGGGATTCCGCGTCACGCAGGAGCTGCTTCAGTTCTGGGGCGTGTCTGCAGAGGAGATGATGAGGGAGGCTTTCCGGAATACCAGATCGCGTTACCGGTATATCTTCCGGAATCTTTTCCGGGTGACGGATGCCATAGCCCGGGATGCGGCGGGTTTCATGAGAGATCCGCTGCGGACGGTGGAATCGGTACCCGGCGGTGGCGGCGTTGTTCGCGGAGAGGAAACGGAAGAAGGAAAAACGGGTGGCAGCACGGTGAAAGACGGAGTCTACACGCTGATCAATCAGGATTTTTTCAACGGTGCGGTGATTCTGCTGTTTCCCGATCTGCTGGAGGAATTCGCTCTGGAAGCAGGGGGAGATCTGGTGATTCTTCCGTCCTCGGTAAACGAGCTGATCTGCCTGCCCCGGAGGGAGGATACGGATTACGGATGCCTGCGGAGCATCGTCCGGGCGGTCAACGATACGTGTGTCAGCGCCGGGGAGAAGCTGAGCGACAGTATCTATGTGTATCTTCAGGAAGAAAAGCGGGTTGAGATCATTCCTGAAAAACAGGAGGAAGATGAAGAAGACGGGCAAGGGACTCCGGTGAAGAGAGGAGTGGTTATTTGAGATCTCAGTACCTAAAAAAACTGGGCAAAAGGGGAATTTCGCTGATCTGTGCGGCAGCGGTGATGCTGTCGGGCGGATTCAGCGGATGGTTCCCCGAGTCTTATGCCGCACCGCGGCAGTACGATTATTACGTGCACGTATCGTCTTCCGGAGATGACGATACGGCGGAGGTCAATTCCGGAAAAGCTTTCCGGGATATTCAGCTGGCGTACGATGCGCTCATCTGCCGTTGGGCCTCGTCGGGAGGCAGCAGCGATGCGGAACTGGGAATTATCCTGGACGGTGATGTGGAAGTGGGCACGGCCTTTATGATGGGCATCGGAGAGCGGTACGGCAGGGCTCACGACGGCAGTGACCGGGATGTTCAGACGGGGAATTTCGTCAGATTCGATGTGAATACGAAGAAGCTGGACGATGTGAAATACAATGATTACCGTCTGACTGTCGAAGGACGCGGCCACACGATTTCGCCGGATCAGGAGAAGATGTGGAGCACATTTTCCCCTTACACCGTCATGAACGACGGATACCGGTCTTCTGTGATGATGGCGGCCAATGCCGGCAGTCTTACCATAGAGGACCTCACGGTAGATGGACTTGGCGAAGATCTGACAGGTCTCTATCTGTACAATAATACCTATCATGAGGGTGCGGGCGTGAAAAAGCTGACGGCTTACGGATGTACGTTTGAGAATCTCTGCGCTCTGCAGGCTTCACAGTACGGAGGCGGAATCGGCATGGATGCGCCGGGCGTTTCCAGGGGGATTCACTGCGACATGGAGATTACCGGATGCACGTTCCGGAACAATGAGATGAACACGGGGGCGGGGACGTACGGCGGTGCGCTCTATGTGGGCGCAGACGTGAAATGCACCGTAAGAGACAGTGTCTTTGAGGGAAACCGTGCCAACACCGGCGGAGCCGCGGCGGTTTACAAGGGACTGCTGGACATCGACGGATCGAATCGTTTTTCGGGAAATGAGGCTTCGCAGCGCGGCGGAACGATTCATGACGCGGGAACCGCAATTCTGAAAGATCTGGATGCCCGGAATTTTCAGGGAGACGGATGCGGACAGTTCGGAGGAGCGGTCACCGTCATATCGAACCCCGATTTCACAGGCAGACTCGTGCTGGACGGATGTGAGATCAGCGGCTTTGAGGCGGGCAATGCGGGAGGCGGCGTCTATGTCTATTCCGGCTCCGAGCTGTTTCTCTACGGCGGATCTTCCGTCACCGGAAATTCCAATACGGAAAATGTAAACAATCAGCCGGTGTCGTATCCGTCGAATATTCATACAGCGTCTGCTTCAGCGAAGGTCTATGTAGGAGCGCCGACGGGCAGCACGGGAATTTCCACGTCGAATCCGGCGGAGCACAAGGTTCTCGTCTATTCCGCAGGAGAAGAAGCTGTGACGGCGCTCAACGACACGATCCGGAGTCTGGGAGGTACCGCACGGTATGATGTTTTTTCGATGGATGCGTCGTTTGAGGAAAGCGATTTCGGGAAGATCTCTTACGATTCGGAAGTGTACACTCTCGTGCAGGACAGAGACGTGCCCGACGACATGTGGCTGGAGCTGTCGGCAGGTTCCTATATTTTCTGGAATCTGAATATTCCGGGAATCGCTTCGCCTGCGGCGGAAGGCGGAAAGCCGGGGGAAAAGGTGAACGTTCCGCAGGTGGAGGCGTCTCTTTCGTCCCAGGGAGCGGAATACGTCTTTAAAGGCTGGTATACGAAGGCTTCCGGCGGAGAAAAGATTACCTCCGGAACGTATCCTCAGGCTGGCGTACAGGTCTATTACGCCCAGTGGGAACTGAAGAGCGGCGGAAGCGGCGGGGAACCGGAAGCGCAGAACGAGTATTTTACGGTATTTTTCGATCAGAATTATGACGGCGGAGGAATCGCCGGCGAGCTGGTGGGAGATACCGTACTGACGCTGACGGTCACTTACGATGACGGAACGCAGCGCACACTGGTGTGCCATCTTCTGTCTCTGGGATTTTCTTTTCCGGGAGATCCCGTGAGAGAGGGATACGATTTTCAGGGCTGGTCTCTCAGCGCCGATAATGCCACAGGACTCGTCGGGGAGTCATACAGACCGGAAGAGAGTGTGACGCTGTACGCCGTGTGGAAAGTTCATCAGCATACGCTTACCTGGGATGCCGGTGAAGGTTCTCCGGGCAGTACGACAAAGCAGGATTATGGTTCAGTGATCGAAACTCCTGAGGCGCCGGAGAGAGAGGGATATGAGTTTTCCGGCTGGTTCCGGGATAGAGAATGCACGGTGCCTCTGACCGACGGGGAGAAAGTAGTGTCGGACGCCGTCTATTACGCAAAATGGACACCTGTTTCCTGCCTGATCACCTGGGATGTGAATTATACGGGCGGATCTGTGACCTCGGTGCGCCAGGATTACGACGAGAAACTCATCGTTCAGAAAGAGCCGGTACGCCACGGCTACGAATTCGCCGGCTGGTATACGGGACCTCAGGGAACGGGAACAAGGGCGGAGGATTACGGGACTGTCCGGGAGGATGTGACGTTTTACGCTTTTTGGGTTCATGAGACCATGGATTACGATGTGGTCGTCCGGTGGGAGGACTTCAGCGACAATGACGGGTCGCGGCCGGAGAGCGTCACGGTGGCGTTGATCCGGAACGGAATCGAGACGGGACAGACGTATACGCTGACGGCAGACGACGTTTCGGAACTGGATCGGGATGCATGGTGGCATACCTTTGAAGATCTGGCAGTATCGGACGACATATCTTCCGAATATGTGTATTCCGTAGCCATTAAGAGCAGTCTTCCGGACGAGTATCATTACGACGGTGACTTCACTTCCAACGCTTATGCCGGATATCTTCTCATGACACGTTCTCTGACGCTGAAGAATCTGCTGGTCTATCTGCGCTGGGAAGACGAGAGTGACAGGGACGGTTATCGTCCACCTTCGGTGAAGGTCATTCTCACAGCCGACGGGGAACCGGCGGGATCGGCCGATTTCATTTACAGAGAAGGGCGTTATCAGCCGTCGGAAGCGACGGTATCGGGAGATGAGGATACCTGGCAGTATGTATTTGAGAACTTCCAGAAATTCCGCAGGGACGGAGACACCGGGGGAAAGGAAATAGAATACGGAATCCGCATCGCGGAGGTGGAAAGAGGCGATCTGGACGAATACGATATTTCCGTCAGCGGCTGTTCCGCAGTGCTGACGCATCACAGAGACACACTTTCCAAAGCGGTGACGGTGGCATGGGACGACAATCAGAATCAGGACAACAAGCGGCCGGCGAATATCGTGGTTCAGCTCTATGCGGACGGAGAGGCTGTGGCCAACCGGTATGTGACGCTGTCGGATGCCAACGGGTGGACGTACACGTGGAAAGATCTTCCGAAATATTCCGGCGGTGAACTGATTCACTATGAAGCGTATGTCGTCAGCGCGCTGGTGGATTATACGGCGTCCACTTCAGGCATGTCCGTGCGCCTTACTTATGTGCCGAAAAGCACGTCGGTTTCAGCTTCCGTGACGTGGACCGATGAAGAGAACGCGGACGGGCTGCGGCCGGATTATCTCCTGGCGGAACTCTGTGCGAACGGAAAACCTACGGGGGACATTCAGACGATTTCTGCCACAGGTCACTGGCAGGCATCGTGGAAAAATTATCCGTATTATGAAGACGGCGACAGAGTGGAATATACTTTCCGGATCGTCAGCGTACCGGAGGGCTACAGCGCGGCATATTACGGAGTTTACGACACTTCCGGACTGTCCGCCGTGCTGACGCACAGCAGAATCCTGCGGGATGCGACGGGAGAAATCGTCTGGAACGACAGAGACAATCAGGCGTCTGCCCGGCCGTCCCGGGTGAGCGTGCAGCTTTACGCGGACGGAAAGCAGCTGCAGGGGAAGACGGCTGTGTTCGATTCCGACGGGGCGTGGAAATACACGTGGAGCGGCCTTCCGCAGTTCCGGGACGGCGGAACAGAGATCGTCTATAGTGTGAAAGCGGTTTCCGATATCGGAAAGTATTCCTCGCTGCCGCAGGGAATGGAGATTCAGATGTATTACGATATGCCGGTGTATGATATCGGCTGCAGAATTCTCTGGCAGGACAACCACGATTCCGACGGAATGCGGCCTGAATATCTGCCGGTGACACTGACCGCCGGAGGGGAGAAGACCGTCTATTCCACGGTGGCCCAGAGCAACGGAACGGATACGTGGTACGTGGAATTCTCCGGATTTCCGAAGTATGATGCC
Organism: Bacillota bacterium; assembly: GCA_019420525.1. Classification (GTDB taxonomy): domain Bacteria; phylum Bacillota; class Clostridia; order Peptostreptococcales; family Anaerovoracaceae; genus Alangreenwoodia. The sequence continues at coordinate 44,889 of JAHZHA010000003.1, forward strand.
TCGGGAGAGGTGATCGACTATGGAATCACGGCTGACACACTGCCTCAGGGATATACGGCAGTCTATACTTCCGGGGCACTGATTCTGGAGCGGCAGACGGATACCGTGGAAGTAAGGGGAAAAATCACCTGGGATGACGCTTTCAGCGGCTGGGAAAAGATGCCCCGCAGCATCGAGACGGCGCTCTGGGGATATTCCGCGGAATACGACCGTTACACTTATCTGGGTGCGGGAACGTCCCGGGCTGCCGACGGATGGACGTTTTCTTTTGAAAATATTCCGGAGAGAGATGCGGTGACGGCGAAAAAGTTCACCAGCTATCTGATGGGATTTCCGCAGCTGGAGGCGTATTATGCCGGAGATGACATGGCGGAAAAGTGGCAGCACTATGTAAAAGTCTCTTTTGAACGCCCTGCGTCCGGAGAAGGTTCCTATCTTCTCGATGTCTCCCTGGAGCCTAACGAGGCGTATGACGGCAGGAACCGGACGGATTATACGGTGCGGATTTTCTGGGCGGACAATGAAAACGCCAACAAGTCGAGAACGTTCGGGTCGGTCATACGTCTGACCGGGACGACAGAAAATTCGAAGAAGGAATTCAGCTATGCCATAGCCGCCGGCGATGTCAGTCAGAACGGAACGACGGAACACGTATTTGAGGATATTCCGGTGTTTGACGAAGAAGGAAGACGTTATGCCTACGAAGCGGAGATTACGGGAGTTCCGGACAATTACCGGGCGGAGGAGCATCAGTCCGACGGTGCGTCATCTTCCTTTACGCTGGTGAATGTCAGAGATATCCGCGTGACGGCTGTCTGGTTTGACGAGAGAGACTGCGACGGCGTGCGCCCTGAAGATCTGACGCTCTGCCTGTACTCCGACACGGCTTCCGCGGACAGGTACTCTTTTGCAGATGCCGTCACGGCGGAGGAAATCCGTGAGGCCGGCGGCGAGGATGTCTGGAGCTATGTGTTCCGCGGCGTGCCGGTATGGTCCTCGTACAACACGGACAGGGAAGTGAAATACAGCTTCTGCATCCGCCAGGAGGAAGCGGAAGAACTGGAAAAATCAGGGTATTCGGCGGATTACCTGGAGTATTCCGTCAGCGCTGACGTCTACAGCGGCGGAAATGAGACATATCATCTGCACCTGACGAGAGAGCCGGAGACGGCAGATGTCACCGCATCCGTTCTCTGGGATGACGGCGGAGACAGAGAGGGCCGCAGGCCGGATGAGATACAGGTGATGCTTCAGGCGGACCGGGGAGACGGAAAGGGCTTTCAGAATGAAGGACGCAGTCTGACAGTCAGCGGCGATGCCGGCGCGGAGCAGTGGACCGGCGTCTGGAAAGATCTCAGAGTCTTTGACAGCGGCGGAAAACGGATCGTCTACGCTCTCATTCTGGAAGACATTCCGTATTACCGTGCGGAGTACAGCGGGGATTCTCCGGAGGTGAAGCTGATTTTCGACGAAAGTGCCGGAGACAGAGAAGAAGAGGATGACGGTCAGGGCGGCAGCAGTTCCGGACAGGGATCTGATCCCGGAAGTTCCGGAAGCGGCAGCGGTTCGGGTTCCGGCGGAGGTCAGGGAGCGGAAGATACGGACTCTGCTTCGGGCCAGGGCGGCAGCGGAGGTAAGGATGAAGGCGGTTTCCCGGCCGGCAGTACGGAAAGCGGAACGGAAGACAGACCGGATTCCGGCAGTGCAGGAGACGTATCCGGCCTTCTGGATACGGAAAATCACAGAGTCTATCTTCAGGGATACCCGGACGGTTCATTCCGGGCCGACGGGCAGATGACGAGAGCGGAAGCGGCCCAAATGTTTTTCAATCTTCTGAAAGACGACGGCGGACGTTACGCTGAGACGTTTTCCGATGTGCGGGAAGACGACTGGTTTGCGGAAGCGGCAGGGACTCTGGCAGCCCTCGGTATCGTCGAAGGATACGAAGACGGGACATTCCGCGGAAATCAGACGATCACGAGAGCCGAGTTCGCGGCGATGGCGGTGCGGTTTGCCGGTGCGGCGGAATCTGCGGAATGCGGATTTTCCGATGTTCCCGCGGGAAGCTGGATGTATGCTTCTGTGGCCTCTGCCGCGGAATTCGGATGGATACGCGGATATGAGGACGGGACGTTCCGACCGCAGAACAGGGTGACCCGGAGCGAGGTATGTACCATGGTCAACCGCATGCTCGGCCGCAGCGCCGACCGGGATTTCCTGGAATCTCACGGAGATGAGATCAGACATTTTACAGATCTGAAGAGCGATCACTGGGCTTATGGCGAGATCGCGGAAGCGGTCAACGCTCATGAGTACAGAAAGACAGAAAGTGGTGAGGAGTGGACGGAATGATGAAAAGAAAGAGAGTGACGGCGCTGGTTCTGTGCGCTGCCGTGATCCTTTCGCAGCTGCCGGCGCAGATGAACGGTGCGGCGGCGGCTTCGGTGACCGAAATCTATGTCAGCGCGGACGGAAGCGACAGCCGGGGAGACGGATCAGAAGAGATGCCGTACCGGTCGGTGGCAAAGGCATACGGAGAATCTCCCGATGAGGGAAGAATCATCGTATCGGGAACGGTGGTCATCGACGATTACATGGATATACTGAAATTTTCGGAGAATAAAAAAATAGAACTTACCGGCAGAGACGGCGGATGCATCGTTTACGACGGGGATCAGAATATCGATCCCCGTTCCGCGATACTGAAGGTGACGGCGGGCGAGGTCGTCATCCGGGATATCACGCTGAAGATGCCGGATGAAAGAGGCAAGAACGGGCGTGTTCTCTGCGTGGCGGAGAACGGCACAGTCACCGCGGGAAGCGGAGCGGTCATCGAAAACGGCTATCTCGCCGCTTCTTCCGGCAACATCTATGTGGGCAGCGGCGGTCACATGATACTGGACGGCGGAGTCGTCCGGAACGGATATCTGGCCATCACGAATGCCGATGCTTACGGTGCGGGAGTCTTCGTGGATGAAGGGGGCTCTTTCCTGATGAAATCCGGCGAGATCTCCGGCAATACGGCGAAAGCCACGGTCTCAAACTACCGGACTTACGGCGGAGGAGCCGCGGTGATGAAGGGAGGCCGGTTCGAGATGACAGGCGGTACGATTTCCGGAAATGCAGCGGAGACCGGAGGAGCGGGGCTCTATGTGGCGGAAGGAGCAGAGGCGGTATTCTGTGCCGGGGAACCGGAAGGCAGTGGACATCTGATCATCCGGAAAAACTGTCTCGTGAAACCGGAGTCGGAAAATAATCTGTATTTTGCGGAGAACGCCGCGGCGAAGCTGACGGGAAGCATGGCGGGCGCCGATATCGGTGTCACGTGTGAAGACGAATATTACGGCAGAATCGTTTTCGTACCGGGCGGCTCCAACAGGATCAGCGGAACGGACGAGGCATCTTTCGTCTACGATGACGGTTCTTACGATATCCGGCTGGATTCGTTTACGGAGAATCTGGGAAATCTGATTCTCTGGTACTGGACGGTAGGCGTCGATATCGGAGGCACCGGCATAACGTCGGAAAATACCGCGGAGGAAGTACCGGCGGAACACGACTACGATACGGTGCTCATTCCGGATGAGGGATACCGGCTGCCGGAAAAAATCGAAGTCGGAATCGGCGGAGAAGTGCTGGACCCGGAAGATTACGAGTGGAACCGGGAGACGGGTGAAATCCACATCGACGGGGAATATGTGACAGACGATATCACTGTCCGGGCGGATGCCGACCGTCTGTATGAGATCAAAGTCTCCTGCAGTCACGTGACGGCCGATATCGCGTCTGCTACAGTCACGGAAAAAGATATCGCTCAGATCGTCTTTTCTCCCCAGCGCAAATACGGTCTGCCGGAAGCTTCCGGCATCGAAGTGACGGGCGAATGCAGTTTTTCCTACGATCCCGGTTCGGGAATCCTGACGGTGGAAAAAGTGAAAGAAGATGTGACTGTCCGGGCAAGAGGAAGCGAGATCGCTCATACCATATTCTTTGATCCCGACGGCGGAACCATGAAAACGGGAGAAGAAGAAAAACGCTTTTATGAGAGCGATCCTGTCCTGGGTGAACTTCCGGTACCGGAAAAGGAAGGCTATCATTTTGACGGCTGGTTTGCGCCGGACGGAGAACGGATCACAGAGGATACGCCGAATGACAGCGAGGATGACATCACGCTGAAGGCGAAGTGGTCGACAAAGACGGATATCCGGTATACCATCCGCCATTTCGTGGAAAAGACGGACAGCGGAATCAACCCGGAGACAGATACGACAGACCGGTCTGTTGTCAGTGTGAAAGACGGCGGGGACGTCACGCGCAGTTATTATCTTTACGGGATTGTAGAGTACGAGGACGGCATTGCGGATCACGTTCAGACGATGAATGACCGTCTGATGGACTGCGACCGGATAAAGATGGAAGGACTGTCCATCGACGGATTTGTGCCTGCCGGTTTCAATGTGTACGAATACGAGATCGAAGCCGACGGATCCACGGAGATCGTCTGGTATTACAACAGGAAAGATATCACTGTCCGCTACGACGGCAACGGAGGAACGGCTTCCGAATCAGAGACGAAGGTGAAGTACGGATCGGACTTCGGAACGCTGGCGTCGGCGCAGAGGGAAGGATATACTTTCGACGGCTGGTACACGGACCCTCGCGGCGGGGAGGCAGTGACAGCAGAGGAGACATGTCTGAGCACACAGGATCTTACCCTTTACGCCCACTGGAAAGCTCAGGGAAACACACCTTACCGGGTGATTCACAGAACCCAGAATCTGGAAAATAATACGGTGGAAGAATCTCACACTTCTGAGAATACGGAAATACTCCAGACAGAAGTGCTTTACGGTACGTCTGATACGACAGCAGATCTGTATGCCATGGCCGCAGAGGGGTTCCGGCCTTGTCCCGGCAATACGTATCAGATTTATATAAAAGCCGACGGCACGTCTTCGGCAGTTCTCTATTACGACCGTCTTTGCACCATCGTGAGTTACGATGCCAACGGAGGTGTCCATTCGGCTGATGGAGATATGAAGACGAAAGTCTGGTACGGCGGCGTGATGGGAACCGTGCAGGCGCCGCCGGTCCGGGCGGGATATACGTTCACCGGATGGTATACGGCGGAGAGCGGAGGATCAGAAGTCAGTGAAAAGACGGATTACGCTGTGGTTGCTCCCGACGGACAGGAGCAGGTTACGGTATATGCACACTGGAAAAAGAATCCGGAGCCGGAACCGGAACCTTCACCGGGTACAGATGGAAAAGATGACGGCGGAGGCGGCTCCGGCGGAACGTCGCTTCCCGCACTGACAAAAGATCATATAAGTTATCTGAGGGGTTACCCCGACGTTACCTTTCAGGCGGATCAGAATATGACGAGAGCAGAAACCGCCCAGATGTTTTTCAATCTGCTGGAAAAACCGGTGAAGGGCAGCAGTTCCTTCTCTGATGTGTCCGTTTCCGACTGGTTTGCAGAGGCAGTGGGAGCGCTGGCAGAGCTGAAAATTATCGAAGGGTATCCGGATGGCACTTTCGATCCCCAGCGTGCCGTTTCCAGAGCGGAATTTGTGATGATGGCTTCCCGCTTTTTCAAAATGGAGCCGGCAGAACCGGCCGATTTCAGCGATGTCGGCGAAAACAGCTGGTATGCCGGTGTTGTGGCGTCAGCTGCGGCAGCCGGATGGATAACGGGATATCCCGACGGCACCTTCCGGCCGGAGAATCCTGTCTCCCGGGGAGAAGTGACGGTTATGACCAACCGTGTTCTTCAGAGGACTGCAGATAAATCTTACATTAAAGAATCCGGGAACAAGATTATGAATTTCATCGATCTGGATGAGAGTCACTGGGCATATTATGATATAGTCGAAGCCGTAAATAGTCACGATTATCGGATGAAAGAAGAAAATGAAGTCTGGACTGGCCTATTATCTGTGTGAAAAATGAAAATATGCAGTACATAAAATTTCTATAGCCTGACATATATTCGTTTGAGTATAATATCGTTATGAGTTATATTATGCTGAATTATGGAAGGAGAAAAAATGGCAAAGTATACTGGCAAAGATAAATTCCCGAATTGTTTTGTCTGTAGTCCGGAAAATCCGATAGGACTTCATCTGAATGTGACAGTGGAGAATCACAGAGCTCGGACTGAGTTCGTTTCGGACAAAAATATGAGCGGGCTGGATGGCATTATGCACGGCGGCTTTTCTCTTATGATTCTGGATGAAGTCATGTTTTATGCGGTGGAAAGCTATGAAATAGACAGCGTTACACTGAATTCAAATGTCGATTTCAAAAATCCCGCCATCATTGGACATACGCTTGTCGCAGAAGCCTGGGTGGCGAAACGGGATGGAAGAAAAATTTTTACAGAAGGTGAGATCAGAGATGGAGATAAAATAGTGGCTTCTTCACGAGGGCTGTATTATGAGATGGACATGTCCTCATTTCTGCCGGGCAGCAAGTAAATCAGCCGGAGAAGTAAAATGATTCCTAAAGCGGAGAAAAATTTAAGAATTCCCCAGTTATACCCTGTGCGACGGGACTACAGCGATATGGTATAATATTTACGACTGTTGTTGTATGGAAATGATACAGCGGTGTTTTCCGGGGATTACACGGCTGATCAGCTGGAGGAGAGGAAAATCATGAGTGTTGATATTGTAGTAGTAGACGACGAAAAACCGATTGCTGATTTGGTTGAACTTTATCTTCAGAACGAAGGATATACGATTCATAAGTTCTACACGGGCAGAGAGGCGCTCGATTATATCGAGTCGGAACATACTGATCTGGCAGTGTTGGATCTGATGCTTCCGGATGTGGACGGTTTTACCATCTGCAAGACGATACGAGAAAAGTTTTTCTTTCCAATCATCATGCTGACGGCAAAAGTTGAAGATGTGGACAAGATCATGGGACTCACCATAGGAGCGGACGATTATATCACGAAACCCTTTAATCCTTTGGAACTGGTGGCACGCGTCAAGACACAGCTGCGCCGGACGACGCAGTATAATATGAACTGCGGTCCGGGAAATCAGCAACAAGAGGAAGCGAAAGACGAAATCGAGATCCGGGGTCTGAGACTCAACAGATCCTCGCACAAATGCTGGCTTTACGAAAATCCTGTGACGCTTACACCTCTGGAATTTTCCATCCTCTGGTATCTCTGTGAGCATCAGGGCAAAGTCGTTTCGTCAGAACAACTGTTTGAAGATGTGTGGGGTGAAAAATTTCTGGACAACAATAATACAGTCATGGCACATATCGGACGCCTTCGGGAAAAGTTGAACGATTCCTATAAAAATCCGAAATTCATAAAGACCGTATGGGGAGTGGGGTATCAAATTGAATAGATTATACAGATCGAACCGGAGTATGAAGCGGTTCCGGAGATCTCTTTCCGTCAGAATTTTCCGGAAATACATTCTGACGTCTGTCATCTTTTCTGTCGCTATGGTGATGATTCTCATCGTATCAAAAGTCTTTTTCAGCCGGTTTATCTGGCAGGGAGACTCCCTGGTCTACCAGCTGTTCCACTGGATCGATCAGAATGCCATGTTCACCGTCGTCTTTGTCAGCGTGCTGGGATGGGTAATCATCTTCTTTTATTACTGGATCAGGACTTTCCGTTACTTGGAGCGGCTGATCTATGCGGCGGAGGAATTATACGAATCGGACGGACTGATTCAGCTGCCCGATGAGATGAAAGAAGTCGAAAATCTGCTAAATGAAGTGAAACTCCGGATAAAGCAGAATGAACGCGCGGCAAAAGAGGCTGAGCAGAGAAAAAATGATCTCGTAGTGTATCTGGCTCACGATCTGAAAACGCCGTTGACGTCGATTATCGGCTATCTCAGCCTGCTGACCGAGGAAGAAGGTATTTCAGAAGAGCTGCGGCAGAAGTATCTGTCGATCACGCTGGACAGCGCGAAACGCCTCGAAGACCTGATTAACGAATTTTTTGAAATCACGAGATTCAATCTCACACATATCACGCTGGAGATGTCGAGAATAAACATTAAGCGGCTGCTGGAACAGATCGTGTTTGAATTCGACCCGGTGATGCGTGAAAAGAAACTGACATGCATTATCGACGCCAGTCCGGATCTCATGATACGCTGTGACGGTGAAAAAATCCAGCGAGTATTCGACAATTTGCTCAGAAACGCGGTAAATTACAGTTTTCCCGATACAGAGATACTCCTGAGTGTAAAGGAAAACAGCGACAACTTCATATGCGTCTGTCAGAATCATGGAAAGACAATTCCTCAGGAAAAGCTGGAACGGATCTTTGAACAGTTTTATCGCCTCGATGCCGCCCGTGCCACGCGTTCCGGCGGAGCCGGACTGGGTCTGGCCATCGCGAAGGAGATTGTGGAACTCCACGGGGGACGTATTCGGGCGGAGAGCTGGGATGAGATGATACGTTTCACCGTGGTGCTGCCGAAAGCTCCCGTTACGGCGGGACATGCTGGGGGCGTCTGAAACGGCGGAACGGAGCGGAAACGCGGAAAAGCTTCCGGGTGAATTCTGAAGCTGGCTCTTCATATCATATTTTAAAGCCTCCCGCTTTTTCTGCAGTTCATCCTGCAGAAAAAGCGGGAGGCTTTGTCATAGAAAAAAGAGGGATTATGGAAAAAGGCGGAGTCAGGCCTTGCGGCAAAGTGGGTGCACTTCAGGAATAAAATATTTTTCGGTCTCTTTCCGTTTTGTTGTAATTCCAACAGACATCCGGTTCAGATCCTATTAGAATGTGACCGGAAAAAGGAAAAGAATCAAACGACGGAGGTACAAGAATGATAAGAAAAATAATAGAAATAGATGAAGCAAAATGTACCGGATGCGGCCTTTGTGCAGATGCGTGCCATGAGGGAGCTATTGCGATGTCAGACGGCGTGGCAAAGCTGATCCGCGACGATTACTGTGACGGACTCGGCGACTGTCTGCCGGCTTGTCCTGCAGACGCTATCCGGATCATCGAGCGGGAGGCGATTCCGTACGACGAGAAAGCTGTGGAAGCCAGGATGCGTTCCCTGCGGCAGCCGCCTCAGGAGACATTTTCCTGCGGATGCACGGGCTCTCAGGAGCGGATCATCTGCAGGGAAACGGAAACAGACGGATTTGAGAGAGAAGCGTGTGAGACACCGATAAAGAGCCGGCTGACCATGTGGCCCGTTCAGATTCAGCTGGTGCCTGTCGGAGCGGAATTCTTTAACGGTGCAGATCTCCTGATCGCGGCAGACTGTACGGCGTATACTTACGGCGATTTTCACAATGAATTCATCCGGGGCAGGGTGACGCTGGTGGGATGTCCGAAACTCGATCCGGTGGATTACGCCGGAAAACTGTCACAGATTTTCCGGGAAAATGATATTCGCAGTATCACACTGACGCGCATGGAAGTTCCATGCTGCGGCGGTATGGAATATGCCGTGAGAAAAGCGATGGAAGCCAGTGGACGGCAGATTCCGCTGAATGTTGCCACCATTTCTATCGATGGGAATATCCTCGATGTGAGACAGTAAAACCCGCCCGTCTGGGATTTGAAAATCCTGGACGGGCGGGTTTTTCTTCGGCCGCATTCGGGGAATGATCAGAGAGTTTTCCGGACGTCTTCTTTCAGGAGTTCCCACTGGTCTTCGTGCTTGACGTAATAGAGCGGGCAGAGTTTTCCGGTGACATCGTAGTGTCGTATGATGTTGTCACTGTCCAGATTTCCGATACTGCAGAGCCAGGAACAGAGCCGGATGAGAGATTGACGTGAAGCGTCAGTGAACTGCCCTGTACTGTCCGGATGGCAGACTTCGATGGAAATCGTGTCTGGATTGCGCTGATTACTGGCGGAAGAGATCTCCCAGAGAGGGATGCACTGAATGATTTCTCCTTCAAGTCCGATGACGAAGTGTGCGCTTACGCTGGAATCGGGAGAATTGAAATAATCCCTGTTCTGCTGTGCGGTACTGCCGGGATTTGCCACGTAGTGAACGACGATATCGTTGAAGTTTTTCAGATCGGTACCTCTTCTGGATGCTCCGTCCGTATCGATGAGCTGAATATCAATCCAGTCGGGCACGGTTACTTTCTTCAGATAATCGGGGCCGGCGTTGCCTATTATGTCTAAACCTAGAAATAGTTTTCCGGCAATGGCCAGCAGAATCAGAACGATCAGAAATTTGTCTCCCCGTCTGAGTCTGCTGACAGACGGTATTCTTTTTTTTCTTTTATCTCTGCTATGGTATGTATTACCGCCGTTTTCAGGCGAAGTATACGCTTTTGTCATATCCCTTTCTCCTTTTTCTCCTCATCCCCCTGTCTTTTTCAATGCTGCCTGATTCTGAAATTCTGTTATCCATCATTTCTTTGTCATTCCTTCCGGGAACCGGTGCAGCTGTTATCATTCTACTATATTTCCCAGGTAATAAATCCGTCAGCTGTCTGTTTTAAGAAAAACGTAAGAGACTGTAAAACAGATATTTTTTCCCTTGAGTAAAAAGTTGATGTAGTTTTGACAAAGAATATGCGTTATTATTAAATTAGCATGATAAGACGAAATGATCTGTGACAGACTGGAAGCGGAAATTTACATCATATTTTTCCGGTAAAAAAAACGGTTTTCTGCATTCCCTGCTGTTGTCTGACCGATCATTTTGTTTCTGAAGGCTTAGGAAAAGAAAAAATATGTCTAAATAATGAAATGACAGAAATATTTTCGGAAAAGGAGACTGGTGTCCGACGCAGACAACCGGTGGTTCATGATGATGCAATGCGGCACAGAGAATAAAAGAGTGAGAATGCTGAAGCAGATGATAACTGCATCTGATTTTGCACATTAATTTATATTAAAAACGTGCAAATAAATGATCAAAAAATAACAAAGTATTTACGGAAATTTATTGAAAATAATCAGAGAATTTAATCTGTTTTTCATAAACTTTACAACCGAATACACAGCAAAATATACAGGAGGGTATATGAACAGCACATTTGAAGTTATTTCTGGCCTGCTGGGCGGCCTGGCGATCTTCCTCTTCGGGATGAATATGATGAGTGATTGCCTTCAAAAGGCCGCCGGCGACAAGATGAGAAGCATTCTCGCACTATTGACGAAAAATCCGGTCCTCGGAGTTCTGGCAGGAGCTCTGACGACTGCCGTTCTTCAGAGCAGCAGCGCTACGACGGTCATGGCCATCGGTTTTGTGAGCGCCGGGCTGATGAAGCTTCCTCAGGGGATCTCGATCATTCTCGGTGCTAACATCGGAACCACTATGACGGCGCAGTTGCTGGCATTCAAGATCAGCGACTACGTGTCAGCCATCATTTTTATCGGATTTATCATTTCATTTGTCATGAAGTCAGAAAAGGCGAAAGCCATAGGGCAGACCATCTTCGCTTTCGGTTTGCTTTTCCTGGGAATCGAAACGATGGGCGATGTGATGGCTCCTCTGGCCCACAGCCACGTTTTTACAGATATGATCGCAGGAGTAGCCGATATTCCGGTGCTGGGTGCGGCGGTTGGCACGCTGATGACACTCATCGTACAGAGCAGCAGCGCTACGATCGCAGTGCTCCAGAATTTTGCTTCTCAGCCCGGCCCTGACGGCGTCACCAGCATCATCGGCCTGACAGGAGCGATTCCGATCCTTCTGGGCGACAATATCGGTACGACGATCACAGCAGTTCTGGCCAGCATCGGGCAGTCGAAAGATGCAAAGCGTACGGCGCTGTCCCACTGTATCTTCAATGTGTCGGGTTTCTGCCTTTTCATATGGTTTATCGGTCCCTTTGCGAAGTTTATCGAGTGGATCTCTCCGAAAGGACCGGAAGTGGAAGTTATTTCCAGACAGATCGCCAATGCACATACAGCGTTCAACTGCATCATGACACTGATCTGGCTGCCACTGATCTGGCTTCTGGTAAAAATCGTGATGAAGATCATACCGGAAGGTACAAAAGAAAGAAAACTGAATTATTACGGCGTAAAATATCTGGATAACCGTCTCTTAGGACAGCCTGCAGCTGCTCTCGAGCTGGTGGCGAAAGAAGTTCTTCACTGCGGACATATCGTTCAGGAGATGATCCGCGATCTCAGAGAAGCTGTGAAATCTGACGACCGCAGTTATCTGGACGATGTAAGAAGAAAAGCAGACGGAGCAGCTGAGGTCAACCGGGCGATCCAGAATTATCTGTCGGATCTCTTCTCCGGAGGTATTCTCACCGAAGAACAGGCTTCCCAGACGGCGGGCATGCTGTATGTTCTGGGAGACATCGACCGAATCGGGATTCTGACCAGGAGCGCGGCAAATTCCATGGGAGATTCTTCGGTCAAGAAATTCAATTATTCGGAAGAAGCTATGAAAGATCTGAAAATAAGTCTGAAGAGTATCGAAAGCATTTATTCCGATACGCTGAAAATCCTGGTGTCGAGAAACGAAGAAGAGGCCGAAAGCATTCGCAGACGTAAGGATGAGGTGTTGGATCTGGATCTTGATATGCGAAAAGCTCATCTCGACCGAGTCAGCAAGGGTAATTGTGATGCTTCACTGACGGCGCCGTTCAGCAGCATCCTCCACAATATCGACCGGATGAGTAACAGCTGCGCTAATATCGCGGACGCTGCACTGGGGCAGGTGGATTTCAGTTATTTCATCAATATCCGGAAATTCTGGGAAGAAATCAAAGATGATATCGATTATACCAGCGCGGAAGGACAGGCTTGAAAGAGAGCGCACGGGCACGGGAAAACGCATGGAAAATATGGAAAAGAAAATAAAATGAAATAGAAAAATCGCGGAAACGAAGCAGAGGTTTCCGCGATTTTTTTTTCAGGATAAGCGTTACAGCGTCAGAGATGGAGCGGTGTAAACTCTTGCCCCCAGTTCTGCATCCAGGGCATAGAGTCCTTTCGGGTCAGAACCGAACAGCTGATATTTTTTCAGGTTCGTCTCTGCAGTATCTTCTTCTTCACCCTGTTCTTTTACGAACCAGTCGAGGAACTGCATCGTGCGGAAGTCGTTTTCTTTTACGCATTCCGCATAGATGTTGTGGATGAGGGATGTGACATAAATTTCGTGTTCGAGACCTAATTTCAGAGGGTCCTCGAAAGATTTGAGCTCTGCATCCGGCTTGGCGATGGCTTCGAGAGTGATGGACATGCCGTTGTTTCTGAGATATTCCAGCATGAGCATAGCGTGATCTCTTTCTTCCTGAGCCTGGATATAATACCAGTTTCCGTAGCCGCTGAGGCCCTCATCATAATAATAGTTGGAAAAATCGAGATAGAGATAAGCAGAATATAACTCTTTGTTTATCTGGTCATTGATTAAATCTGCAACGTTTTTGCTTAACATTTTAATCGTACCTCCTTAAAAATTCTGTTGTCTGTTGTGATAACCGGGGTAAAACCCTTTCAAAACAGTATAACACACAGAGAAGCGGTTGAAATATAAAAATATTACGATCGGACACAAAAATATATCAAAAATCCTTTATTTTTTCTGTTTCCGCTCAGGGAAAGTTTACTTCCGCTTCGGGCTGGGTTAAAATAAAGAAAAAGAACGGGAAAGACCTGCAAAATGGCGCTATAGAGCGTTCAGAGAGGAAAGAAATGATTACAGGAAAACAGAGAAGTTATCTGAAAAAAATGGCACACGGACTCGAGCCTGCCGTATATATCGGCAAGGCGGGAATTACGGAAAATGTGATCCGGGAGATGGATGATTATCTCCGCGTTCACGAACTCCTGAAAGTGAAACTTCAGGACGGATGCATCATCGATGCAAAGACGGCGGGAAACGAAGCAGCGGCGGAACTAAATGCAGAATTCGTTCAGGCCATCGGAAAGAAATTTTCACTCTACAGAAGGTCAGATCAGAATCTTATCGAATTGCCTCGAAAATGACAAAAATCAGATACTGCAGCTGGCGCAGGTAATCGGCAAGAGGTGGAACGAGGCGCCAGACGTACGCTGCAGAGACCGGGAAAAGGGGAAAATCCGCGGAAAACAGTGGAAGAAAAAAGGAGGTATATCTGATGAAAAAGAGATTAATGAAAAAGAGAGTATGCAGAATCACAGCATTGCTGCTCACACTGGCGCTGACGACGACGTCTGTCTTCGCGGCAGGTCTGGACGGTTTTACCGATGCGAAGACGCACTGGGCGGCCTCTGTACTGGAGAGAGCCGTAAACGACGGGGTTCTCAATGGGAGCGGCGACAGACTGAATCCCGACGGAACACTGACGGGAGCGGAGATGGCGGCGATTCTCGTCCGGAAAACAGACGCACAGCGCTGGAGTCGGGCATACCCGGGAACGTCTGCATCGGACTGGTATTACATGACGTGTGCTGTGGCCATGGAAAAGGGAATTCTGCCGGAAGACGGGAGCATTTCACCGAAAGCTGCCGTGACGAGAGAGCAGGTATTTCTCTCTTTTGCCAGAGCTTTCGATTATGATACAGAAACGGCAGATCTCAGCGTGCTGGAGAATTATGCCGACGGCGGGGAACTGTCAGGAGAAGAGGCATCTGCGGCAGCCGCACTGATACAGGACGGTATCGTAACGGGCGATGACCGGGGACTTCTCGGGCCGGGGAAAAACGTGACGAGGGCGGAATTTGTGACGATGCTGTACCGGGCGGACTCTCCGGTGGTTTCGGACGGCATGAAGATCGTTCTGAAAGCGGATACCGTGCCTGCAGGCGGTTCGCTGAAAGTTTCCGCGTCGTTTAAAGGTGTGAAGGAACCGGTCGTCTGTGATATGCAATGGTATCTCGACGGCAGTCCGGTAGCCGGATACAGCGCTTCGGGAAAGACGCTGGAAGCCGGTTCCACATCGGCTCTGACGCAGTCTCTTAAATTTTCGAGATATATGGCACTGTCCCACAGAGCGGGTCTTGGAGTCGACTATACCGACACGGCGACAGGAGAGAAGATCCGGCTCTATACTGAGAAGACGGTGAGAGTGACCAATTACAGCTCCGATTATTACGACCAGCAGGAAAACAAAGCGCTCTACGCTCAGGCTCTGGCTACAGTGAGTCCAACGTATAAAGGGAATTATACATCTTCTTATAACATAGACTATTCTGCGGCAATCAAGCAGGCGTTCGTCAACGGCAAGGGGTATTCCAGCAAGACGGGTTACCTGATCTGGACGAATCTGGGCACGCAGAAGGTAAATATTTTTACCGGTTCCAAGGGTAAATGGAAGCTTCTGAAGACTTTCCGCTGCGCTACCGGTGCGAAATCCACACCGACGCCGAAAGGTGTGACGTACGTTACATACAAGCAGACCGGCTGGTATACTTCCAGCTATATCTGCAAACCGATCGTGCGTTTCTATCCGGGTACGGGATACGCGTTTCATTCGATACTCTATTATCCGGACGGTTCCGGCAGAGTAAAGGATGGTTCCATGGGTTATCCTGTGTCTCACGGATGTGTCAGGATGCAAGATGAAGGGATCCGATGGATTTACAATAACATACCTCTCAGCACGACAGTAGTCATCTATTAGAAGGGTTAGAAGGAGCTCTGTACCGGAGCAGATTTGTATGCGCGAGGCCGCCCGTCGGACCGGTCAGGTCCGGAGGGGCGGCCTCGGCTTACGGCTGTGGAAAAGGAGGGCGAATGAAATCGGAAAATCGCATGGACATCGGATATCTGGGAGAATACCTGCAGTGGAGAGGCGACCTGACTTTTGCGCAGGCACCTTTCTGCGCTGCCGACAGCCTGATGCTGACAATGCTCTCCTATCTCACTCCCGAGAAAGTGACGGTACCGGGAGAAAAAAACGTCGGGATACGGCTCGGTGAGCTGGCGCGGCGGTACGATCTGTTTTATGTTCCGGAAAAAAATCCGGGAAGACTGTCTATGACGGCGAGAGCACCGGAACTTCTGAAACGGATGGCGTCCACCGTCCGCTTTTCCGGCGTGGTTCTGGAAGATTACAGTAATCATACAGATATAGCGCAGGATGGACGATTTGCGGCTATGACTTTTTCTGCGGGAAAAGACAGCATTTACATCGCCTACCGGGGGACGGACAATAACATCATCGGCTGGAAAGAAGATTTCAATATGTCGTATCTGGAAAGTGTACCTGCTCAGAAGAGAGCGGCAGACTATCTGAAAAAGCAGGCTGGTGCTCGCGTGAGTGCCGGAACATTTTCCAGGAAAATCATGACTGGCGGACATTCAAAGGGAGGAAACCTGGCAGTCTATGCCGCTGTGTGCGCGGATGAGAAAACGGCAGAGCGGATCGTGGAAGTCCACAATTTCGACGGACCAGGGTTTTCGGAAGAGTTTTTCCGGCTTCCCGGGTATCCGGCTGTGAAGAATAAAATTATAAACTTCTTGCCCCAGGGTTCTCTCGTAGGCAGGCTGTTCGAGCACCGTGGGAAGATGTGCATCGTCCGCAGCGAGGCCCGGGGAATTCTCCAGCACATACCTTTCAGCTGGAAAATTCGGGGAGGAAATTTTGTCTTTGAGGAAGAGTTCGACCGATCCAGTCAGATTTTTGACGATATGATGACCGCCTGGATTTCCGGAAAAAATGACGAAGAAAAGAAAGTATTCATCGATGGAGTTTTCGACCTCCTGGAGGAATATGGGATCGATACGACAGAAGAACTGAAACATGATCTGACAAAGGTCAGGCCTGTTTTCAAGCTGCTGAAAGGGATGCCGAAAGAAGACCGCGACGTATTTTTCCGGTTTATGGCAGCGTTGCTCCGTGAAGCAGGTCTGGCAGTGCAGAAGAATCTTTTCGGCAACGAGGAAGCGACAGATTCCTCTGAGAAAGAAGCGACAGATTTCAGACAGAGTGATATCACGCCTGGGGAATGAGGCGGAAAAGTAGAAATCAGAAAGAGCAGACTGTTATGGAATTAATGTATAAAAACGCGTCAAGGCTGGACGCGAGAGATTACGCCAGCGGATACTTATATCTGGCGCTCAATATCGGAGAACAGATGCTGATGTGCGGTGCGGAGGTAAATCGGGTGGAGGACAGCGTACGGCGAATCTGTACGGCATACGGCGCCGAACGGGTGGATGTTTTTTCCATCACCTCCAGCATCGTGGTGACGATGTACGGACCGGAATTTGGTTCGCTCACACAGACGAGGAGAATTTCAAAGCAGAGTACGGATATGTATCGGCTCGACCGGTTGAATCAGCTGTCGCGGGACATATGTGAAAGTGTGCCGCCGCTGGAGGAGGCATCGGAAAAACTGAAGGAGATAAACAATTCCCGGGGGTATTCAACGGGAATTCGGCTGGTCATCTACGCCGTGGTGTCGTCATCGTTTACCGTTTTTTTCGGAGGAAACTGGCAGGACGCTCTGGTGTCCGGCGTGCTGGGAATGATTCTCATGTTTCTGGAGCGCCTGCTGGACAGTTACGATGTGAATCCTTTTTTGTCGGCATTCCTCTTTTCCCTGCTGGGGGGATTCGGTGCGATTTTTGCGGTGGAACACGGTTTGGCATGTTCTATGGATAAAATCAGTATCGGCAATATCATGTTGCGGATCCCGGGAATCATGCTGACAAACTCCATCCGCGATTTTTTCAACGGAGACACGATGACGGGAATACTGAGATTTCTGGAAGCTGCATTTTTGTCCATGACGATCGCTTTCGGATTTGTCGTGGCTGCCGCAGTCTGGCAGTAGGAGGCAGATTATGACATCATATATTATTCAGCTGTCGGCAGCTTTTATCGGCTCTATGTCGTTTGCGATGTTTTTTAACGTAAGGTGGAGGATGTTGCTTTCCTGTGCTTTCGGAGGACTCGTCTCATGGGGGTTTTATCTTCTGCTGGGGGCTGCGGTGGAAAGCGACGTGACACGGTATTTTCTCGTCTCCATGGCGCTGACGTTTTATGCAGAAATCATGGCCCGCGTAAAAAAGACACCGGATACCGTATATATCATCTGTGCTGCTATACCTCTGATTCCGGGAGGTTCGCTCTATAATACGATGCACTATGCAGCGGAAGGAAAGTGGGAAGAGTTCTCTGAAACGGGGCTTCATACGCTTCTGCTGGCGGCGGCTATCGCTGTGGGAATTCTGTGTATGATGACGATTCTTCACGTCATCGTCGTCTTCCTCAAAAACGCCAGAGATGTCAGCAGGACGTGTACGGAAAAGGCAGACAGAGGTTTCCGGAAAGCCGACCGGACTTTCCGAAGCATATGCAGAGGCCGGGGCATGCGTAAAGTAGCAGGAAACTGCGGCGGAACGGAAAAAGACGGAAGAAATGCGGATTCGAAAGATGTTACAGGAGAAATGCAGAAATGAATATCAGAGATTACATAAAGGAAAACGTATTGCTGTTTGACGGCAGTATGGGCACTTATTTTGCCGAAAAATACAGAGATTACAACGCCAGCTGTGAGTCGGCCAATCTTCGCGATCCGGAGAAGGTGAAGGAAATTCATCGGGAATATATCGCCGCGGGATGCCGGGCGATCAAGACAAATACCTTTGCACTCAATATCTTCAGTTGCGGCGGGAACGTTCAGCTGCTCAGAGATTTGGTACGGTCAGGGGTGCAGCTGGCCCGGGAAGCGGCTGCGGAGGGAGAAGAAATTCTGTCCGCAGGCAAGCGGCCGAAAGAAAGAGAAAAGATTTACGTGTTCGGAGATATCGGTCCTGTAACGGGCAGAGAAGCTGACGACATCGAAAAGGCGTACCTGCAGCTGGCGGATATCTTTCTGGAGTGCGGTATCCGCAACTTTCTCTTTGAAACGAACGCCGGACTGGACCATCTGATTTCAACGGCGGAATATATCAGACAGCGTCAGCCCGATGCGTTTATCATTCTCTCGTTTGCGGTTCAGCCGGACGGTTATACGCGGGAGGGAAG
This sequence comes from Bacillota bacterium, assembly GCA_019420525.1. Classification (GTDB taxonomy): domain Bacteria; phylum Bacillota; class Clostridia; order Peptostreptococcales; family Anaerovoracaceae; genus Alangreenwoodia. The sequence goes on from JAHZHA010000003.1 coordinate 63,774, forward strand.
CTATATCGGAGATCTCTTCGACATAGTGAAAGAGAGTCCCGCGGCAGATGCGTTCGGACTCAACTGCATGTCCAGTGTTTTTCATATGAAAGAGCTGCTGAAGAAGATCGATATCAGTCAGAAGACGGTGTCCGTAATGCCAAATGCGGGTTATCCGAGAATCGTCGGAGGCCGGATGTTCTACGACAGCGATCCCGTCTATTTTGCGCGTATCTTAAAAGAGATCGCCGATGCCGGCGCTGGTATCGTTGGAGCCTGCTGCGGAACAAATCCTCAGTTCATCGCAGAAGCGGCCTCCCGGCTGAAATCTGCATCACCATCATATCCGAAAATCACTTTCCGGCCGGCAGAAGTGAAGAAACCGCAGGCGGCAGATGACAATCGATTCTGGAAAAAACTGGAAAATAATGAACGCGTCATCGCCGTAGAACTGGATCCGCCGCGGGATGACGACGGAGCGAAGTTTATGCAGGGAGCGTGGCAGCTGAAATCGGCCGGCGCGGATGCCGTTACCATAGCGGACTGTCCCACTGCCCGGGCGCGTATGGACAGCAGTCTCATGGCATGTAAGATACGCAGAGAAGTGGGCATTGACGCGATTCCTCACATGACCTGTCGGGACAGAAATCTCAATGCCACAAAGGCGCTTCTGCTGGGACTTTCCATGGAAGGCGTGCACAATGTTCTCGCTGTCACCGGAGATCCGATTCCGTCAGCGGAGCGCGATGAAGTCAAGAGTGTCTATCAGTTCAATTCGAGAAGGCTGGCCGGATACATATCATCTCTCAACGAAAACGAATTCAGCAGGCCGTTTCAGGTATTCGGCGCCCTGAATCTCAATGTCCGCCGTTTTGAAGTACAGCTCGACATCGCCAAAAAGAAGATCGAAAACGGCGTCTGCTGTTTTCTGACCCAGCCGGTACTGACGAAGACGGCCCTCGAGCATCTGAAGCAGGCGCGTGCGGAACTGGACGCGAAAATTCTCGGCGGCATCATTCCGGTGGTCAGCAGCAGAAATGCCAGATTCATGAACAGTGAGATCAGCGGCATTACCGTAGACGAGAAACTGATCGAATTATATGAGGGAAAGAGCCGTGAGCAATGTACTGAACTGGCGATAAAAATTTCGGCGGGAATCGGAAAGATGATCCGGCCGTATACCGATGGATATTACCTGATGACACCGTTTTACCGCACGGATATCATCGTGGAACTGATCCGGCTCCTGAGAGAACTGGATCAGAAATAAAAAACAGCCGGCACAGGGTTTTCCGCATCCCTGTGCCGGCTGTTTTTTTATTGTCTGTTTATCGTTTGAATGGTATTTTTCGTGAATTTCTATTTTCTGTTGATGATGATTTCCCGTCCTTCTTTTCTCCACTGTCTGAACTCGGCAGCTGCTGTGAAAAGCGCGTCCGTGGAAGAGTTCAGAGCCGTTTCCATGGAGTCCTGAATGACGCCGATGATGAAACCTACACCGACCACCTGCATGGCGATGTCGTTTGAAATGCTGAATAAGCTGCAGGCCAGAGGAATGAGCAGCAGAGAACCGCCGGCAACACCGGATGCGCCGCATGCGGAGATCGCTGCGATGATGCTCAGTATGATTGCGGTAGGCAGATCCACGTCGATTCCCAGGGTATTTGCAGCTGCCAACGTCATGACGTTGATAGTGATCGCCGCACCTTCCATATTGATGGTGGCGCCGAGAGGAATGGATACGGAGTAGTTGTCTTCATCCAGTCCGAGAGATTCGCACAGCTGCATATTTACCGGAATATTGGCAGCAGAACTTCTCGTGAAGAATGCCGTTACGCCGCTCTCTTTGATGCATTTGAATACCAGCGGATACGGATTTTTGCGGATACAGAGGAATACCATCAGCGGATTGAGGATCAGAGCCACTGCCAGCATGGAACCCACCAGGAGAAGGATAAGTTTTCCATATTCCGTGAAGATCGCGAGACCGCTGCTAGTAACCGCCGTATATACGAGACCCAGGATACCGAAAGGAGCCAGGCTGATGATGCCGCGGACGACCTTTGTCAGGGCTTCCGCGATATCGCCTATGGTGATTTTCGTGGATTCGGAAGCCAGCCGCAGGGCGATACCTATCATGATGGCCCAGGCTAAAATTCCGATATAGTTGGCATTCATCATAGCGCCTACCGGATTGTCTACGATTTTCATGACGAGATCTTTGAGTACCTGGAGAATGCCGTCAGGCGGAGTATTGTCCGTTGCCGCGTCAGCCAGCGTGATCGACAGCGGAAAAAGAAAGCTGGCGATGACAGAGATGACGGAGGCCAGGAAAGTTCCTCCCAGATACAGCAGAATGATAACTTTCATGCTGCCGCTTTTTCCTGCTTTGGCTCTGCACAGGGAACCGATAACCAGGAAGAAAATGAGTATCGGCGCGATAGCTTTCAGCGCACCGACGAAAAGATCGCCCAGAATGCCGATGGCCTGGGCCTGAGGAACGACGAGAGCGAGGAGTACGCCGAGAATAAGTCCGGCGATGATCCGCTTGATGAGACTTACGCTGTTCCACTTTGCGAATAATGATTTCATGTTGCCTCTCCTGTAAAGAATAATGCTTTATAAATTGATAGAAAAATAAGTTGTTTTTCTGGAAACAATCTGTTTCCAACATCATAAATTTAATTTTAACAAAAAAAATACAATTCTGCAATTGCCGAATAAGTATTCAATATGAAAAAAGCCGCAGACTCCTCATCAGAAGAGTCTGCGGCCGTTTTTTTCGGTTGATTATGCGCTGCGAGAGGACTGCGGATATAAAACTGAAATCTGTTTTATCCGGCCGCCGTTTCGTCAGTGAGATAGAACAGCTCATCGTGGCGGCCGATGGTGTCGAAGAGATTGTTGTACTGCACTTTTTCGTAATCCTGCAGAAGTTCGTCATATTCCGATTTCTCGTCATAGGTGTAATATTCACCGTCCGCCGTGATGTAACCTGTCGTGTCGATGACCGGCAGATAGCGGTAAAGGGCCGACAGATAATCGTTGTATTTCGTCGTCTTCAGATCCGCGATCTGCAGAAGAAGCGTGGAGAGGTAATTGGAACTCATCTTGTCCACATAGCCTTCTTCGATATTGTAGTTGGCCCAGATGACGAACGGCGTTACAAAACGTTTTTGTCTCTGTTCCAGGGTCAGATCGTTGATATCCTCGCCCAGAAGGCTTTCCACGAACTTCGTCTCAATGGTCGGCTGATGATCGCCGAACATGCAGATGATCGTCGGTTCTTTGACATTGCTGAAGTATTCCACCAGTTCTTTAAACGCCTGATCGGATTCGTACATCAGCGAGAGATAGCGGTTGGCAGCAGGATAATACTCGTCTTCGGAAGTCAGACGGATCTGCTGATTGAAATTGGTGTACGAGGAATTGTAGCTTCCGTGATTCTGCATCGTCACATTGAAGACGAAAAACGGTTTGGAAGGATCGCGTTCTTCGTACATCTGCTCCAGAAGCTTATAGTCATATGAGTCGCTGACAAAACCACGGAGCAGGACATCTTCATCAGGATACTGCTCTTTTACCGCGGTTTCAAATTCGAGGAAACTCTTGTTGCCGTTGCGGTATTCCTCGATGGCATCATTGTCGATAAAAGATTCGATGCTGTCGAACCGTTCAAATCCGAGAAGCGGATAATTGACGTCTCTCTGCCAGCTGGTGCGGTAGTAGACGTGGAACGCCGTCCGGGAGTAATTTTGTGCTCCCAGCGTCTGGGCCAGCGATGGAAGTTTGCTCTTGATGTACAGCTCATAGGCGTTGCTGCCCGCGGTGAGGAATGCCATCGAATTGCCCGTCAGGAATTCGAATTCCGAATTGCTGGTACCTGCACCGTTTACCGGCATGTACAGATTGCCTTTGATCGTGTTTTTCGTCAGGCTGCGGGTAAACGGCATATAGTCCTTGTTTGTGGCAAAATCGCCGAGAACGCGCAGATCGGAAAACGTTTCATTCATGATGCAGATTATATTAGGAGCCTGATCTTTTTTCTTCTTTGTCGATGTTTTCGGTTGATCCTGGTCGGAAGTGCCTTTTACGACCAGATCCGTATCCAGACCGGTGTTTGGAATCGGATTGCCGTTTTCGTCGAGACTCGTCATGAGACCGTCATCCGACAGTGCCGGCATGGCGATACCATCCTGTACGGTATCGGCTGCAGTTTCTGGTGTGGTATTGTCAGCGGCTGCGCCTTCTTCTGCCGCAGCGTCATCCGCACCGTCTGTGCCGGTATCATCTGCAACGGCTGCCGCAGCGGTGACATTTCCTCCGTCCCCTCCATCTCCGGCGTTTTCACCTGTGGCCGTCTCATTCTGTCCATTCTCAGCAGCGGCCTGAGCCTGTTCTTCTTCCATACGTACCTGTTCTTCTTCCTGAAGCTCCTTGGCGGTGGCGAAGATACCAGGATCGTCTTCATTTTCCGCGAGGAAATCGCTGACGATGGATGTGACCTGAGATGCGTTATAATCCGCCGGAGTTTCGATGATCAGATATTTCGTATTCAGGAAGAAATTGAGCACGGTACCTGAGTTGTGGTATCCTCTCGTCTGATTCCAGAAATCCGGTTTTATTCCGTGATTTGCCGCAAAATCTGTGGTATAGAAAGGCACCGCAACGGCGAGAATGAACGAGAAAGCCAGAACTCTGCAGGCGATACTGCCTTTGCGTGTGAAACGGACCCGGGTCATGCGTATGCCGATCATCATAACGATGAGCAGGAGAATGACACCCAGGACGAGAGTATACGGCACGGTGTAGACATAATTCGATGCCACTCCCAGACCTGTAGAGATGGTGAGAACGTCCATGGGAACCACAGGAGTGCCGCGGAACGTCAGTACGATACTGCAGATGAGCGCAAACAGAAAGATAAACGGCGTCATGATGAGTATCGGCATTTTATAACTTCCCGAAATAATCATGATGATGCAGTAGAGCATCAGATAGACGACGTAATTGCAGAAAAACGACACATAGGAAAAATCATAGATAAATTTTCCATTGAGACATTCCGCCATACACATGGTCACTACGGGAACCAGGAAAAAAAGAATCGGGTTGACGATTTTTGCTGTTTTATTCGACATTTTGACGTGAAATGCCGTCAGCACGCCGACGACCAGCGAACCTGCCACGGCTGCTGCGAAAAGAAGCGCCCCCGATTCCTCCGCGAAAAAGAGACCGCGGTAATAAATGACTGCAGCCAGCAGAATCACTGTCAGAATACCAGCGGCGATCAGCGATCTCTTCGTGACGAAGAAAGAATGCCTGACCGCTGAAAGCAGGGAAAGCACATCGCTTTTGACGTTTTTTAGTTTTAAATTTCTGATTCTGCCGGAAAATGTGTGCTTTTTTTTCAGTTCTGTATCCATTTTATTCATCATATCTCATTTACTCTTTCATAATCCCGTTTCAGCCGAAGGGAGAAAACGGGTGAAAATATATGTAAAATCCGTATCAGTATTTTGAAAAAAATTGTCGTACGTAATGACAGATTATATTATACTATTGTGTTTTTTTCAATAAGTCCCTCCGTTTTTTCAGAATCGTAAATCTGAAGATTTTATGACAGAACCGAAAGACAGTTTCCTGTACGCCCGGTCGTTTCTGTTCCGGAAAACGTCTGTCGTACAGGTCAGGCTGTCCGTCCCGCCTTGAAAAACATAATTGTGTGTGATACGATTTTTACCGTCAAACAGATAAAGTCAAAAGATACGGGCACCTTTGTCCGTATCTTTCAGAGCTTATGTAGAAAAGGGAAAATGGAATGGATATCGTAAAGAAATACGGAGATGTGATCCGTCAGAAAGCGGAGAAAGAGCCGCAGAAAGCACTGAAGATGATCCGCTTCGGTTTCGGACTGGAATATCAGAAGGCATCAAAGCTGGCTGACAGACAGCTTCCTCTGGGTTACAGGGAAATTTACAGAGCAGCTGTCAAAAATACGGGAGAAGTTCTGGCTAATCCGGAAAAGAGCGTCTGGACGAATATTTTCGGACCGGTGGAAATTTTTCACTGCTTCGGCCTCAACCCGACTTCTCTCGAAATGTTGTCTGGATTCATGTCGGGATTCCGCACGGAAGATTATTTTATCGATCTGGCGGAGAGCAGAGGGATTGCATCCACGCTGTGCTCGTACCACAAGCATTTCATCGGCACGGTGGATTCGGGTGTCATGCCTTCCCCGGCCTTTATCGCGGTGACTTCTTCGGCCTGCGACGGCAATATCAATACCATGCGCTATGCCGCCGCGCGTCGGGGCATGGATTTTTTCGCTGTAGATGTTCCTCACGAAGATACGGAAGAAGCCACAGATTATGTGAAAGAACAGCTGTACGATCTGATCGCCCGGCTGGAGGGCCTGACCGGAAAAAAACTCGATCTGGATGAACTGTCTGAAACGATCCGCAGAGAAAACGAATCAAAGCGTCTGATGCGGAGCTTTACAAGGGAATCGGCAAAGAGATGGTATCCCAATACGCTGACGGCACTGACGGCTCTTCTGTATCCGACGCATCTCTCCATCGGGACAGAGTCAGCGCTGGAACTCTTTCGTACGCTGGAGGCAGATATCCGGAAATATCCGGAAAAGGAGATGAACCGTATCATGTGGATACATCTCCTGCCATACTACCAGACGACGCTGAGAGAATATTTCAATTTTTCAGAAAAAAACTATATAAATGTGTATGATCTGCCACTGGACTATATGGAAGAGATGGACGAGCGCAGACCGGTGGAAGCCATCGCGCGGAAAATGATCCGCAACGTATACAACGGAAGTTTCCGCAGAAAGACAAATATGATCGAGAAACTTATCGGAGAATTTCATCCTGACGGTGTGATTCATTACTGTCACTGGGGCTGCAAACAGTCTTTCGGTGGTGTCATGCTGGTGAGAGAAAAACTCGCAGAGATGGGAGTGCCTTTGCTGGTGCTGGATGGCGATGCTCTGGACCGCAGAAATGATCAGGACGGTCAGCTGAAGACGAGACTCCAGGCCTTTCTCGAGATAGTGGAAAACAGGAGGAACGTCAGATGAAAATAGGATATCTGTGCAAATACGCTCCCGTGGAAATACTACGGTTTATGGGAGCGGAGACAGAACTCGTCATGCCGGACGTCATCGATTTCAGCCGGTCGGACCGCCTGATGCATACGAATATGTGTTCTTTTATCAAAGGAGTTCTGGAGGAATTCGAACAGGAGGAAGAGAGTGGCGAAGGAAAAAACAGATACGATGGTCTTCTGCTGACTCACTGTTGTGACAGTACCCGCAGGCTCTTCGACGTGATGAAAGAGCGCTATCCCGGTAAATTCATATATATGATCGACGTTCCGCGGATCTCCGGTGAAAGGGGCGCCGCGTTTTTTTCGCAGGCCGCGGAAAAAATGGCGGAAGCTTATTCAGAATTCAGCGGCGTTTCTTTCGACAGCCGGGAATTCATGAGATTTCTGAGGGAAGAAAACGGGGAATTTTCCGGTGATGAGAATAAGGAGACAGCCGGAAAGACGGATGCGGACAGACCGGAGGCAGACGGTCCGGAAAGAGAACGTTCATCGCAGGCGCCGTTGAATATCGGGCTCATGGGGGCGCGCTGCAGCCGGGGCGTTCTCGATATGCTTTATAATTACAATATAAATATTATTTTCGATATGACTTGCACCGGTGTGGACAGAAAATTTGAGATTGTACCGGAGAGCAGGCTGGAAGACTACACCGGACAGCTCCTGCTTCAGACGCCGTGTATGAGGATGAACGACATTTCGTCCCGCCGCAGACTGCTGGAATCCTTTACAGACCGTCTGGACGGTATCATTTATCATACGGTGAAATTCTGCGACAATTATTCCTACGAATATGCGGAACTCTGCGGCAGGTGTTCCGTTCCGCTGCAGAAATTCGAGACAGATGCCACTTCCCAGTGCCAGGGGCAGATCCGGACGAGAGTCGAAGCATTTCTTGAATCCCTGATGGCAGCAAAAGGCCTTCAGACATCTGATATTGACAGGAAAAAAGAGGTGAAAAAACACAGCATGAACGGAAAAATGAGAGTACTGGGCATCGACAGCGGTTCCACATCCACGAATGCCGTCATCATGAATCAGGACAGAGAAATCGAAGCTTACGCTGTGGTGCGGACGGGAGCCAAAAGCGGCGAAAGTGCAGATGCCGTTTTCAGCGAGGTGCTCGGCAGAGCGGGGCTTGCTGCAGAAGACATCGATCTCATCGTCTCAACGGGATACGGCAGAGTCAGCATACCGTTCGCCCACCGGAACGTGACAGAGATCAGCTGCCACGGAAAAGGCGCGCATTATTTTTATCCTGAAGTGCGCACCGTGCTGGATATCGGCGGGCAGGACAGCAAGGCCATCCGCCTCAACGAAAAAGGCGACGTCATCGACTTTGTGATGAATGACAAATGCGCCGCGGGAACAGGACGGTTTCTGGAAATGATGGCCCGCACTCTGGAAGTCGATATCGAAGAGCTGGGAAAAGAATCTCTCAGATGGAAAGAAGATCTGGATATCAGCAGCATGTGTTCCGTATTTGCGGAGTCTGAAGTGATCTCGCTTATCGCCGATAACAGAGAAAAATGCGATATCGCTCACGGAATCCACAAAGCTGTGGCAAATAAATCTGTGTCGCTGATGAAGAGAGTAGGCCTGGAGCCGGGATATATGATGACCGGCGGTGTGGCAAAAAATCCGGGTGCAGTTAGAGAAATCGAGGAAAAACTGGGAGAAAAGCTCTTTATCTGTGAAGAGCCGGAGATCGTGGGCGCCGCAGGAGCCGCCCTTTTCGGCCTGGAAGAGCTGGAAGAAAGTTAAAAAATGCTGTGCTGGTATTATCAGCGCTGTCCGTGAAGCTGCCGGAAATCACCGGCAGCTTTGTTTTTTATGGGAGAGCAGCTTTTTGAGAAAAAACAGCAGGGCGCCTGTCATGCCGGAGACTGCCTGTCGCTGTGTACACAGAAGACGGCCACCGCAAGCAGCAGAACGGCTCCCAGAGTCATGCAGAGAAATGCTGCGTTGAGACCGTGTATGTCCGCGTTCTCGCCGTAAGAAGCCGCGGAGCGGCGGGAAATCAGGCTCATGATACCGACGAAAACGGCAGAACCGACAGCTCCCGCCACGGTTCGGAGAGAAGTCAGAAGAGCTGTGGCGTCTGCAACCAGGGCGGTATCTACACGCGATGTGCCCCATGTGACGAGAGGCATCATGAGACAGCCTATGGCAATGCAGCGTATGGCATTGAAAAAAGCTGCAGCTGTAAGTGGCGTATGAATGGTCACAAAATACATTCCCAGATTGCTCATCACGAGAAATCCCGCACCGGCGACAAACAGAGTTTTTATCCCCAGCCGGTCGAAGATTTTGCCTGCAAACGGGCTGACGACGGCCATCGCCAGAGATCCGGGCAGAGTGACGAGCCCCGAGACTGTAGCGGAATAGCCCATGATGGACTGGACGTATAGCGGCATGATGACGGACGATCCCATCATGATGAAATAAAGCATCATACTGCCCGTCACGCTGAGAAAATAAGTTCTGTTTTTCAGGATGCGGATATCGAGAAAAGGGTCTTCGATACGGAGCTGGCGCAGGGCAAAAACGGCAGAACCTGCGATACCCAGCAAAAGAGGAAGAAACACGATGACATCGGAGATGCCGTATGTTCCGATATTGCCGATGCCCAGCGTCAGACCACCGAAAGCGAAAATACTGAGAACGAAAGAACAGATATCAAACGTCTTTTTTTCTGTCTCCAGTACATCGTCGAAGACGAACCATGCGACGGAAAGGGATAAGAGCATAATGATGAGGATAAGAGCAAAAATGGCCCGCCAGTTTATCAGATCCACGAGAATCCCAGCCAGAGTCGGAGCCACAACCGGAGCCGCGCCTATGGCGAGTCCGTACCAGCCCATCGCGGTTCCTTTCTTCTCCTCGGGAAAAATCGTCAGGATGACCACCTGAGCAATCGACATCAGAATTCCGTTTCCGCACGCCTGGATGATCCGCCCGGTCATCATAACAGGAAAGCTGAGTGAGAAAAGACTGATTGTCAGTCCTGTGATAAAAACAATAATACCTCCCAGATACAGGCGTCTGGTAGGGATTCTCCGGATCAGAAAGGCGGTGAGAGGTGTGGTGATCCCCATTGCCAGAGAATATCCGCCGGTCATCCACTGACCGGTAGTCAGGCTGATGGAAAGATCTGCGGCGATGGGCGGGAGCGCAGCGGTCGTCGCGGTTGAGAGCATCGATGAGGCGACGGCGGAAATCAGAATGTTGACAAAGATGAGAAGTTTTCCTCTGTCGCTCCGTTCGGTTGCTGTTTTCATATAATTTATACTCCTTTAACTGTAAATTCATTTATTTCCACAGAGATCAAACCGTCAAATATTCCAATGAATAAGAGGCATCTCCGCGCGAAGCGTGAGATACCTCTTGAGAGTTTCAAAGTCTAAAATCAGTTCGCAAAAACTTCTGAAACGGAAAGCTTCCGGAAAGACAGCGCTAATATCCTTTTTCTACCGCCTTCTGGAGCACTGTATTGGCGACTCTTCCCGCCGTGGAAGCGCCGGAACCGCCGCCTTCCACCATGACGACGAATGCCAGCGGATGGTCGTCATCGTCGAGAAAACCGGTGAACCAGGCGTTGGAAGCTTTCGATTTGTCGACTTCCGCTGTTCCGGATTTGGCGCCGATATCGAGTCCGGGGAAGTTGGAAAGGCCGTAATTATTCTCCACGTCGCTCTTCATCATGGATTTCAGCGTATCCGCCGTAGATTCCTCCAGCAGCTGATCTGTGTTGTGTCTGATATACAGACTGGTGCGGACACCTTCGTGGAAAGCCGTATGATCTATGATCTGAGGAATGGCAGCTTTGCCTCCATTGGCGGCTGCACCGCAGAAGATCATGAGAGCGCACGGGTTTACCAAGTCTTTTCCCTGACCGACGCCTGACCAGGCCAGACCTGCGTCACCTTCCGATTCAAAGTCGAAGGACGATGCCGCGGTCATGATGCCGTTGATGGAATACTGATCGGTGAGACCTGTTTTATCCACGTATTCTTCCATTACGGAACTGCCCAGTTCTGTGGCAATCTGAGCGAATGCCCCGTTGCATGAGACGTTCAGCGCTTCTTCAAAGGTCAGTGTACCGTGGGCTTTTGTACACGTTACCGTCGTGCCGCCCACCTGCGTGCTGCCGCTGCATTCAAAAGTCCTCTGGTGAATGTCCGGAAGATTGTCGATGGCTGCTGCTGCAGTGATTAGTTTGAAAGTAGAACCGGGAGTGAAAGTTGAAGAGAGCAGGCGGTTGATGTACACACCGTCATAAGTATCGTCGCCTTCTTCGATTACCGGGGGATTTTCCGGATCATAAGAAGGAGAGCTTACCATGCAGACGATTTCTCCCGTCTTGTAATTGTACACGCCCACCGTTCCTTTGTGACCGTTCAGCGCTTCGTAGGCAGCGGAACAGACATCGGCATCGATGGTGAGATAAAGATCTCGGCCGCCGGAAAATACGGGGCTTGCCCCGGTGATGAGATTATATCCTGTCAGCTTCGAAGCGAACTGACTGAGAGCTCCCGTACCGATGATCCCCGAAGGTTCTCCCACCGCGTGGAGGGTGGCTTTTCTCACGCTGCTGCTGTCGTTGAACTGCCAGCCGTCCTCATAAGCGGCGAGAATATTTCCTTCCGCATCGAGAACGCGGCCGCAGCTGAGAACGCCGTCTTTGTAAAGATGACGGTTGGACGGGAAAGATGCCCACTCTCCTCCCTTCGTGAAAAATAGGAAAGTGAAGAACAACGTGCCTGCCAGAAGAAGCAGAGCCAGGATGAAACAGATGACGGTACGTGCTGTTATTTTCTTCATTTGTCATCCCTCCTGAAATTTTTTCTGTCATAGATTCCCGTGTGCTGCATATCGACGGAATCCTCCGTACCGCTGCGGAAATCCTCTCCTGCAGATCTGCCGGAACCGGTTCCGGTCAGCTGAGGATCGTCGAAGAGGCGGAAGAAATCGTCGATTTCCTGCTGTGCCGTCTCCGTGGAAATACCGCCCGGCGGCGAGCTGTCAGGATACGGAGGCGTTTCTTCGCCGGGATCGTCGAAGCGGCTAAAGAATTCTTCGATTTCCCGCTCGTTTTCTTCCGGAGTCTTCTTTTTCCGGAAAAATCCGCGGTTCTTCTTTACCGGAATGCTTTCGTCGGTGAGCTCATACAGCGGATCAGGAGGAAGTTCTCCCAGCGCGGCTTCTTTTCTTACAGCGAAGCTTGCGTTCTGCCGGGTATCGGCTGCCTTGAGGAAAGCCAGAAGCCCCCAGGCGGCCAGCATGCTGGATCCCCCGCAGGATATGAACGGAAATGTGACACCGGTGAGGGGCAGGATGTCGACGGATCCGAAGACGTTGAGCATCGTCTGGACTACCAGCAGAGAAGTGGCTGCACAGGCGGCGATGCTGTAGTAAGAGGAACGGCCCGTCTGTACTACGCGAAAAGCGAAGATACAGAGAGTCACGATGCACATCACGGCGAGAAGTGCTATTATAAGTCCCCATTCTTCACAGAGAACGCCGAAGACCAAGTCGGTCTCCGATGCGGCTATGGTATGGAGCCAGCCGTTTCCTGATCCCACGCCGATGAGTCCTCCGCTGGCGGCAGCCGACATCGTTCGCACCTGCTGATATCCAAAATCGCTGGCGTGTTCCCACACGTGGCCCCAGACGGAAAAACGGTCCGCTACATACGGCTTGAAACGCAGCACGAGGAAGAGGGCGCCAACCGCTCCTCCAGTGATCAGAGCCAGCGTGGCGAAATCTCCCGAGCGCAGAAATGCGATGACGAGGAAGGTGGCGAAAAAGATCGCCGCCGTTCCGAAGTCGCTCATGATGGCCAGTGACAGCAGGCAGAAACCGGACAGACACATGAAACCCATCAGATTTCTCTTTTCAAAAAGCCTGTCCAGCGCTGCGGCGCCGGCGAAGATAAAGCAAATTTTCGTGAGTTCGGAAGGCTGAACCGAAATGCCGAATACGGAGATCCAGTTTCGAGCACCGTGTGAGACTTCGCTGAAGACGATATTGATCAGCAGCAGAACGATGGCCGCTGCCGCCATGAAATGACGCGTCCGGATGACACGGTCGAGATCCCGGAGATAGAGGCCGAGAGCTGTGAACAGAAGCAGACCCAGAACGATGGAGACCGTCTGTTTCAGCATGGCGCCGGACATGGCCGTAGCCGTGATGGCGAGATTCAGGGAACAGGCGAAGAACGCCAGGATTTCCGGTTCGAATCCCGTCTTGCCCATGGAACGTGATATCAGAACGTAAGCCCACATGACTGCACAGAGAATGCCATAGGAGAGAGCTGTCTCCTGGCGGATCTCAGGCTTCGAGATGAAAAGCTGGACGACGGTGAGGAACTGGAAGATCGTTATATAGATAAATGAAGTCCAGGGCGGAAGCGGTTTGCTCTTCCGGATGCGCCGTGCTTTGTTCTGCTGATATTCGAGTTCCGTGATCGCCTCGAAACGCAGATCGGCTCCGCCGATGGTGACGATATCGCCGTGACGAAGAGGCATGTCTTCTGTGACCTCTTCGCCGTTGAGACAGGTAGTGTTCCGGTCTGAGAGATTGTGGATTCTCCATTCTCCTTCATCATTCCGCATCAGCGCGCACTGCGTCTTCGATACGGTAGCAAGCCGGATGCGGACGTCGCAGTGTTTTGCACGTCCTACGGTACATTCCCAGTGATTTATGGGAAATTTACCCAGATGTGGTGACAGGAGATAGCCCCATGTTTCTTTCGGATTGCGTACCCGAAGCATGCTGCGCAGTACGGTTATGAGAATATGGAGTGCCAGCAGCGGCATGATCCAGCGGATGATTCCAGTATAGATCTGACCGAAAGACAGGGAACCGTCGGTGAAATTTCCGAAAAAATAACCGGCGATGCCGGCCAGCTGGCTGAAAAACTGTCCGATGAGGCTGCCCAGCTGCGGCAGGATATCAGACAGAGAGCTCTGCAGGCTGTCGAGCGCTTCACTCATATACATTCACCTCTTTTCCCGAGTTTTCTTCAGATTCGGCCTCTTCTGCGGGACGGTTTTCGTCCGGAGCGTCGGCCGGTTTCGATATGATGACGGAAAAATATCCGGTATCTTCCGGAAAATCCTCCGCGTGAAAATAGAGTCTTTCTCTTTCTCGGCCGCAGTTTTCCGCCATGAGAGATTTCCGCCGACTGCGGCACAGGTCATCCCGGAGGAGTCGGTAATTGCCGCCCGGCTTCATCAGAACTTTCGTGCCTGCTGCGGAGAAGATTTCTTCCGCTGTCCGGGACAGCCTGTCCGTTCCGTTTTCCTCCGGCGTTCCATCTGATTCTGAGACGGATACGGCGAAAGCCGGGATGATTTCCAACGTCTGTGTATCCTCACAGAGAATTTCACCGAGAGCCGCTGCCGCTGCGCAGAATGACGGGATTCCGCTGACTATGCGGACATCATATCCCCTCCGGCGCAGAATATCGTGAAGATATCCGTAAGTCGAGTAGACGGCCGGATCGCCGATGGTGAGAAAAGCGGCCCGTTTCCCCTCCGACAGGATTCCGGCCACTGCGTCCGCGTTCCTTTCGCAGCAGAGGCGCCTCTTTTCCCTGTTTCGGGTCATGGGGAAAGAAAGGCAGAGGAGGTCCTTTTCCCTGATCTGCGGCCACGCTTCCTCCGCCGTGCGATAGGCAGCGCAGTCTGCTGGATTGTCCGAAGGAATGACGATGACGTCGGATTCTTTTATGATTCTCAGCGCTTTCAGCGTCAGGAGTTCCGGATCGCCGGGCCCTGTGCCTACGCCGTACAGAATACCTTTCATTGTGTTTTCCCCCTTTTTGATTTTCAGAGCGTATGTGCCGTTCGCATATGACGTCCGACATTTTTCGCACCGTCCGAAAAAAGATAAATTTTTCCGGAGCCTATAGCTATAATAAGGTAAACAGGCGTCTAATGCAAATAATGTTTGTACCGGAGCGCAGAGCCGTTGCGATAAATCGCAAAACATGTTATATTGAATTTTGAACGGGGTTATCCGTCCGGCATGGGACGGTGACGTACAAGAGAAAACAAAATTTCAGGATCGGAGAGGTGTTATGGAACCTAAATATAAGCGAGTTATCTTAAAGATCAGCGGAGAAGCGCTGGCAGGGGACAAGCATGTAGGTCTTGACGAGGCGACGCTGGAAAAAGTCGCACAGGAAGTCAAGCAGGTACGCGACATGGGCGTTCAGGTAGGCGTCGTCGTGGGAGGTGGAAATTTCTGGAGAGGCCGCACCAGCAGCAGCATGGATCGTTCCACGGCGGATTACATGGGCATGCTTGCCACCGTCATCAATTCTCTGGCTCTTCAGGACGCTTTTGAGCGGAATGGTATGCCGACCAGAGTTCAGACGGCTATCGAGATGCGTGAAGTGGCGGAACCTTATATCCGGAGGAGAGCCATCAATCAGCTCAACAAAAATATCATCGTGATTTTCGGCGCGGGTATCGGCAATCCATTTTTCTCCACAGATACTACCGCAGCGCTGAGAGCCGCGGAGACCGAAGCGGACGTCATTCTTCTGGCCAAGAAAGTCGACGCCGTATATGACAGCGATCCGGCGGTCAATCCCGACGCAAAAAAATACGATGTTCTCACGCATCAGGAGGTCCTGGAAAAAGATCTCAAAGTCATGGATTCGACAGCTGCTTCCATCTGCCGCGACAACGGCATTGTGATCCACGTTTTCGGTCTGAGCGAGCCGGGAAATGTGATCAAGGCGGTCTGCGGCGAAAAGATCGGTACACTCATCTATTAACGGATTACCGGAACAGGAAATAAAAAGGAGTAAAAAGGAGTAAATATCATGGAAAATGTGAAAAAGAATTACAGCGAGAAGATCGAGAAGACTCTGGCTGTCCTCAAAGAAGATCTCAATACCGTCAGAGCCGGCAGAGCAAATCCTGCCATTCTTGACAAAATCAGCGCGGAGTATTACGGAGTGCCGACGCCGCTGAAAAGTCTGGCAAACATTTCCGTTCCTGATCCGAGAACTCTGATGATCTCTCCTTTTGATGCATCCAGCGTCAGTGCCATCGAAAAGGCTATCAACGAGGCAAATCTCGGTCTCAATCCTTCCAACGACGGCAAGGTGATACGTCTCATCATTCCTCACCTCACAGAAGAGCGGAGAAAAGAACTGACAAAGACGGTAAAAAAGATGGGTGAAGATGCCAAAGTCGCCCTGAGAAATCTCAGAAGAGATATCAACGATAAAGTGAAAAAGATGGAAAAAGACGGCGAAATTACGGAAGACGATCTGAAAAAAGGCCTCGACCAGGTTCAGAAGATGACGGACGATGGTGTGAAGAAGATCGATGAGATGATCGCCAACAAAGAAAAGGAAGTACTGGAGGTATAGTGCGCGTGCATGAAATACCTGATGTAGTCGGACTGAAGATGCCTGCCGCCGCCGGAATTCTCGGCGCGGCAGGCGTGTCTTATATCGTCGAGGAGCTTCGCCCTCACGGAATCCGAATAAAGGAAAATGAAGAACAAGAAGGAGAGATGAGAGTAGTGAGGCAGAAGGAGACGACGGATCATACTCTCATTTTGTCTGTCTGCAGGATTTATGAGTAAATTGCGGGAGGTAATATGACGATCCCAGAACATATCGCCATCATTATGGACGGCAACGGCCGTTGGGCGAAAAAGAGAGGACTGCCCAGAGTTATGGGTCACAACGCAGGGATGCAGTCTCTGAAGGAAATCGTCAGAGCGTGTTCCGATCTGGGTGTCGGCTATCTGACGGTCTATGCGTTTTCTACAGAAAACTGGAAGCGGCCGGAGGATGAGGTCAGCGGCATCTTCAAAATCATGGTGAAATATATCGCAAAAGAGCTGGCGGAACTGAAAAGTGAAAACGTAAAAATTCGCGTTTTCGGCGAATGGGAGGCGATTCCGGAAGAAGCCAGAAAGAGTATGCAGTACGCTCTGTCCGAAACGGAAAATAACACAGGGCTTCAGTTCAATATCGCTCTCAATTACGGAGGAAGGAGAGAAATCCTGGACGCCGTAAAGAAACTTTACCGGGAAACCGAAGCGTCGGGCAAGGATATCGGGGATATCCAGGAAGCGGATATCTCAGAACATCTGTCCACCGGAGGTATTCCGGATCCCGATATCATCATCCGCACCGGCGGAGAACTGCGTCTCAGCAATTTTATGCTGTGGCAGTGCGCTTACAGTGAATTTATATTCCGGGATGTTTTCTGGCCGGATTTCGGCAAAAAAGAGTTGGAAAGCTGCATTGAAGAGTTCAATCAGCGCCAGAGACGTTACGGAGGTCTGTGATTATGAAGACGAGGATTTTATCCGGCCTGGTGATGGCGCCGTTTCTCATACTGGTCGTCATCGGAGGGCCGCTGATTTCCATCATGTGTCTCATCATTGCGCTGATGGGGATCAGGGAGTTTTTCAACGGATTTAAAAATATGGACGTCCGCGGATCGTATCCCATCGCGGCAGTTTCCGTTCTGCTGCTCTACGGAGTCCACTATCTGCAGGAGATGATGACGCTGGAGGACGGGCAGACGGTACCTCTCTATATGGCCTGGCTCTTTCTGTCGGTGCTCATGTGCCTGCTGTATCTCTTTAAAATCGAAGAGCGGAGACCGGAAGACGGTCTGGCGACGATAGCGGGAATCGTGTATATCGGTTTTTTTTCCTATCACGCAGTGCTCACAGAATACAGTTATCACGAACTGTGTAAAGCTTCGCCCGTATGGCTTATTTTGATCACGGCATTCTGCACGGACATCTTTGCTTATTTCGGAGGATATTTCCTCGGAAAACACAAGCTCTGTCCGGTGATCAGCCCGAAGAAGACGGTGGAGGGATCTGTCTGCGGTATTCTGGGCAGTCTGCTGTTTTCCATGCTGTTCGGCTGGTTTTTTATGGATCACTCTCTGCTGTGGGCATGTGCGGCTATCGGCGTTCTGGGCGGCATCACATCTCAGTTCGGCGATCTGACGGCGTCGATTTTCAAGAGAAAGATGGGAATCAAAGATTACGGCAACCTTATACCGGGGCACGGGGGCATCATGGACCGGTTTGACAGCGTTCTCTTTACCGCTCCTACCGTTTATTACTGCCTCTTTTTCCTGTCCGAATTCGCGAGATAGAGAGAACGGAGAATTTTATGAAAAGCATTTCGATACTTGGGTCTACGGGTTCTATAGGAACTCAGACTCTGCAGATTATAAGGGAGAATCCGCAGAAGTACAGAGTCTGTGCGCTGTCCTGCAGATCGAACACGGCGCTTCTGAAAGAGCAGGTGGAGGAATTCCGCCCGGCATACGCGTCTGTCGCCGATCGGCAGACGGCGGAAGCGCTTCAGGCTGAGATGAAAGAGACGGGTACGCAGTTCGTGTACGGCAGAGAAGGTCTCGTAAAAATCGCATCGGAGATCGAAAGTGATATCGTTCTGAACGCTCTTGTGGGAATGTCAGGCCTGGAACCCACATATAATGCTCTGCTGCGGAAGAAGACAGTGGCCCTTGCCAACAAGGAAACTCTCGTGGCCGGCGGAAGACTGATCATGGAGACGGCTGCCCGTACAGGGGCGGCAATCCTTCCGGTGGACAGTGAACACAGTGCAATTTTCCAATGTCTGGAAGGATACCGGAGAAGTCAGGTGGAGCGAATCATCCTGACGGCTTCCGGCGGGCCGTTCCGGGGGAAAAATGCAGAGGAACTGAAATCGGTGACTCTCTCCCAGGCGTTGAATCATCCGCGCTGGAAGATGGGAAATAAGATTACCATCGATTCGGCAACGCTGATGAACAAGGGATTTGAAGTCATCGAAGCAAAATGGCTCTTCGGTGCGGAGGCGGAATCCATCGATGTGGTCGTCCATCCGGAAAGCATCGTTCATTCCATGGTAGAGTACTGTGACGGAGCGGTGATGGCTCAGCTGGGAATTCCCGATATGGCGATCCCCATCAGTCTGGCTCTGGAATATCCGGACCGTCTGCCCAACCGTCTGCCGCGTCTCGATCTTAAGACGGCAGGCACACTGACTTTTGAAGCTCCCGATATGGAAACGTTCCCCTGCCTGAAACTGGCCTACGATGCGCTGAAGGAGGGGAAAACTTACTGTGCCGCGCTGAATGCAGCCAACGAAGTGGCCGTGGAGGCATTTCTCAGGGAACAGATCGCTTTCCGCGATATTCCGGAATGTCTCGATGAAGTGCTTCAGAGGCATAATCCTTCCGGCGACGGAGAACTCGAATCGATTCTTCTGGCCGATGAAGAGGCACGCAGGGTGGCGAAACGCATACTGGAGGTTTAACGAATGCACATCATTGTGGGCATTATCGCTGCGCTGATTATTTTCGCAATACTCGTTATCGTCCATGAAGGCGGCCATTTTTTCGCCGCCAAGGCGGTGGGAATCCGGGTAAACGAATTCGCTCTGGGCATGGGGCCGCTGATCTTTCAGAGACAGACGAAAGAGACGAAGTACAGCGTCCGCGCTTTTCCGATAGGAGGCTATGTGGCCATGGAAGGAGAGGATTCCGATTCGGATGACGCCCGGGCCTTCAACAACAAGCCTGCCTGGGCAAGAGCGGTGGTGATCGTCGCAGGTCCGCTGATGAATTTTATCCTGGCCGGCGTCGTGCTGGGCGCGATGATAACCTATATGGGCACGTCACTCAGTCCGGTGCTGGCAGATGTGACACAGGGAATGCCGGCTTACGAGGCGGGAATCCGGGAAGGAGACCGGATCGTATCGGTTAACGGAGAAGAAGCTTCCGACGGAACGGAGGCTCAGAGACTGCTGTCGGAAGCTCTGGCTGAGGCTGACAGCGTATCCGTCGGCATCGAGTCGGATTCCGGAACACAGGAGCTGCAGGTGATCGCCGAAGAAGATCAGGAAGGCAACCGGCTGATCGGAGTGACGTTCGGTGTACATCACAACGTTCTGAAGGGAATGGCAGACGGTTTCCGGGCTTCCGTCAATGCGGAAAAGCTGATGCTGCAGGCGCTAGGCGATATTTTCACGGGGCAGGGCGCAGCGGAGGATGTGGTAGGTCCCATCGGAATCGTCTCTATGGTGGATCAGACCGTTCAGGTGGGAATGATGAATGTCATCTATCTTCTGGCGTTGCTCAGTCTGAATCTGGCTCTCGTCAATCTTCTGCCGTTTCCGGCGCTGGACGGAGGCAGACTGCTGTTTATCGTCATCCGCAAGATTACCGGAAAAGCGGTCAGCGATGAACTGGAGGGAAAGATCCACCTGATCGGCATGGCAGTTCTCTTTTCGCTGATGATTCTGATCACAGTGAAAGATTTCAATATGTTTATACTGGGAAGCTGAGCGGACGGATGAAAAATCTGATCTGCTGCAGAATCGGTCTGCAGACAGACGGGGAGGCAAGCTATGAGAAGAATATCCCGGCAGATAATGTGCGGAGGTGTGGCTGTCGGAGGCGGCGCACCAGTGGTGATTCAGTCCATGACGAATACCGATACGAGAGACATAAAGGCGACGTCAGAGCAGATCCGGCGTCTTGAAGAAGCGGGCTGTGAAATCGTGAGAGTGTCCGTACCCGATCAGCAGGCGGCAGACGCTCTGAAGGAGATACGGAAACACTGCAGGATTCCGCTGGTGGCCGATATCCATTTCGATTATCGACTGGCGGTCGAGTCGATACGCAATGGCGCCGATAAAGTGCGCATTAATCCGGGCAACATCGGCGGAAAGGAAAACGTCCGGGCGGTAGTCAGGGCTGCGAAAGAGCGCCGTATTCCGATTCGCATCGGCGTCAACTCCGGTTCTGTGGAAAAAGACATTCTGTCGAAATACGGGGGGCCATGTGCGGAAGGACTGGCGGAGAGTGCTCTTAGAAACGAAGCCATGGTCAGAAACATGGGATTCGACGATATCGTTCTCTCTCTCAAATCGTCCGATGCGGCGATGAATTATCAGGCGCATCTGCTGATCGCCGATAAGACGGAATGCCCTCTGCATATCGGTGTCACCGAATCGGGAACGCCCTCCACAGGGATCATCAAGTCCGCTGCAGGACTGGGCGCTCTGTTGCTGGCAGGCATCGGCGATACCATCCGCGTCTCTCTGACAGCCGATCCGGTGAAAGAGATTCCCGTAGCCAGGGAAATCCTGAAGAGTACTGGATATTTTCAGGGCGGCATCGACTTCGTATCGTGTCCTACCTGTTCCAGATGCCGGACAGATCTGACGAAGATAGCCGACGAAATCATGGAGCAGCTGGGCGGAATCGAAAGAAAAATGCTGGCGAAAAAAATGCCCCCGCTGAAAGTGGCTGTGATGGGATGTGCCGTCAACGGTCCCGGCGAAGCGTCGGACGCTGATTTCGGCATCGCCTGCGGAGACGGAAAGGGTGTATACTTCCGGGCCGGAAAGGTCGTCCGGTCGGTGCCAGAAGAGGAGATCGCAAATCTGATGGTGGCTGAGATCGGAAAATACGTTTCTGAATTTTCTGCCGGTATGGAAAATAATACAATATGATTGCGGATAAAATGATATGGTAGAAGCAGAAGAGGATGCTTTTACGATACTGGAAGGGGGGGCTCGTATGGACATCAGTTTATTCGGAATAGATGTTCCGATGGTTGTGGTATGGCTTGTAGTGGCCGTAGTATTTGCGGCATTGGAAGCTTTTACCCAAGGACTCACTTCGATTTGGTTTGCAGGAGGGGCTGTAGCGGCTGCCTGTACAGCGGTCTTTACGGACAGTTTTCTGATTCAGTTTATCATCGGACTGGCAGTGTCCATTCTGCTGCTCTATTTTACAAGGCCTCTGGCGGTCAGAAAGTTCAACCGCGATGTGGTGCGGACGAATATCGGTGCTATCATAGGGCAGACAGGTATTCTTCAGGATGATCTGGTTCCCGGCATGCAGGGTACGGTCAAAGCCGACAATAAGCTCTGGACAGCGGTATTGGCGGCAGGCGAAGACGCTGCATCAAAAGATGAACCGGTGGAAATCGTCGCGGTGGAAGGTGTAAAGCTCATCGTTCGAAGAATGTCTTCCGAAAAGATGCAGCAAACTGTCTGAGTATGAGAGGAGAGATTTTATGCTGATTTTTATTATTATCTTAGTTATCCTTATTATCGCGCTGCTGGTGACAAATATCCGTATTGTACCGCAGGCAAATGCTTATGTTATAGAACGTCTGGGCGCGTATATGACAACCTGGGAGGTAGGTCTTCACATCAAGATTCCTCTCATCGACAAAGTAGCGAAGAAAGTTTCGCTGAAAGAGCATGTCATCGACTTTCCGCCCCAGCCGGTGATCACGAAGGATAACGTCACTATGGAGATTGACACCGTCATCTATTTTCAGATTACCGACCCGAAGCTCTACACTTATGGTGTGGCAAATCCGATGGCCGCTATCGAAAATCTGACGGCCACAACTCTGAGAAATATCATCGGCGATCTGGAACTGGACGAGTCGCTTACCAGCCGTGAGATTATCAACTCCAAGATCCGTATCGTTCTCGACGAGGCCACAGACGCCTGGGGTATCAAGATCAACCGTGTGGAAGTGAAGAACATCGTTCCGCCGAGAGACATTCAGGATGCCATGGAAAAGCAGATGAGAGCCGAAAGAGAGAGGAGAGAAGCCATTCTCAGAGCAGAAGGAGAAAAGAAATCGGCGATCCTCATCGCAGAGGGAAACAAGCAGTCTACCATTCTGAAAGCCGAAGCCGAAAAAGCGGCTACTATTCTCGAAGCAGAAGCTGCCAGAGAAGCTGCAGTCGTGGAGGCGGAAGGTCAGGCGGAGGCGATCCGTCTGGTGCAGCAGGCGACGGCGGACGGTATCCGGATGATTGTGGAATCCGATCCGAACGAGAAAGTCATCTCACTGAAAAGTCTGGAGGCATTTACAGCGGCAGCTGACGGCCAGGCGACAAAGATCATCATTCCTTCCGAAATTCAGGGCCTTGCCGGTCTTGCAGCTTCTCTGAAGGGAATCGTTGAAAGCGATGCCAAATAAGAGAAATATTCAGAAAAAGGACAGTTATAGGAAATTCCTGCTTCCGACCGGAGGCAGCGACAGAAGATGAAAAGACGGATATGAAAGAATTTATCGAAAACCTTATCACCTGGAAGAAACTCGCCCCCCACGAAAGGGGCGAGTTTCTTCTCCGTGTGGAACACGCGTCTGTCGTAAGGGAGACGCAGAAACTCAATCTTGACATTTCGCTGAATTTTATCATCCCCCACGATGATCTCAGAGGGATTACAGAAGCGTTCCGAAGGGAAATTCACGGACTTTCCGGAGTGTCATATCGTTTCCGGTATGATGATCCCGTCCTGAGTGAAGAAGAATTGATCCGCATGTATCTTCCCTACATGATGGATTCTATGTCGGATCTGGGACGGCTGCGTCATACTACGGACACCGGAAGCATCCTGATCAGCGGCGACCGGGTTATCGTCCACGCTCTGGGAGAGCAGACCGTACGGAGCCTCAATGAAATCGCGGCTCCCGCCATGGCGGGTATGTTTCAGCACGATTTCGGCATACGCAAAATGTTCGTGTTTCGGAATAAAGACGAAGAATACGAAGAAAAAATACATGAGATGGAGAAACAGACCGAAAGCGAACTGAAGCGGATCAAAGAAGAAGCCGAACGTGCGTCACGAGCGGCAAAAGCAGCGGAAGCCGCTGGAGGAAACGGAGCTGCGGCGGGAAGTTCCGGAGGAGGAAAATCTTTCGGCGGCTGGAATGCAGGCGGTCAGCCAGGACGCAGCGGAGGCAGGAGACGGGGATATGAGGGGCCGGTCACCGGAAACCGCATCGTCGGGAAGCCGATTTCCGGCGAATCCGTGCGCATAAAAGACCTGACGAGAGACAGCGGAAATGTGATCATCGAGGGAAGTGTTTTCCGGACCGATTCCCGCTCCATAAAAAACAACCGCTGTATCGCTTCCATCTATATGACGGACAATACCGATTCCATCTTGGTCAAAATGTTCGTGTCGCCTCAGAAACAGGCGGATTTCGACGAACATATCAAGACGGGTACTTACATCAAAGTCCAGGGAAACTGTGAATTCGACTCCTTTGAAAAGATGAACGTCATCATGGCTCAGAGCATAGAAAAGGCGGAGAAAAAGATGCGTGAAGACAAATCGGAGCGGAAGCGCATCGAACTGCACGCCCATACGAAGATGAGCCAGATCGACGGGGTTATGGATGTGGCAGATCTCATCGGCACAGCGAAGGCCTGGGGACATCCGGCGGTAGCCGTCACAGATCACGGTGTAGTGCAGTCATTTCCTGATGCGGTAAAAAAAGCGGACGGAATCAAAGTAATCTATGGCGTGGAAGGCTATCTCGTGGAAGATATTCCTCTTCCTGACGGCAAACTGGATTACCGGACGAATCCGGCCCGTCATATCATCCTCCTGGCGAAAAATCAGGAAGGCATTAAGAATCTGTATAAGCTCGTATCGTATTCCTATATCGATTATCATTACAAGAGGCCGAGAATGCCGCGTTCCGAGATCATAAAGCATCGGGAAGGTCTGATCATCGGCTCCGCCTGTGAGGCAGGGGAATTCTTCCGGGCGGTGACGGCAGGCGCTTCCGACGAGGAACTGATGAAAATCGCTGAATTTTACGATTATCTGGAAATTCAGCCCCGGTGCAACAACCGCTTTATGGTGAGAAAGGGCATGGTTTCCGGTGAGGAAGATCTGCTGAATTTCAACCGGAAGGTGGTGGAAATCGGCCGGCGTATGGGCAAGCCGGTAGCCGCTACCTGCGATGCGCATTATCTCAACGAGGAAGATTACATCTACCGGAATATCATTATGGCGGCTCACGGTTTCAAAGAGCTGGATGAAGAACCGAGTCTCTATCTGAAGACGACAGATGAAATGCTGGAGGAATTCGCCTATCTGGGGGAAGAGGAGGCGAAACGCGTCGTCATCGAAGATCCGCAGGCCATCGCCGACATGATCGACGACAATGTCCGGCCGATTTCAGATGAAAAGTGTCCCCCGAAGATCGAAGGTTCCGAAGAGCGTCTGAGATCCAGATGTTACCAAAAAGCTCACGAAATCTACGGCGATCCTCTTCCGGAAATCGTCGAACAGAGACTCGAAAAAGAACTGACGTCCATCATCGGAAACGGTTACGCCGTCATGTATGTGGCGGCTGAGTTGCTGGTGCAGAAGTCGCTGTCCGACGGATATCTGGTAGGTTCACGAGGATCGGTGGGATCTTCTTTCGCCGCCACTATGGACGGCATAACGGAAGTAAATCCTCTCCCTCCTCATTATATTTGTCCGAATCCCCAGTGCAAACACAGTGAATTTCCGGAAGATTACGATTCGGACTGTGGTGTCGACCTGCCGGATAAAGTGTGTCCTCTATGCGGGACACCGTATATAAAAGAAGGACATAATATCCCATTTGAAGTCTTTCTGGGCTTTAAAGGCGACAAAGAACCTGATATCGATCTGAATTTCGCAGGCGAATATCAGCCGGTGGCTCACAAATTTGTAGAAGAAATTTTTGGGGCAGAGAATGTGTTCCGTGCGGGAACCATAGGTACGATCAAGGATAAGACAGCCCTGGGATATGTGAAGCGGTATTTGGAAGAACGGGGGCGTGTGGCAAATAAATGTGAAATGGAACGTCTCGCTCTCGGATGCAGCGGTGTGAGAAAAACCACAGGGCAACATCCTGGAGGAATGGTGGTAGTACCCCGCGGAAGGGAAATTTATGAATTCTGTCCGGTAATGCATCCTGCCGAAGGTGCTATAAAAGATACCGTGACAACACATTTTGATTATCACAAAATAGAAAAAAATCTCCTGAAGCTCGATATTCTCGGCCACGATGTGCCGTCCATGATCCGCATGTTGCAGGATATGACAGGCATACCGCCAGAAGATATTCCGCTGAGAGATGACAGAGTGAATCAGATCTTTCTTGGCGTCGATACGCTGAATATCAAAATCGACGATTACAGACAGCGTCACGGCACTTTCGGCATACCGGAATTCGGCACCAGCTTTACGCGTCAGATGCTCGACGACACGCAGCCGAAAAAATTCGCCGATCTCGTGCGGATCGCTGGATTTTCCCACGGCACCGACGTATGGCTCAACAATGCGCAGGAATTTATACGCAGCGGCCAGGCTACCATGGACGATGCTATCGCCACCCGTGACGACATCATGAACTACCTGATTTCCAAAGGAGTTCCGAAACAGGATTCCTTCACTATCATGGAACGGGTCAGAAAGGGAAAGAGCATTACAGAAGAGCAGGAAGAGCTGATGAAAGCAAACGACGTACCGGACTGGTATATCGAATCCTGTAAGAGAATCAAGTATATGTTCCCGAAAGCCCATGCGGTGGCGTATGTGATGATGTCCTACCGGATCGCCTATTTCAAGGTGTATTATCCGGAGGCTTTCTATGCTGTTCACTACACCATAAAGGTGGATTTTTTCAATGCCAAGGTGAATTTAGCGGGCATGGAGGCCGTTCTCGACCGGATGGACCAGATCCGCAAGATGGGAGATGAGGCCAGCAACAAAGAAAAGGATGAATATCTTGTCTACGAAGTCGTCTACGAAATGTACGCCAGAGGCATCGGATTCCTACCGGCGGAGCTCGGAAAATCGAAAGCCACACGTTTTACCGTGGAAGACGGAAAAATCAGGATACCGTTCCGGGCGCTGGAAGGAATGGGCGAAACGGCGGCTCTGAGTCTGGAGCGGGAATACGAAAAGCAGCCGTTCAGCTCCATCGAGGATATGAGCAGCCGCACATCGGTCAATTCCAGCAACATCGAAACCCTGCGGGAACACGGTGTGTTGAACGGTTTGTCGGAATCCGATCAGCTGACGCTATTTTCCATGATGTGAGGATTTTTTACGTCTACAAAAATATTCCGCAAACAGCTTCCTATGTATTAAAATAGACGGGAAAACGAAAGATATATCCGTATATCAGCCGGACAGACTGATATAAGAAAGCGAAAGAAGAGGAAAGAGAAAATGAAAATAGCCGTAACTTATGATGAAGGAAATATATTTCAGCATTTCGGAAAGACGGAATCTTTCAAAGTGTATGAAGTCCAGGAAAATCAGATCGTCTCCAGTGAAGTGATCAGCTCCGGCGGGGCAGGACACGGCGCGCTGGCGGGACTGCTCAGCGGTCAGTCGGCAGACGTGCTCATCTGCGGAGGCATCGGTGAAGGAGCGCGGCAGGCGCTGGCAGAGGCCGGCATAGAGGTGTGCGCCGGAGCGCAGGGAGACTGCGACCGGGCGGTGGAAGCTTATCTGAAGGGCGAACTGAAACCTTCGGATGCGAGCTGCGATCACCATCACGAAGAGGGTCATGACTGCGGACATCCGTGCGGTACGGCTGCTCCGCTGACCGGCCGCAATGTGGGAAAGACATGCCGTACGCATTACAGAGGCACCTTTGACGACGGAACGCAGTTCGATTCTTCTTATGACCGGGGTGAACCGCTGGAATTCGTGTGCGGAGCGGGACAGATGATAAAAGGATTTGACGCGGCGGTGGCCGACATGGAAGTGGGACAGGTGATCGACATCCATCTGATGCCGGAGGAGGCATACGGAATGCCGGATCCCAATGCGTTTTTCACGGTTGAGATCGCCCAGCTTCCAGGGTCCGAAAATCTGAATCCGGGTCAGCAGGTCTATCTCACAAACCAGTACGGCCAGCCGCTGCCGGTAAAGGTGGCGGCGAAAGACGATAAGACTGTTACATTTGACGCAAACCACGAGATGGCCGGCAAAGAGCTGAACTTCCGCATCGAGCTGGTGGAAGTAAAATAGGAAAAGGGTGGTGCGATGAATATTCTGCTGACCGGCGAGATACAGACGGGCAAGAGCACTGTCATACGCAAAGTGACAGAAAAGCATCCCGACTGGAAAATCGGCGGCTTCATCACGGTGAAAGCACCGGAGGGAGGAAAGGCTCCGGAAAACTGGCCAGACGGTCAGGAATTTCTGCCGGATGCCGTCTATATCTGCAGAGCCGGACGACCGGTGTTTTCTTCGGATCTCGGTGTCGTGGGAGACTGCGGTGAATTCGGTTTTCCAAAAAGTTTTCCCGAAGTTTTCGACCGTACGGGAAAAAAACTGGTGGAAGATATTGAAGGATATGATCTAATAATCATGGATGAGTTGGGATTCATGGAGAATGAAGCGAAACTCTTTCAGGAGGCCGTTTTCAAAACACTGGGAAGCGGCGTTCCGGTACTGGGAGTGCTGAAGAAAAAAGAGTCCTCCTTTTTGAACAGCGTCAGATCTTTTCCCGGGGTAAAGGTCATCGAAGTGACGGAAGATAACAGAGATGCACTGGCGGTATCCGTCGGACGAGAAATCGAGGAAACGGTGAATCGATTTCGGAAAAAGGGTTTTGCCGGAAATAAAGCGTGTAAATATTGACGAAAGCGTAAAAATATAGTATAGTATTTAAAGCTTAAAACAACACGACGTTATTGCAGAGAGTGGGTTAATTCCCACTCTCTGTGCATTGTAGGGGAAAATCCGGCGGCACGGCGCATCCGGAAGAAAGGTGACGGCAGCGATTATGGCAAAGAAAAAAGTAAAAGACGCGGCGCGGGAGCTGCTGGAAGAGTTTCTGGGTGAACATTCTCTGGAACTTTTCAACATCGAATTTGTAAAAGAAGGCAGAGACCGGTATCTGAGAGTTTATATCGACAAGCCTGAGGAAAGCGGAGAATATGTTTCCATCGACGACTGCGAGACGGTCAGTCGATATCTCAGCGACAAGCTGGATGAGGCGGATCTCATCGAAGAAAATTATTTTCTGGAGGTATCTTCTCCGGGTCTGGACCGTCCGCTTCTGAAGGATTCGGATTACGTGCGCTATGCCGGCCGTCAGGTCGACATCAGTCTGTACCGTGCCATTGACGGACAGAAGCAGATTTCCGGCGAACTCATTTCTCTGAAAGACGGTGTCGTGACGGTTGCGGATGAGGCCGGAAAGACGGTTGAGATTCCGATGGAGCAGATTTCCAGAACAAAGCTGGCAGTAATCATTTAGAGAGGGGAACAGTCAGATGAATAAGGAGTTTATTCTCGCGGTGGAAGAACTCGAGAAAGAAAAAGATATTTCGAAAGATCTTCTCATAGATGCCATCGAGTCAGCTCTCGTATCGGCATATAAAAAGAATTATGGCAATTCACCGAATGTCAGAGTCAATATCGACAGAGTCAGCGGAGACATCGACGTATATATGAGAAAAAATGTCGTCTCTGACGAAGATGTCATGGACGAATACGGTGAACTGACGCTGGATGAGGCGAGAGAAATCAACGAAAATTATAAAATCGGCGATGTAGTGGAGCTGAAGATCACGCCGAGGGATTTCGGCAGAATCGCTGCCCAGACTGCGAAGCAGGTAGTTGTACAGCGCATCAGAGAGGCTGAAAGAGGCATAATTTACGATGATTTTATCAACCGTCAGAGTGAAATTGTCACCGGTATCGTCCAGCGCATCAGCAATGAGACAGTCTTTGTGAATTTAGGAAGAACAGAGGGAATCCTCTCCGCAAACGAGCAGGTGCCTGGGGAAACTTACGAGATCAATTCCCGCATCAAGGTATATATTATGGATGTGAAGAAGACTACGAAAGGCCCGCAGGTCTATCTCTCCCGTTCTCATCCCGGACTGGTGAAGCGACTGTTTGAACTTCAGGTTCCTGAAATCAGAGAAGGCGTCGTTGAGATACAGAGCATTTCCAGAGAGGCAGGATCTAGGACGAAAATCGCCGTCAGTGCATCGGATCCCGATGTGGATGCAGTAGGCGCATGCGTGGGACCGAGAGGCAGCCGTGTGCAGGCGGTTGTGGATGAACTCTTCGGGGAAAAGATTGATATCATCAACTGGAGCGACGAGCCGGCGGAACTGATCAGCAGTGCGCTGAGCCCAGCGAAAGTCGAAAAAGTCTTTATCGATGAGGCGGAATCTTCCGCAACGGTGGTCGTTCCTGATTTTCAGCTGTCGCTCGCTATCGGGAAAGAGGGACAGAATGTCCGTCTGGCCGCGAAGCTCTGCGGCTGGAAGATCGACATCAAGAGTCATACTCAGTTTGAAGAGGCCGGTGGAACTTATGAAAGCCTGATGGCGGCATCCGCTCCTTCAGAAAATGAGATTCCGGATGTTGATGAAGACGGCGGTGAAATCGTATATGCGGATGAAGATGAGCCGGAGTATGCGGTTGACGAAGAGCTGACACAGCCAGAAAAGCGCGAAGCGGATGCAGGAGAAATGCCGGAGGACGAGGACGGTATCGTATTTACCGCAGAACAGTAGAGAAAGGTACGGTACTCACCATGAAGACGAAAAAAGTCCCGATGCGCCGATGCGCAGGCTGCATGCAATCAAAAGAAAAAAAAGAAATGATTCGGATCGTCGGAGACAGAGAAGGCTGTGTAAAACTGGACGTTACCGGCAAAGCTCCGGGAAGAGGTGTCTATCTGTGTCCGGACAGCAGCTGCTTCCGCCTGGCGCGAAAAAAGCAGGCGATTTCCAGGAGCCTCGGCATCAGAGTACCGGAAGAAGTGCTCGACGGAATTTTTGAGGAACTCCGGAATTATGAAAAAAAGTAAATTTGCGAGTTATTTAGGTTTGGCAAGACGGGCGGGAAAAGTCCTTACGGGCTACAAGACCTGCGCTGCCGCTCTCGGCAGAGGATCGGCAAAGCTGATCATTCTCGCCGGAGATACGTCACAGAATACGAGAGATAAATTCAGCGTTTTGTGCGAACGGCGCGGTGTACCGTTTAAAATTTACAGTTCGTCCGACGAACTGTCAGCGATGGCAGGTCTGACGGGCAGAGGAATTTTCGGCATCACAGACGTTAATTTTGCGGAAGCGATGATAAAGGAGATCGAGAATGAACAGATAATGCTGAACGAGGAATAAAGGAGGACGGTTATGGCGACAAGAGTGTATGAGTTAGCCAAGGAACTGGGCATGAGCAATAAAGACATGCTCGATAAACTGAACGGAATGGGCATCGAAGTATCGAGCCATATGAATGCCGTTTCAGATAAAGACTATCAGGCGGTGAAGAATGCCTTAGCGAAAGGCGGCGCGGAAAACGGTGCAAAGGCCGGAACGAAAAACGAGTCTGTCGGAGACGGCAAAGCTTCGGGTGAAAAACAGGAATCCCGCGGGGGCAGACAGCAGAAGAACAGAGGAAAGGCGACTTCAGCCGGACAGCAGAAGAAGAGTCCTGAAAAGAAGACAGACGGTCAGCAGAGGACAAAAGCGCGCCCTGCATCCCAGAACGGTCAGAATGATCAGAGCGGCCGTGCCGGCAGAAATGACAGAAAGAATACCTCCGGCGGTTCGGCGAAAGACAGAAAAAACGACGGGAAAAAGACAGCAGCGGCTGACCGCAGTGATCATTCCAGAGGCATACGGAGCAGAAATGCCGGAAAAGACAATCGTGTGAAGAATGGATCGGTAAACGGCAGCCAGGGTCAGAACCGCAACGATTCAGACAGAAAAAACGGCAAAGACAAAAAGTTCAATATGTCGAAAATGGCGAAACCGCAGCATAAACACAGAAGAGATTACCGGAAAGAACAGAGAAAAGAGGACGCAAGAAAAGCGGAAGAAGCAGCGGCGGCAATCCCTGCAGGAGCAGTCGTCGTAACCGTCCCTATCACCGTAAAAGGTCTCTCCGAGCAGATCGACATCTCTACGTCGAAGCTTATCATGACGCTCATGAAAATGGGAATCATGGCCAATATCAATCAGAATTTGGATGAAGATACGGTTCAGATCCTCGGCGACGAGCTGGGCAAACAGATCGTCATCGGCAAGGTGGAAGAAGAAGAGGTTGAAGAGGGAATCGAAAACTTCACTGACAGAGAAGAAGATCTCAGACCGAGACCGCCGATCATCACCGTCATGGGACATGTCGACCACGGCAAAACATCCCTCCTGGATAAAATCAGACATTCCAGTGTTACCGCCAGCGAATCCGGCGGAATCACACAGCATATCGGAGCATCCGAGATTACGCACAACGGACAGCGCATCGTATTTCTGGATACTCCGGGTCACGAGGCGTTTACCGCAATGCGTGCCAGAGGCGCCTATGTGACAGATATTGCCGTTCTGGTCGTCGCGGCCGATGACAGCGTAAAACCGCAGACCGTGGAGGCGATCAGCCATGCGAAAGCGGCAGCGGTGCCTATCATCGTAGCGATCAATAAAATCGATAAGCCGGGTGCAAATCCGGAAAAAGTAAAGCAGGATCTGGCAGAAAACGGCATCCTGGTAGAAGACTGGGGCGGAGATGTCATCTGCGTTCCCGTATCCGCGAAGACCGGCGAGGGAATCGATTCTCTTCTGGAGATGATTCTCCTCCAGGCAGAAATGCTGGAACTCAAGGCAAATCCAAACAGACTGGCTCTCGGTACAGTTATCGAAGCACGTCTGGATAAACAGAAAGGTCCTGTGGCCACACTGCTGGTCCTCAACGGTACCCTTCATGCGGGCATGTCTGTCGTAGCGGGCAACTGCAGCGGCAGAATCAAGGCGATGACTAACTTCAGAGGCGACAAGATGAAGAAGGCGGGTCCGGCTACTGCGGTGGAAATCCTCGGCCTGACGGAAGTGCCGGAAGCCGGAGACGAATTCAATGCCGTAAGCTCCGACAAGGTGGCCCGTGAGATCGCCGAAAACAGAAAACTCAGACAGAGAGAACAGGTGATGCAGAAGAGCGCCGGCGTTACACTCGAACAGTTATTCAGCCAGATTGAACAGGGCGATATCAAAGAACTGAATCTGATCATTAAGGCGGATGTACAGGGTTCTGTGGGAGCTCTGGTATCCTCTCTGGAAAAGCTGAAGAAAGAAAATGTAGCTGTCAAAATCATCCATACCGGCGTGGGCACCATCAACGAATCGGATGTCATGCTGGCCAGCACGACGAATGCCATCATTATCGGCTTCAATGTCAGACCGAGTGCAGCCGTATCGAATATGGCCCAGAGAGACGGTGTGGAAATCAGAACGTACAGTGTCATTTATGAAGCCATCGAGGAAGTGGAAGCGGCTCTCAAGGGCATGCTGGATCCTGAATACAGAGAGGAAATCCTGGGTACGGCGGAAGTGAGAAACACATTCAAAGTTCCGAATGTAGGGATTATCGCAGGCGCCTATGTGCTTACAGGAAAAGTGGAAAGAAATGCGGGAATCCGTCTCGTGCGTGACGGAATCGTGGTTCACGAAGGAAAAATTTCCTCTCTCAAGAGATTCAAGGATGACGCAAAAGAAGTCAGCCACGGCTTCGAGTGCGGTATCGGCATCGAAAATTACAACGATATCAAAGAAGGCGATATCATAGAAGCTTTCAAAATGGTAGAAGTGGAAAGAAAATAAAATGGCAAAAAATTACAGATCAGGCAGGCTGGGCGAGGAAATCCGGAAGACAGTAGGCATGATGCTTCTGACAGAATTGAAGGATTACAGACTTCAGGGCAAGATGATCAGTGTTTCTGACGTGGATGTCAGCTCTGATGGAAGCTACGCCACAGTATATCTCAGCGTGATGGGGAAAAGTGTCGAAGACGATGCCGGCGAGGATGAAAAGAAAGACATTCTCGCCGCCATGAAGAGCGCATCAGGTCTCATCCGCAGAGAGATCGGAAGAGCCGTCAAGGTCAGACATGTGCCGGAACTGACGTTTAAAATCGACAGTTCTCTGGAATACGGCAGACATATGTCCAAGGTGATCGACAGCTTGAATATTCCCAGAGACGCGGAAAGCGCCGAAGAGGAAGAAGAATAGCAAAACAGAAGAATGAAGTCCGGCGTCTCCGCCGGAAGAAAACGGCGGAGCGCGGATAGTATGACAGGGAGGGTCTGTATGTGGAAAGTCAGCGATGACATCCGAATGAAAATAAAAGAAGCGGCAGACGTCATATCTGCTGCCGGCTCTGTCTATATTTTTTCTCATATCGTGGCAGACGGCGACGCGCTGGGCTCCTGTGCAGCTCTGTGTCACGCGCTGAGAATGCAGGGGAAAGAAGCAGATATCCTGTTTGAGGATGATATTCCGGACAATCTGAAATTCCTCGACCGTGGGTATGTCACTTTCGTCGACGAAAATACCCGGATGCCGGAGAGAGACCTCTGCATCGCCCTGGACTGCAGCAGCCCATCCCGGTTTCCGAAGAGAGAAAATCTGTATTATCATGCGGGAAAAAAGACGGTCTGCATCGATCATCACATTTCCAGAGGAGAGATGGCCGATATCAGTTATATCGACTCGTCGGCTTCCGCTACGGCGGAGATCGTCTATGAACTGCTGCTGTGCATGGGAATCAGCCTGGATCAGGAAACCGGCGAAGCCGTGTATACGGGAATCGCTACGGATACCGGAAACTTTCAGTATACAAACACGACGAAAAAGACGCATCTCATCACGGCGGAACTGTACGATCTGGGCATCGATACGAAAAAGATAAATGTGATCCTCTATCAGAGCGTGCGGATGCAGAAGCTGAAACTGCACAATCTCATCATGAGCAACCTCGATATCTTCTGCGGAGGACTGGCTTCTATGGCTTATGTGACGCTTGATATGTACCGGGAGGCCGATGCCAAGGTAGATGAAAGCGACGGTATCAATGCGGTGCTTAGAGACATCAGCGGCGTGGAAATCGGCATTTTTTTCCGGGAAAAACATCCGGACGAAGTAAAAGTCGGTATGAGAAGTAAAAAATATATCGATGTTTCAGAGATCTGCGCGAAGTTCGGCGGCGGCGGCCATAAACATGCGGCGGGCTGCACGATTCACGAATCTCTGGAAGAGACGATTCCGAAAATACGCCGTGCGGCAGAAGAAGCCATCGAAGCGTTCCGCACCAGGAATCCGGGGCTTCTGGAAAACCCGGAATATTAGCAGATCGGCGCGGAAAATGTGGAGTCCGGCCGCAGGAAACCGGAGACGTTTTCCGCAGGAACAGAAAGGACGTGCTTTTGCTGGATGGATTTATCAATCTGCTGAAACCGGCGGGAATGACTTCTCACGATGCGGTTTCAGCTCTGAGACGAATATTGCGGACAAAGAAGACGGGTCATAC
The DNA here is from genome assembly GCA_019420525.1 of Bacillota bacterium. GTDB lineage: Bacteria > Bacillota > Clostridia > Peptostreptococcales > Anaerovoracaceae > Alangreenwoodia. The sequence continues at coordinate 99,039 of JAHZHA010000003.1, forward strand.
CGGAACGCTGGATCCGATGGCGGCCGGCGTTCTGCCGGTGTGTATCGGAAAAGCCACGAGAGCTGCAGAATATCTGGAAGCGGACAGAAAGCGGTATCGCTGCGAGCTCCTTCTGGGAGTTTCGTCCGATACAGGCGATATCTGGGGAATGGTGTCAGATGACGGCCGCGATGCCGCTGGGCGCGTTACGGAAGAACAGCTGAGAGAAGCAATCCTCTCTGTTCAGGGCGTACATCTCCAGTATCCTCCCATGTATTCCGCTGTCAAAAAAGACGGAAGAAAACTCTATGAATATGCCAGAGAGGGAATCACGGTGGAAGTTGAACCCAGAGAGATTACCGTTTACGAGGCTCTGCCCCTTAGAATTCTTCATGAGCCCGGACGGGCGCTCTTCGAGATCGAATGTTCCAAAGGGACTTACATAAGGACGATCTGTGAAGAGATCGGAAAAAAACTGGGCTGCGGAGCGGTGATGACGTTTCTCGTTCGGACGGAAAGCGGGAATTTCCACATCAGTCAGGCCGTTACCCTCGAAGAGATCATCGGCGAAATTCAGGAACGGGAGAATCTGACGTACGAGCAGGTGGTTCACCCGGGGAAAAATCCGGAAGGACTTCATTTCGTACCCGGTTTTCTGACTCCGGTAGGCGATATGCTGGGGGATTTCGGAACGATTGTTCTGAATCGTGACGAGATGAAAAAATATGTAAATGGAGGAAAAATTTCCCTCAGGAATGCAGATGTGCGGGAAAAAAACAGCCGGCGCAGCGGCGAAAGATTCTGCCGCCTTTACCGCGTATGCGGAGAAGACGGAGCTTTCGCCGGTACGGCGGAGTTGGACGAAAAGAGAAAGATATTTACGGTTGGAAAGGTGTTTTTCAGATGAGGATTTTTAACAGTTTGGATGAAATCGGGGAGATCGAAGAGACGGTGACGGCTCTGGGAAATTTTGACGGAATCCACAAAGGCCATCAGGCACTGATCGACGAGGCTGTCAATACGGCGAAAGAGATGGGCCTCAAGAGCGCCGTCTTCACTTTTTCAAATCATCCGAGAAATGTGCTGGCGGGTGATTGTGTGGTCAAAAACGTCATCTATGCGGATGAGAAGATGCGCCTCCTCGAAAAAGCCGGAATTGATTATCTTTTTTCCGTGGATTTTGATAAATATATCATGTCCAGAACGCCGGAGGAATTCGTTGATGAGATCCTCGTCCGAAAATTCAGAATGAAAGCTGCAGTATGCGGATTCAATTTTACTTATGGATACAAAGCGGCGGGCACATCGGAGAGTCTGACGGAATATGCAGGCAGCAAAGGTATTGAAGTACATGTCATCGATCCGGTGAAAGTCGATGGAGAAATCGTCAGCAGCACGCTGATACGCCGGCTGGTGGAGGAAGGCCGGATGGAAAAAGTGCGTGACATGATGGGACGGCCTTATATGATACGGGGAGAGATCGTTCATGGCAACAAACTCGGCGGTCCTGTGCTGGGCTTCCCGACTTGCAATACGACTCTCGACAAAAATATGGTGGCGCCGCTGAAAGGAGCCTATGTGACGAAATGCGTCATCGGCAGCGCGGAATATGCCAGCATGACAAACGTCGGAACGAAGCCCACGATCGGCGATTATCAGACGAATGTGGAAACGCATATCTTCGACTTCGATAAAGACGTTTACGGTCGTCAGATTGAGGTATATTTCCTCAGCCTGATCCGTCCGGAACAGAAATTCGCAAGTCTCGACGAACTGATCGCACAGCTGGTGAGAGACAAAAAATATGCCAGAGAAAAACTGGGGATATGACAGAAAAGTATTTCTGCGCCGTTCTTACTGTTGACAGAGCGGCACAGAGCATATATACTATATCAGTAATTGTGTCTATACACAGAAAATTATTTACCCAGGCTGCGTTTATCGCATCTCCGGCGTTATACCCGGCTTCGGGCAAAGTCAGAAAAGGAGAAGAAAAAATGATTACACAGGCTCAGAAAGCAGAAATTATCAAAGAATATGCGACTCACGAAGGAGACACCGGATCCCCTGAAGTTCAGGTTGCTATTCTCACTTACAGAATCAATGACTTAAATGAACACCTCAAGATTCACAAGAAGGATCACCACTCCAGAAGAGGCCTTCTCAAGATGGTAGGTCAGAGAAGAAATCTGCTCGCTTATCTCAAGGCAAAGGATCTGGAAAGATACAGAGCTCTTATCGCTCGTCTCGGATTAAGAAAATAAATTCTGACAAAAAAGCGGGGTTGTATTCAGTGCACCCCGCTTTCGGTATATTTGTCCTCAGTCATCTGCGGACAAGCCAGTTTATTGTAAATCAGAATGCAGCTGTCAAGGTGCGAGACTTGAGAATCCATCCCACCGCATGCGGGCGGAAGGACGGCGGGATGAATTGTCAAGTCTGGCCGAGGAGCTGCAGATCAACGGAGGAAAATCTATGAGATTTGAAGACTACAAGACGTTCAGAACGGCTGTCGGAGGCCGTCTGCTGCAGGTAGAGGTCGGCAAAGTTGCAGGAATGGCAAACGGCGCGGCTACGATCCGGTACGGCGATACGGTCGTCAATGTGACGGCAACCTGTTCTGCAGAACCCAGGGAAGATATCGACTTTTTCCCGTTAAGCTGTGATTACGAAGAGAGAATGTACGCTGCCGGAAAGATTCCGGGAGGGTTCATCAAGAGGGAAGGCCGCCCGACCGAGAAGGCGATTCTGTCTTCCCGGCTCATCGACCGTCCGATCCGTCCGCTCTTTCCCAAGGGATTTTATAACGACGTCGTCGTCGTGGCCACGGTGATGTGCGTCGATCACGACTGTCCGTCCGATATCACGGCGATGGTAGGGTCATCCGTAGCTCTGTCTATTTCAGATATTCCTTGGGACGGTCCGACAGGTTCCGTTTCTGTAGGACGGGTGGACGGTGAATTCGTCATCAACCCGACACAGGTGCAGAGAGCCGCCAGCGATATCGATCTCAAGGTATCCGGTACGAAGGATGCGATTATGATGGTAGAAGCCGGAGCCAACGAAGTTCCGGAGGAAGTTATTCTGGACGGCATCATGTTCGCCCATGAGGAGATCAAAAAGATCGTCGCTTTCATCGAGCAGATCGCAGCAGAAGTGGGAAAGCCGAAGAGAGAGCTTCCTGTTCATGAGATCCCTGCCGATCTGGAACAGGCGATCCGGGACTATGAGACATCGGATATGAGAGAAGCGATTCAGATTCACGACAAGACAGAACGTCAGGCGAAGATGGATGCTCTGGAAGCAGAGACGAAAGAGAAATTCCTGGAGGAATACCCGGAATCCGGCAGAGATATCGACGACATTCTCTACAAGATCAGAAAAGAGCAGATGAGAGATCTCATCCTCAACGAAAATATCCGTCCTGACGGAAGAAAGACGACAGACATCCGTCCGATCTGGTGCGAGACGGGTTTCCTTCCGAGAACTCACGGGTCGGGTCTCTTCACCAGAGGACAGACGCAGGTCCTCACGGTTGCCACACTGGGCACGGTCAGCGAAGGCCAGACACTTGACGGAATTTCGGAAGAAACGGAAAAGAGATACATCCATCACTATAACTTCCCTGCATACAGCGTAGGCGAAGCGAGAACATCCAGAAGCCCGGGCAGAAGAGAGATCGGACACGGTGCTCTGGCGGAGAGAGCGCTCCTTCCGGTGATTCCTTCTGTAGAAGAATTCCCGTATGCCATTCGTCTGGTATCGGAAGTACTCTCATCCAACGGCAGTACGTCTCAGGCATCGGTGTGCGGCAGCACGCTGGCCCTGATGGATGCAGGCGTTCCGATCAAAGCGCCGGTATCGGGAATCGCCATGGGACTGATCAAAGAAGGGGACAAGATCGCCATTCTCAGCGATATTCAGGGGATGGAAGACTTCCTGGGAGATATGGACTTTAAAGTGGCAGGTACGGAAAAGGGCGTGACAGCCATCCAGATGGATATCAAGATCCACGGCCTTTCCAGAGAAATCCTGGAAGCCGCACTGAAACAGGCCCACGACGGCAGAGCATACATCAGAGAGCAGATGCTGGACGAAATACCGGCTCCGAGAGAGGAACTGTCCCCGTACGCTCCGAGAATCATCACCATTCAGATTCCGACGGACAAGATCAGAACTGTCATCGGACCGGGCGGAAAGACGATCAACAAAATCATCGACGAGACGGGCGTCAAGATCGACATCGACGACGACGGTCAGGTATTCATCGCGTCGCCTGACATGGACTCCGCAAAAGCTGCGCTGGATCAGATCGAGCTGCTGACGGCGGAAGTCGAAGTGGGAAAAACTTACACGGGCGAAGTAAAGAGAATTATGAACTTCGGCGCTTTCATCGAGGTACTTCCGGGCAAGGAAGGTCTTCTGCACATCTCAAAGATGGCGAAGCGCCGGGTGGAAAAAGTGGAAGACGTCATGAACATCGGAGACAAGGTGGAAGTCACCGTATACGAAATCGACAATCAGGGCAGAATCAATCTGAAGAGACCAAATCTCCGGTAAACAGCGCAATTATCTGTTCCGGTCAGAGCGCGGGGGAGTGATCTCCCGCGCTCTTCGCGCGTTCTTCCGGGTTTTCCGCAGGAATAAAATAAAAACAGCCTTCATATAAATTGACAGGAAACAGGAATCAGTTTCGCCGTGGTACAGACGGTGTCGGCGCCGCGGTGCGGATTTTTTCGTGTCACAGAGATATGGAGAGCGGCGATGAAGGGACGAAACGAGAACAAAGACAGAGAAAAACGCGGAGGAAGAATCTCCGGAACGGTATGTATCATTATATTTTTCAGTGTAATCGCTTTTTCTACGGGTATAGACATTCTGGAGGATCGTGCCGTCTCCGGCGCAAAGGAAGAATTGTCTTTCGTGACGGAGTGCGGAGACGACGCGCAGATGACGTCTTATGTGCTGGGCGGATACAAAGATGACCAGACGGTGGTAGTGCGCAGCGGTCCAGAAGGCTGCGGAAAGATGACATTCGCCTGTAATGTGGACTGGGGTGAAGAAGTCATTCCCGATCTGCTCGATATTCTGAAAGAAAAAGACGTAACCATCACTTTTTTTGTGACGGGAAACTGGGCATCAAAAAATACATCTCTTCTCCGAGAAATGTATCTGGCAGGCCACGAGATCGGAAATCACGGCTACGGACATAAATTGTGCTCGCAGATCTCTGAGAACGAGCTGCGGTCGGAGATCGAAAAAACGGAGAACGCCATCAGCGATGCCATCGGAGTAAAGACCTCATATTTTGCGCCTCCTTCGGGAGATTTCAGCGACAAGACGGTGGAATTCTGCAGATCAGAAGGCTACCGTATGATTCTCTGGTCGGCGGATACCATCGACTGGAGAGAGGGGTCCGACGCCCGGACGATTTTCGACCGGGTGATGAAAAAGGAGATGGACGGCGCTATCGTGCTGATGCACCCGAAGCCGGAGACGGCAAAAGCTCTGCCAGATCTCATCGATGCCGTCCGGGAAAAAGGAATCGAGCCGGTGAGTCTTTCGGAACTGCTGAATTCCGGGAATGATCAGCAGAACACAGAAGACGGAGCTGAAGAGGAAGAGCGCGCAGAGGAGGGGACAGACGATCCGTCCTGAGCTCCGCCGGGATCGGTCCGAGTTGAAGAAGCGCGCGGAAAATGGTAAAATAAACTTCGGTAAGAAAGAAGGAAAAACAACAGATTATGAGTGAAATAAGAACCTTAAAATGCGGCCTGCGGGTCGTTCTGGAACAGATTCCCTACGTGCAGTCCGTCACCGCCGGCGTGTGGGTGAAAGCAGGCTGTGCAGACGAAAAAAGCAGCGAAAAAGGGATCTCTCATTTTATCGAACATATGATGTTCAAGGGGACGGCGAAGCGCAGCGCCCGCCAGATCGCGTCGGATGCCGACGCGCTGGGCGCTCAGATGAACGCTTTTACGTCAAAAGAAAGCACCTGTTATTATATCAAGTCGCTGACCTCAAACGTGGACAAGGCCTGCGAGATCATCATCGACATGCTGACAGGATCTCTGTTCGATCCTGCTGAAATGGCAAAAGAAAAACAGGTGGTAAAAGAAGAAATCAAAATGGTGGAAGACACGCCGGAAGACGACGTGCAGGATATGCTCTACGAGGAACTGTTCAGAGGAGAACCTCTGTCGAAGTCGATTCTGGGCACGCCGGAAAGCCTGGATGCCATCACACATGACGATATCGTAAATTATATTGCAAGAGAATATACGCTGGATCACATTATCGTATCGGTGGCCGGCAATTTCGATGCGGATGAGATCTGTCAGCAGTTCGAGCACAGCTTGTCCTGCATGACGCCTTCCAAGGCGGAAAAAGAATATGAGTCTTCGATTTACGTTCCGTCTTTCCGCACAAAAGTGAAAGATATCGAACAGTCTCATATCTGTCTGGGAACGAGAGCGCTGAGATTCGGCCACGACGATGTCTATGCTCTGACCGTCCTCAACAATATCATGGGAGGAAGCATGAGCTCCAGACTGTTCCAGAATATCCGCGAGGAAAAAGGCATGGCCTATACCGTCTATTCCTATACGGCCGCCTATAGCCGCGACGGACTTTACGCAATCAGCGCGGGAGTCGCTCACGATAAGATCGAAGATACCGTCTATGCTATTCGAGAAGAACTGGAAAAACTGGCAGCGGGCGGCGTCACGGATGACGAACTCAGAATTTCAAAGGAGCAGACGAAGGGCAGCTATATTTTCAGCCTGGAAAACACGGGAAGCCGCATGGTTTCAAACGGAAAATATGCCGTCAACTGCAATGCGGTCAGAAGCCCGGAAGATGTGATACGGACTATCGATTCTGTCACCCAGGATGACATCCGCAGAATGGCGGCTCTGATTACCGACATCGGAACATACTCCGGTACACTGGTCAGTAAGAGAGACGTGGATCTCGCGGCTCTGATGAGATAAAGATTCGGAAACTGCCGCAGACGATATAAAAAACATTTTCACATAACTTTCAGCAGCCGGAAGAGGAAAGCTGAAGAATCGGAGGTAATACACAATGGATTTTCTTACACTGTCAAAAAAACGTTTTTCCGTCCGCAAATTTGAGGACAGACCGGTAGAAAAAGAGGCGTACGATGCCATTATCGAAGCGGGCAGATGGGCGCCTACTGCAAAGAATATTCAGCCTTTTAAAGTTTACGCACTGAAGAGCGAAGAGGCTCTTGCGAAGATCAGAGCCGTGACACCGGCGACGTTCAACGCACCGCTTGTGCTCATCCTGTGTGAAGACACACCGAATGCGTGGGTGAATCCTTTTGACGATTTCAATTCTTCAGCGCTGGATCTGGGCATCTTCGTATCTCATCTGATGATGGAAGCGGAAGATCTGGGACTGGGAACGACCTGCGTCTGCTGGTTCGACACAGCTAAAGTAAAAGAAGAATTTGCAATTCCTGACGGACTTCAGCCGAGAATCCTTCTTCCAGTCGGATATCCCGCAGATGACGTTCAGCCGGGTCCGATGCATCCGTACCGCAAAGAGGTATCCGCATTCGTGGAGGAACTGTAATCCGACGCCTTATGCGGGGCCGGAAATCCCGGAAAGCGCGGAGGATATCTCTGCGCTTTCAGAGGTTTCAGCCGGAAGATATTATCCTGACCGGCGAACGGGGTATTGCAGGAAAGATACAAGAGGTTATTTTAAATTATGGATGGAATAAAAAAAGAACTGATAACGAAATCCAGCATTCCGGAAGATACCGAGGATCTGCTGGGAGCGGCGGAAGAGCTGCAGACGACGCTGATGATGTACAGCTGCGCTATCAGAGAATTCAAGACGAAGGTGGAAGTTCTCAACGATGAGCTCTCGATCCGCGGACAGAGGAATCCCATCGAATTCATCAAGACGAGAGTCAAGACTCCTCACAGCATTTACAATAAACTGAAGAGGAAAGGCTTTGAAGTCTCTCTGAAGTCTGTCAGAGATAATCTGTTTGACGTGGCGGGAGTGCGGATCATCTGCTCTTTCGTCGACGACATCTATAAGATCGCCGACATGATCGTGAAACAGGATGACATCGAAGTGCTTGAGGTCAAAGATTACATAAAAAATCCGAAACCCAACGGTTACCGCAGTCTGCATATGATCTGCCAACTGCCTGTTTTTTTCTCGGACTGCAAAGAGATGCTGAACGTGGAAGTTCAGATCCGTACCATCGCCATGGACTTCTGGGCTTCACTCGAACACGACCTGCGCTATAAAAAAGAACTTTTAGTTACGGAGGAATTGCAGGAGGAACTCCGGGTCTGCGCCGAAACGATAGCTATCACTGATACCAAAATGATGGAGATCCGGGACAAGATCGAAGAGCTGAAGCGACAGGAAGAGGAAAAAAAATGACGGCAGGCAAAAAAACGGGCAAGACGAATGCTCTCCGGCTGCTGGATGCGGCAGGCATTTCCTACAGCAGTCTCGAATACGAGCTCACCGACGGGTTTACCAGCGGATCGGACATCGCCAGAATGCAGGGACTCGATCCCGACGCTGTCTTCAAGACGCTTGTGACAGAAGCGAATACAGGTGAACATTTTGTCTGCGTCATTCCGGTGGACTGCGAACTGGATCTGAAGAAAGCAGCGAAACATTTCGGTGTAAAAAAAATGGACATGCTGCCGATGAAAAAGCTGCTTCCTCTTACGGGATATATTCACGGAGGATGTTCTCCTGTGGGGATGAAGAAGCCGTTTCCGACTGCCATCGATGAAACGGCATCTCTTTTCGATGATATTTACGTCAGCGGAGGCAGAATCGGTCTGCAGCTCCGGATTAATCCCCGGGATCTGGCAGATATCGCTGGCGCCAGTTTTGCCGATCTTACGCAGTAAAAATACCGGTGCGTGGGGAAAGCGAAAAAAGAAAAGCGATTCAAAGATACCAGGCGGCAGATGCAGTTCTGATGAAAGCCCCTAAACGGGCATCAGACCGGCAGCTGCTGTTTTTTTATGCAATAAAATATGTAATATTATTTTAAAATATCAGTATAGGAAATATGATGATTGACATATGATGTCTAATGTGTTATTTTAAATTCAGGAGTAGAAAAATATTTTCTTACGATCAATTTATATTATTAGAGGTATGATGTCATATGTTATATTAATCAGCTGCCGTCTTCTCTGCGGAAGACTCGGGCAGCGGAGCGGTGCGGAATATGGTATATGCCGTGCATCCGCCGTGTTTACAGTGACAGGAGGTCAATATGGATATTTTAAAAGATCTGGCTGCGATAACGGGAACTGAATTCGTTACAGCTGACGAAGCGGTATTATCCGGATATGCTTCTGATCTCAGTTTTGTTAAAGGTACAGAACCGGAAGCGGAAGTCTGTCCGGGAACGACTGAAGAAGTGAGTCGCATCGTAAAGTGGGCCAATGAAAACAACGTACCGCTGATTCCGGTGAGTTCGCCGATACATCTCTACGGAGCCGCTGTTCCGAAGCAGGGCGGCGTCATCGTCAACATGAAGCGGTTTGATGAAATTCACGAGATAGACACGGTCAACCGTTTTGTCCGCGTCGGAGCAGGCGTCTCCTGGGAAAAGCTTACAGGCGAACTGGCAAAACACGGCATGCGGGTCATTCTCCCTCTCACTCCCCGCGCCTGCCGTTCCGTCGCTTCCGATCATCTGGAAAGAGAAGTGACCACCAGTATGGTATACGATTACGGCGAACCGACACAGTCTATGGAGGTCGTCTTCCCGAACGGCGATATTTTCCGTACGGGTTCCGCCAGCGCACCGAAGTTTCCGTATTCGCCGGCGAGAGGAGCAAATCCTTCCGGCCCGGGTCTCGATTTTTACCGCCTGCTGCAGGGCGCGCAGGGAACCATGGGCATCGTTACATGGATGTCTCTGAAGATTCAGAGTATTCCGAAAATCGACCGGATTAAATTTGCGGCTCTTGACAGCATCGAAGAGGGAACCGATTTCCTGTACCGGATTCTGCCGAGGCGGATCGGTCAGGAGTGTCTGATTCTCAACAATACGGATCTGGCTGCACTTCTGGCGGAGAGCAGGGAGGAATTCGAAGGCATCAAAGAGAAGCTTCCGCCTTATACGCTAATACTCACCATCAGCGGCCTGATCCGAAGACCGGAAGAAAAGCTGGCATACGAGGAGAATTTCCTCAGCGACGTCATGAGAAATGAATTTCAGAATATCGTTCTCACCGATGCTCTTCCGGGCTTTCCGGGTGCGGCAGGAAAACTGATGAAAATTCTCAGAAATCCATGGCCGGACGAGAAACCATACTGGAAATCCGTCCCGAAAGGCGCATATCAGGATCTCTTCTTCATCGCCAGACCGGAACGGGCTCAGGAATTCATTTCCGTGGTTCAGGAGACGGCGGGCAGAATGTCATACCCGTTTGAATCCATCGGTATTTACAAGCAGCCGATCGAACACAACAGAGCCTGCCAGCTTCAGTTCACTTTCTTCTATGATCCGGACTGCAGCAGGTCTGCAGAGGAAGCAAAGGAACTGTACGACAGAACCTTTGAAGCTCTGCATGATGCCGGAGCGTATTTTACGAGACCTTACGGAAATATGGCTCTGCGCCTCTACGACAGGGCTGCTTCCTACACGGCGGCGCTGAAAAAGGTCAAGGACTTATTCGATCCCAACAATATCATGAATCCGGGCAATCTCTGCTTCTGATGAGCGGACGGCCGGAGCGCACATGAATCAATAGATAGCTTGCAGCAGGAAGGAGAACAACATGTCTGTAGTCGATAAAAAGTATCCGGAGAGATTCGATACGCCGAAAGAAAAATTTGCTCTGGACATCGAAGAACTGGGCAATTTTGTATATGATATGCAGCACTGCATCAAGTGCAAAGGATGTTACTGGGTGGATCACACGTATATGCCGGGAATGAAGCACGCGGTGCGCTGTCCGAGCAACCTGTGGAAAGAGTTCGACTCTTACGGCGCATTCGGCAAGATGAGAATCGGATTAAAAATCGAAAAAGGAGAGATCGAATGGACCGATCATCTTCTGGAACTCATCTACGCCGATCCCCTCTGCGGGGCATGTGACGTGGGATGCAAGAGAAATCTCGATCTCGAAGTAGGGCTCACTCTCGAAGCACTGAGAGTCAGAGCGGTGAAAGAAGGCGCCGGTCCGATGCCGGTTCATAAAGAAATCGCAGAGTCCATTGCCTCAACGGGAAATTGCTACGGTGCGAAAAAAGACCGGGGAGCCTGGATGGATGAGACGGTAAAACCTGCGGAAAAAGCTGACATCATGTATTTCGTCGGCTGCTCCTCTTCTTACGAAAATACGGAGATTCCGAAAGCGGTGACGAAAGTCCTCCAGAGCGCGGGCATCCCTTACATGTTCATGAAAGATGAATCCTGCTGCGGAAATATCGTATTTTCGGTGGGAATGATCGATGAAGCGAGAAAAATTGCGGAAAAAAATGTGGAAGCGGTCCGGAAATCGGGCGCCAGAGTGCTGATGACGGCGTGCGCGGAGTGTTATCGCATGTGGAAAGTCGATTATCCGAAGATGCTGGGAATCCGCACCGACGAGCTGGGATTCGAAGTGAAACATTTCATCGAAGTTGCGGATGAGGCGCTGTCCAAAGGAAAACTGAATCTCAAGAATCCTGTGGAAAAGAGGATCACTTACCACGATGCCTGCAATGTCAGCAGGAACTGCGATCCGTGGGAACCGTACGAGGGTGAGAGAGGATGGATGGGAACCATCGAACCCCGGCTGGCCCGCAGAAGAGGACGTTACGGCTTGTACGAACAGGCGAGGAATCTCATCCGTGCCGTTCCGGGCATCGATTTTACGGAGATGCCGCGGATGAAAGAAAACGCGCTCTGCTGCGGAGGCGGAAGAGGTGCGAAACAGGCATTTCCGGAGATGTCGGAGACGGCGGCCAGAGACCGGATCGAAGAGATAAAATATGTGGGTGCGGAAGCAGTGGTATCCGCCTGTCCTTGGTGTCTCAGCAACTTCGGAGACGTAGCCGAGAAAGACGGCGAAACCGTGGAAATTCTCGATATCGCTCAGCTTCTTGCGGAAGCGGTAATTTAAAAAGGAGGGGAATCATGAGTATCAACAGACACGCATACAGAGCCATCGAGGCGGTTGTGGGAAAGAACTATATCACCGATGACCCTGCCGACTGTGAAGGTTATCGTTCCGGACCGGGAGGCTACGAGAGCGGCACAGGCTACGAAAGAGTCATGACGCGGCTGCCGGGAGCAGTCGCTATGCCGCGGACGACAGAAGACGTTCAGAAAATCGTGAAAATATGCGGAAGGTACGGCGTTTCTTTCGTGCCGTATTCCACCGGTTTTTACGGCCCGAGATCCCATCCGCATATGGATGACGAGTTGATCATCGACATGAAGCGGATGAGAGATTTTGAGATCGACGGAAAACACTTCTTCATCACCGTTCAGCCGGGCGTCATCTATTCTCAGATTCAGCAGGAATGTTTTGAAAAAGGCGCATACGTCGTCGTGGGAGGCGGCGGTGCACAGACGTCTGCCGTGGCGAATCTGCTCAACGACGGATGGTCTCCGCTGAGCTTCCGGATCGGCCTGCCGCAGCGAAGAATTCTCGGTATGGAAGTCGTGATGCCGGACGGCGAAATCGTGAAAATGGGCTCTCTGGCTGACGGAGACGATCCGTTCTGGGGCGAGGGCATCGGTCCGGATCTGCGCGGCATCATGAGAGGCTATACCGGTCTGTTGGGGTGTCTGGGCATCTGTACGAGAATGTCCATCAAAACGCTGCCTTTCCAGCCAGTGATTCCGAAACCTTCGGGCATTTCTCCGGACACTGCGCTTCAGCTGGATCCGAAGAGAGTACGTTGGATCAATTTTACCATGCCGAGCCTCAAGTCTATCGAGGATGCCCATATTATGATCGGAAACGCGGAAATCGGCGCGGCTGTCACAAAAGTTCCGACTTTCTGGAGAGCCATCGCAAAAGCGGAATGTAAAGAGGATTTCTGGGATATCTGGCTGAAGGAGACGGAAGAATCCGTAGCCAATTTCTTCCTGGTCAGAGTTCTTCTCATCGGATATACGTCGGAGGAACAGATGGAGTATGATTATCACGTCCTCTGCGATATCATCGGAGAGCTGGGCGGAAAAGAGAGGCGGACGAAACCGTCGGATGAATCCTGGTTCAAGAATGCCGATTCCGCAGGCATGTGGCTCATGACGGGTTCATATGTATCGGTGGATTACGTGATGGATTCCTTTACACAGGCATTTGAACAGGGGCCGAATTACAGAGATCTGAAGGCGGAATATACGCCGCCGCTGATGCCGGACTGCAAAGATCTGGGCTGGTTCCAGAGCTGCGAGATGGGCCATCTGGGATATTACGAATATCTGATCTACTGGGATCAGAGAGAGGATACCGACGGAATGGACCGCTTCTACGTGGAGAGCGCCAAGATGAACATCGAAAACGGATGTTATCCGGCTCTTCTCAGTTCACATCAGCCGCTTTACCTGACGGGTCCCGCTTACGGACCGAATTACCACGAATGGATTCTGCAGCTCAAGAGTATCTTTGATCCGAAGTGGATCTGTCATCCGCCTCTGCCTCTGGCACACGATGAATTCGTGAAGAGAGCCTCCTGGATGCAGGAAGTCAAGACGTGGGAAACGCCGGAAGAATTCCCTTATCCGGAAAACCTGAAAGCCCGCATGAGATAATCTTCCCTATGTATTACTTGCTGCTGCAAAAAATAGATTGCACAGATGATAGAACATAAATTATAATAACAGGCAGAGACTGTAAAGACGGCAGAAGACTTATGTGTCTCTGCCGTTTTTCGGATAGTCGGATAAAAGAAGCCGGACAGACCGGACGAGAATCGCGGCAGCAATCGAAGGGAGTTTATCATATGAAACCGTTTCCATGGTGGACAGAAGAACAGAGAGCATTTCAGCAAGAAGTACATGAATTCGCAAAGGAAATCGCGCCCCGGGACGCGGTAACCAGATGGACGCGAGAATTTCCATACGATGTTTACCGGAAAATCGGCGAAAAAGGATATACCGGCGCGGCAATTCCGAAAGAGTACGGCGGACTTGGCCTCGGCGCCACGGGTTCCTGCATCCTCGCGGACGAGCTCAATGCACTGATGCCGGGCGTGGGAAGAATCGTCATCGGAAACATGAACGGCGGTCTTCGCCAGATCATCGAATACGGTACGGAAGAACAGAAAAAGAGATTCCTTCCTGAGATCGCATCGGGAGAGATCGGAGCAGTCGTCATCACCGAAATGATGGCCGGTACCGATGCCGCAGGTGTATCTGTTTCGGCGAGAAAAGAAGGCGATCACTACGTGCTCAGCGGAAAGAAACGCTTCATCGTGGCGGCGGGAACGGCGGACCGCTATTTCGTCTACGCGAGGACCAGCGATGATCCGGCGGATTATAAAAAGCGCAAACATCTCAGCGCCTTTGTCGTGAAAAAAGGAACGCCGGGCTTTACATGTGAAAAAATTAACGAAATACTGGGATTCGAGAATATTCAGAATGGTTCTCTCGATTTCGATCATGTCGTCGTGCCGGAGAGTGACCGGATTGGCGCAGAGGGAGAGGGCTGGAAGATCATGATGGCAGGCCTCAATTTCGAGCGTACGAATATCGCAGCCGGCACGGTGGGATGGCAGAGACTTCTTCTGAATTACTGTGTTCCTTACGCGCAGAGAAGAGTCCAGTTCGGAAAGGCCACGGCCGATATTCCTGCAAATCAGGACAAAATCGCAGATATGGTGATGCGGCTCAATATGCTCCGGAATTCCGTCTACTATACGGCTTATCAGTGGGACCGCGGCGAGGATATCACCATCGAAGCCAGTTCTATCAAGGCCATGGGTGTTCAGATGACGCTGAAGTCGGCGGAAGACGCTACACAGGTCATGGGAGGCGATGGTGTCAACCGTTTTTATCCGGTTCAGAACGTGTTTGAAGTATCGAAGACAGAACATGTGGCAGGAGGTACAGTGGAAGCCTGCAGGATGACAGTGTTCCGTTCGGCGCTCAAACTCATGAAAGAAGATCTGCAGATGGTGCGCCGCGTCATCGACGATGAGACAGGCGTTCCTGTGCCTGCATACGGCTTGAATGAAGACCGCCTTCCTGTCTCCGACACCAACGTGCTGGCTGTTCTGGCGGAAGATTACAGAGCCAATCCAGGTCTTCACATGACAGTGGAAGATATCATGCAGTACGTCGAAGGCAGTGCCGAAGAGATCAGCGGGGCTGTGGAGCGTCTGGCAGAACAGGGGAAAGTGATGATTCTCCGTGACAGAAAGACGGGCGGTGTTCGTCTGGCAAAGGCTACTTATGAGGGACTGGATGAAGCTTATCCGAAAGACCATTACAAATGGTTTCCGAATTGGGTGACGGAAGAAAGAAAGTTCTGAGCCTCGCCGGCGTGTGTCAGAATCTCCTCATGTTGTAAAACAGAGATCGTTACGATATAATAAAAAAAGGAGTTTTTTTCTATGGCACGAGTAATATTATCAGAACAGACGGCGGACCGGATCAGACAACTGATCGACCGTCAGTATAAACCGGGAGAACGGATTCCTGCGGAGATGGAACTTGCCGAATTTCTGGGCGTCAGCAGGACGACGATACGCGAGGCTGTGAAAATCCTCTGTTCCGCAAATATTCTGGAGATTCGCAGGGGTCACGGAACTTTTGTCTGTGAAAATCCGGGCCTGCCTGTGGACCCTTTCGGCTCCAAGGATATGGATGAAGAAGAACTGAAGAAAGATATCTTCGAGATGTCTCTCCTTCTGGAACCGGAGTTGGTGCGATTGTCTGCGCGCAAAGCAGAAGACAGCAGTATAGCTCGCATGAAAGAAACTCATCGGGAGATGGAAGAAAAGCTGAAGCGCTACCGGGAAGGCGAATATATTCCGATGAAGGAATTCCGGAAACTGGATATCGCTTTTCACAAAGCGGTTATCGAAGGATGCGAAAATCAGATCATCTCCAGATCACTTCCGATGTTTCTCGCCACGTGTACGGAGTGGTACAGCGTATGGACGAGCCTCGATTTCGAAAGAGTTCTGAACAGTTTTGAATACTTCCATAAAAAAATTCTGGAAGCGGTAGAGGCTCATGATCCGGAAAAGGCATACCGCTATTCGGCGGATCACACCCAGGAAATCATCGATATCTACCAGAGTGGTTCCAAATCTTAATTTTATGATTGAAATGATATATAAATCATGATAAAATACTTCTCGTATTTTGCCGGCGTGATGGAATTGGCAGACGTGCGGGACTCAAAATCCCGTGGTGGCAAC
>JAHZHA010000030.1 GCA_019420525.1 Bacillota bacterium
TCTTGTTGATACAAACTATCCGCCCCTTCTGAAGATAATTTGACATTTTTGCAAGAGAAAATCGTCTTTCAGAGAAAAAATTGTTGTGAAGGTCCCCGTGGTCAATATCAGATAAAAAATCGATGAGAGAGGCTGTCAGGCACACATTTTACAGAAAAAAACAACGAGAATTTCCCAAAGGTTCGATTCTCTCGATCGAGTCGCATCAAAAAGACAATAGAATGTTTTTCCCCTGTTTGACTTTTTAAGTTTAAAATTGACGATTTGTTGTAAAAATAAATTTATATGATAAAATTAAAATAATATAAAAAAGAAATGAAAAATTCTATTTAATATCTTGAGAGGATTTAAAATGACGGCAGAGGAATTAAAAGAAAAGTTAAATAAGATTCAAAAAATGAAATGTGAAACTAAGAATCTCGAATTAAAAAGCGCAAAAGAGGGATGTCCGAAAAAACTTTATGATACCTTTTCCTCCTTTTCCAATCAGGATGACGGAGGCATTATCATTTTTGGCATTGACGAGAAAAACGATTATGAAGAATGCGGAGTATATGATTTGCAGGATCTGCAGAAAAAAATAAACGAACAGTGTCTGCAGATGGAACCTGTCGTCCGCCCCCTGTTTACAATAGCCGAAAAAGACCAGAAATACTTCCTCTCTGCAGAAATCCCGGGAATGGATCTGGCGGAACGTCCCTGTTACTATCGGGGCCGCGGCCGCCTGAAAGGTTCCTATGTAAGGGTCGGGGACAGCGATGAACCTATGACGGAATACGAGATTTACAGTTTTGAAGCATTTCGTAAAAAATATCAGGATGATGTCCGGGAAATTCCCCGGGCCGTGTTTCAATCTTTGAATCAGGAAGCCCTGGATAAATATATCGCTGAACTGAAGAAAGGCAAGCCAAATCTCCGGTCTCTGCCGGATAACGAAATTTTTGAATTGATGGGCATCACCCGAAACGGAAATCTGACACTGAGCACAGTTCTGCTTTTCGGTCTTTACCCTCAGGCATATTTCCCTCAGCTTTGTATTACAGCGGTTTCCGTCCCTGGAACAGAGATCGGAGAATTGGGAGAAAGAGGTGAGAGATTTTCAGATAACCGCCGAATCGAAGGGACGATTCCGGAAATGCTGGAGGGTGCTCTGGAATTTGCGGAAAAAAATATGCGAACTATGACAATTATCAATCCGCAGACAGGCAGACGTGAGGATCAGCAGGATTATCCCGTCATAGCCCTCCGTGAAGCTGTTCTGAACGCTCTGGTTCATCGGGATTACAGCATTCACACCGAGGGCATGCCTGTACAGATTCTTATTTTTTCGGACCGGATGGAGATCCGCAGTCCGGGCGGTCTGTACGGAAGGATTCATATCGATCAGCTTGGAAAGATTCAGCCGGACACCCGCAATCCCGTTCTGGCCTCTGCGCTGGAGATCCTCGGTCTGACCGAGAATCGCTATTCCGGTATACCGGTTATACGGAAAGCCATGCAGCAGTCCGGTCTTCCGGAACCAGAATTTTCGGATGAGCGCGGAAGCTTCATCGTCCGTTTTCGTAATGATCGGAAAATTGCCTCAGACACAAAAGACACAGAACTGCCGGAAGAAATCAGACAGCTTCTTCTTTTCTGCCGGACTCCGCGCACGAGAAAAGAGATCAGCGAATATCTCGGTCTTTCATCTGTGACCTATGCAATCCAGCGCCATGTTATGCCATTAGTCGAACAGGGCTATATTCAGATGAGCATCCCGGAAAGACCGGGCAGTCCGAAGCAGCTTTTTTCCACGGTAAAGGAAATACGCGATTGAAAATGATTCTCAGTATCATAATAATATGCGGGTCTATATCATTTAGAACGGCGCTCCGAGAGGGGATCTGGAGCGCCGTTGTTATATGAAATAGATTCTACTTTCTCCTGCGAAATCACGCCGTCACATATTCCGGCGCCAGATAAGGCTTCTCCAGCAGTACTCTATTCATACTGTGGGTCACCTTCAATGAATCGATATTCATCTTCAGATCTGCCTGTGTCTGAAGCAGTTCTTCCAGTTGGCTCTTCGCCGCTGCTCCTGTGTCATAATAAATTCTCGCGGTATCGATATTTTCGCAGAGAATTTCATACTGCAGCATCAGCGAATCGATCTGGTCTTCTATCTGAAGCAGAGAATAGTAACGCGTACGCATTACCGTATCAAATTTCGTTTTTATCGCGTCCAGATTGTTTCTCGCTTCCGTCACATCCATGACTGTCAGGGTATGACTCTTTCCGCCAACGTTATATTCATACGTCAGAAGCTTAAATTCAGCGGAATCAAGATTCTGCTCCGCATACCAAATGTAGGGGTCATTTTCTGCCTCGTTCGCGATGAGCTCATCGATATTTTCTTCCTTCACTGAACGGTACGTCATCCGGAATTCCGGTATCGTTCTCTCAGAATCTGTTACACCGAGTTTTGCGTTAAGAGAAGTATACAGAGCATCATATTCTGTCTGCATAGCGTCCAGCTCCTGTCTGGCAGCAGTGACGTTATTCTGCGACGTCAGCCATTCCTTGTAACTGGATGCCCCCAGCTGATATTTCAGATACTCCAGTTCTGCTTTTTCCCGCAGAAACTGTATATTTTCCTGTTTGCGGGTCATTTCCCACCGCTTGCATGTGATCTGATCCATATCGCTGACCACACCGTAAGCCGTCTGCTCCTCGGTGAGGGCGATCTGCTTTTCATACCAGCTCCGGTAAATCGTCAGATCTTTTCTCTGCTGCCAGACGGAAAATTCCTGAACGTCCCGGTACAGTCCCTGAAATTCCTTCAGCGTCTGATTGGCTCTGCGGTATTCCAGTTCAGCGCTTTTGCAGCTGTCGCTGTGATCGAGAGCGGACGATATGGCATCATCGTATGTCAGTACCTGATCCGGAGTCTGTCCGGGATCCTGGTTCGCGCCGTCTATCGTAATGGTGCGCGTTTCACCGTTCCATGCCACATCATAGTCCAGCGCCTCCGACACAAAACGAAGGGGGATCATCGTATGACCGCCGGACAGATAAGGTGCTTCGTTCAGTGTCTGCACGGAAGTATTCACAACTGCAGTTGTGGATCCTATTTTCAGTACGATGCTTTTTTCCGCTTTTTCCGCCAGTACTTCTTTTCTTTCTCCGTTCCAGGAAACTTCTGCTCCCAGTGTTTCAAACAGTTCCCGTACAGGTACAAAGGTGTTTCCCCCGATGATCACGGGCGGTACGGAAAATTCCTTCTGCTCCCCGTCGATCAGCACCCGGATACCGGAATCGGCTTCTGCGGTACAGGGATACAAGACGAAGAGGGACAGGAAAAATATGAGAAAATATGTCAGACTCAGTACAAAAATCTTAAAACGTCCATTTTTTCCGGAACGGAAGATCAGCGCGAAAAAAAGAGCTTTCTTATGCATTTTCATCCTTTATTCTCCAGACTTACCAGGAAGGAAATCGTTTCTGTCTCCATTCCTTTGTATGAGCTGGTGACGACTGGGATCGTCACTTTGATCTCTTTTGCATTTTTGATATCTTCCGGCAGTGTGATATAGCTGTCCAGCTCTTCCCCTTCGGAAATGTATGTGGTGTAGAGTTTCCGGTCCTGCAGGGAAAGATCGATATCGGAAGAATAGTTCGTATAACTCTTTCCGTCTGCAGTCAGAGCAATCCCGGAAGGCTGAATACGGTAATCAGCCTGACCGAAACCGGTGAGCCGGAAGAAAATCCGCGTCAGCTTGTCAGAACCCAGATTATCGGAAGAGGACGTCAGCGTTAACCGGTAGTCTGTCGTTTCATAGCTCTGAGGAAGAGATTTATACTCGGAAATATCCGTTTCATTGCCATATACAGGTTTCTGAATGAGGATCTCTTCTGTCTCTCCGTTCCAGTCAATCTGTGCTCCCAACATATCTCCGACTGCTCTCACCGGAAGATACGTCCGGTTATTGTAGACTAAGACATCATATTCCTCCGGAAGTTCGGTTTCTTCTCCATCCACGACAAAGCGGAATGTCTCATTAATCGATGCCGTTACATGCCTGATGCTGTCCGCGGCAAAGGTCTGGACGCCCAGCCCGAGAAGAAGGCCGCAGATCAGGCAGGATACTGCCAGTCCGTATTTTTTCATGAAATTCCTCTCCTTTCAGCAGCAATCCGATAAAAAAACAAGGGAATGAACTCATCGAGTCCATTCCCTTCTGCGACTGCGATGAGCAGCCGTTTTCTCTTAAATTGTCACCGCTAATGTTTAACAGCTTTACTTACTTCGTAATCGTAACTGTTCTTGTAGCAGCATCCCATGCCACATCTGCACCGAAAGCGTTGGCTACGAATCTTGCAGGGAGATATGTTCTGTTGTCCTTGATGATAACAGGAACGTCAGAAGTAATCGTACCCGTAGATGTAGTGATCAGAGTGCTTCCTACCGTTAACGTAACAACCGTATTCGGACCGGTTAACGTAACGGTACGCGCACCTTCGCTCCATGCGATGTTTTCATCCGTAACGCCCAGAGCGTTAGCCAGATATCTTACAGGGACGTATGTTCTGTTGTTCTGGATGAAGGAAGCTGCATCCATGGCAACTGTTACACCGTTATTGGTGTACTGACTTTCGCCTACGACAAACTTCGCATCTACCTTATTGTCGATGATAGAAGAATCAGCCGGAGTGATGATTTCGATCGCATCTTCGGAAACATATGCATCTGCGAATTTCTTGTCATTATAATCTCCGTTATCAATTACAGCATCACCATAAACTTCAATGTCATATCCGCCTTCTGCCGGATTTCTGTCAAGCGTGATTTCCAGATCGCTGATCGTAATCGTGGAAGCTTTATCTAAAGATTCTGCATCAATATCAAATGTGATAACTTTATCCTTATTACCGTCAGCATCAGCTACTAAGTCAACATCTTTGATTTCAAGATCACCGTCTGTGACTTCGACAGTGGCATCTTTTGATAATTTGAATGGTAATTCTACTTTAACTTCTTTGCCTGCTTCTAATGCACCGGCTTCTGTTTCTGTCAGAGTAATGTTATTGATTGTCTGTTTCTGGATACCCGTTCTGACTTCAGATACTTCTGTCTCAACCGTCAGTACCGGCTTTGCAGTCGCTACGACAACGGTAACATCTTCAGCGATGCCTGCTGCAGCGCCGGAAACGACGCATTCTACGTCACCTTCAAAACCTGCTTCTACTGTGATAGGGATGTAGAACTTCAGCTCATTTTCATCACTTCTCTTGAGATCCGCAGCGTTGATTTTATATCCGAAAGTGGAACGATCTTTTTCCTTATTAGCTGTTCCATTTTCTAAGAAGCCAGCACCCTGAATGCCGTTTGCTTCTACTTTAACATTACCTAACAGCTGAACCTGAGAATCAAATGTGAAATCGATGTATTTACCTGCAGTCAGATTACCTGCCTTATTTTCTTTAATTGTAATTACTGCAATATTATCATCATCAGTAATATCAGTATTTAATCCTGAATATAATGCAGGAATTTCACCTTCAGAGTAGTCTTCTTCATCAACGTAAACGCTGACATCTGCCTGACCGATCTTACCGATAACGAGATTCGATGCGTCAGAGATATCTCCATCGATACCTCTTAAAGCAACAGTCAGATCGCCTTCCTTCGCATTTTTAGTTGTATCTACAACCGGAGTAATGGTAAGTGTTCTTCTTAAACCATTATCTGCAGAAGCTGTAAATGTAATAGTCAAAACTCGAGAGTTCGTTGGATCAATTGTAACTCCAGTAACCTTCGCGGCCATACTACCGGAAACGTTGGCCGGTTTCATTGTGTTGCTCCATGAAACTTCCTTCGGAAGAGTGAGCGTGAATGAATGCTGCTCGCCAGCAGCTACAACTCCTGCGCTAGTCTCTCTGATTACAATATCAGAGGCAGTCTGTCCGCTGTTTCTAATCGTGATTAATTCCAGATCATCTGTGCCAGCATCAGGGACAGTAGCTGCCGTTGCAGCTGAAACTACCGTTGCAACGGTATAGCTTCCGCCTGTAATATTACCGGAAGTAGAAGCTAAGTCAACGGTAACATCACCTGTTGATGTTGTGGATTTTAAATTTAATGTTAATTCGATAACATCACCCGTTTCTAAATCATGCGTGGACTGATCGATCGTTAAAATAACAGATGTAGGACTGCAATATTTTACAGTTGCAATTGGATCATCTCCATCTCCGACAATTTTAGCTGTTACCGCCGGGGACTTATTAGTCGCATTAAATGCATCCTGTGATAACTTTGTAGAAGTCTCTTCTGTGTCTGCAGCGGTTACATAGAACCATTTTGCATTGTCGATATCGAGCGTTACTTCTTCGGTGATAACACCGTTATTATCGACATTCCAGTTCTGCGGATTTCCTTTGACTTCTAATTCTAATGTCGAAGAAAATACCGTATTTTTTGCGACAGTTTTTACGCCGGAAATGTTATTCGACGTTGTCGCAAATGCCATCGTCGGCATCAGAGTGATGACCATAGCCACCGCTAAGATGACGGCAAATGCCTTTTTGAATTTCATCTTAAAATTCCTCCTTTTAATTTTTTCGAAGGGTGCAAATTTTTCTTGTTGATACAAACTATCCGCCCCTTCTGAAGATAATTTGACATTTTT
>JAHZHA010000031.1:0-13592 GCA_019420525.1 Bacillota bacterium
GGGCGGATTCGGGACTTTCACCCGTTAGAAACGTGCGCCGCCAGGCGCACTAAAAAAAATAACCCTCCTGCCGGTTTGATCCGGCAAAAGAGGGTTATTTTTATGGGATTATTTTTTAACTGTCGTTCAACTAGTTTGCACCTTCCTGCATGCCGCCCGGCATGACGGCTGTCATCCGATCTTCACCGGAAGCAGGCACTTCCGGCAGAACAGTGCCTTCCGGAAAAGCGGTGCGGAATAACTTTCTGACCAGCGGTCCGGCGATGAGGAGCTGGAACGGAATGGCCATGATGAAGTTCTTAGGGATATTCGTAAGCCAGGTGAGAAGAAGAGCATTCCATTCTCCCGTTCTCACACACATTTCCATAGCGCCGTAAAAAGACATGATGATTACCATCGGTACGGCGATACAGCAGGAAACTGCGATAATTGTCTTGATCCGGCTGCTGATGCCCGGCTTCACCAGAAAGCGGAATGCAAATCCCTTGGCAGGTCCGGAAACGACAAACCAGTCGCAGAACATGGCGAAGAGATAAGCGACAGGGAAGCCCAGCCAGCCTTCCTTCAGCGTCTCCACATCAAAAACACCGCGATTCAGGGACACATTATACATGCTCATCCAAAGAACCATAGTAAAACACATCATTACGGTATAGATCAGACTTTCTCTCTTATTTCTCGGCATTTCAAATCCTCCTTTATTTTACGTTTTATCTTACGTGCAGGCACAGTGGACCGCCTCCGGGGCAAAATAAAAACAGCAGAAGAATCACAAAACTCGTTGTGACTCCACTGCTGTGTGCGTCTCACTGCGTCTTTCTATTCATTATCTTAATAAACATTATACTGTATACACATATAATTTGCAACTGTTTTTTTGATTATTCCGAAAAAAATCTTCCGTATGCTTTAATATATGCATTTTATATATGATATCCGCATATATACCGTAAATAATACAGAAAATACTATAGAAGGAATCCGACAGACGGACACAGGAATCGCAATAAAAAACAAAATACATGCAGCATTCGAAAATCGTAGAAAAAATATAAGACAACATATATAAAATGATAAATTTAGAAGATCCATCTGAAAACATCAAGCAAAACATATAAAGAAGCAAAATATATAAACATATTTAGATAGAAGGTCAATAATCAATGAAAATCCGCAGGCTGCAGATTCAGATGAGGACGCGGAAACATGGAAACATCCGGAAAGCCGGACGAAATGCCAGACGACACAAGCTGAAAGTCTGAAACCGGCGGACAGATTCCGGCGGTTTCATGAAAAATTAATTCCGGACTGCAGACGCCGGAATATCATCAATAATGTCACGCAATGATGCGCCGACGAATCGGACCGCAGCGACCATAAGGATCATAATATATAATGCAATGATATTTCTGATATGAAACCGATAAAAAAACCGATAAAAAACCGGAAATCAGCCGGACCGTCGAAATGCATCTGAAATCCGCCGAAAATGACCTATTTCGGGAAGAGATGCTATAACTATTCCGAAAATTTATATTTTAGGAATAGTTAATTCTCGCTTTACTACGAGGAAATTCACGAAAAAACTGATAAACTTATCAACAAATCTGCCGCTGCACCTGGTACCATACTCTTACCCTTCCTGCGGCAGATTTTCATTTTTTGATTTGTTGCCGGAAACCTACTTCAGAAAATATCTTCTCTTTCCTTCGGTGCGTTTTCCATATTCGATGCTTTCCGAAGGACACCCGCAGATGCAGGCCATGCAGTGCGTGCAGTTTCCGTTCCAGACCGGACGGCCGTTATCATCAAGCTGAATATTATTGAGCGGACAGAGCGAAACACACTTTCCGCAGGAAGTACAGCTGTCCTTCACCCGGAATTTCCGGTCCGATACGATAAACCGGCAGAAAATCTTATGGACCGGACCGCTCTCCAGCCTTCCCGCCAGCGTGATTCTATTCTGCTCCAGCGATTCATTGCGCCGGATCTTCCGGATCGTTCCCTCCATTTCCCGGCCGGCAATCCGTATAATCTTCTCCGCCGTTTCTTCATCCGGCGCGGAAAACAGTGCGATATAGTTTTCCGGCATCTTCACGGCTTTTACCCCCATGAGATGAAATCCTTTTCTGCGGCACAGCGCTTCAATGCCTTTCTGCGCGTTCCCGATACCGCTTCCGCAGTTCAGGATAAAATAGCAGGCGGGATTTCCCGAAAAACTGCTTTGGTTTATGAACTTTTCAAACACTTCCGGCATCTGCCAGGCATACGTGGGACAGATGAACACATAGGGTTTCTCTGATCTGAAATCTCCTTTGCGCCCTTCTTTTATCATCTCATTGGCGGAAACAATTTCATCATTCAGATTCCCCGCTGTTTTTTGCGCCAGATACCGGCTGTTTCCCGTTCCGGTGAAGTAAATTACCATAACATTCACATCTCCTTATATCACAGGTCCTCTACAACTGATACTCAACATATAAATCAGCTCCTCATATCACAATTATTTTATATTGTCTGCTGCCGTGGCATACAAACAAAACTTTTATCAAATCTCCAAAACTCCTTTAAAATACTGATTTTTCTTGATTTTACACCACTTTCTGGCATTTCTGTGAAAGGTATTTTCATCTAATACCAATATAACTTCGCATAAATCTGCCTATTTTAGCCATCAACTGTCGTAAATTCAAAAGATTTACTACACAGATATTTTACGGTATGCCGTGAACTTCTCAGACTTTACATCTGCTAATCTTCGCATTTCTTTCTCTTTATCTTCGAATCCAACATGAGTATAAATATTCAGCGTTACCGAAATATCACTATGTCCCATAATGTATTGCAGCGTCTTTGGATTGATTCCTGACTTAGCCATGTTGCTGTTTCCCATTTTTATCCAGGTACAGAACACCGCTATACCCATCGACCATCGGCTCAATCCTTGGTTCCTTCTCGTTGGCAAGAATGTTCTGAAAACACTCCTTCAGTGTCATAGGGACCATTCTCGTATATCGCTTTCTGTTTTGGTATCCTCAATGAGATACCTCATGTCTCTTGTCCTTTGCAGCTGATGATCCACGATGAGCCTGTTGTACATATCTTGCACGGAGTTTCTGATAGAGAAGTTCATAATCATACTGAAGATATATGCGAGCTACTTGTTTCAAATATGCAGCCAGATCATGAAGTTTATTGAATTTTATCATATTTATTTTCCGCCTTTCTGCGAAAGGCACCGACGCGTCATGAAAACCGTTGTGCTACTTTGGCGTTTCTATTCCTATTTCCTTCTGATATGATTTCTTTAATTAGACTGACATACTACAGGACACGTGGATGTGCGTGGCGGGGCTGTATAGCGCCAACCTTGTTATATCTATATGTTGTCGGTTATACGTTATAAGGCACCAATGAATAGCGCATAACGTAGCACGTAAACTTATCTCTTCTAAAGTCCTCTACTTATTTGTTTCAAACTTTTACCTTCTGTTTTGCTAACTGGACTGAATTCAAACGATACTCCATATCCTTATAATTACTTCTTCATTTATAGATGTTCGTCTATTATCATCTTAGACTTTTTTAGTTTTACACAATCATTGAAAGTCAATAAAATCCCCTTCTTTTTATTGACTAAATAATTGTCTTTCAATTCAATTCACCAAAATAAAATATTATTTAAATCAGAAATTGTCAATTTCCCTTCTTGATAGTCTTTCCATACATTTTTATAATCAATTTGTTTTATAGTAGTCTCTATTTTAAAGGAATCGTCATTTATAAAATTGTCAACCAAAGATTGGTTAATTTTTTCAAGCACATATCGAAGGAATTTCATCTTGAACAATCTCATCTTAATTTCTTTATACAAAATATAGCTATCAGATAGACCATCAGTTCCGAATCTCCAACCAATATTACTAACATTTCTAAGAAATCGCTTTTGACTTTTCTTAAAATGAATATTGAAATCATATGATGGTTCTTGGCTTAACAATTGCAATGAAACAGACGTGACATCCCATTTCCCTATTTTTTTTACTAAACGTGTGAAATAATATTTTCTATAACCCAATTCTTTTAAATTTAAAATAATAAGTGCCCCTTCACCAATATCAAATTTAGAAATCTCATCTGAATTCGTTTTATAATAGAAACTTTTTTCCTTCAAAATACCTTTAACTTCTCTGATTAATAGAGAATGTAGTTCTTTATTTGTTTTTCCGCTCTCGTTTTCTATTTCTATATATTCTGGCTTCACGTACAGATATGCTTTACCATATCTTGCCAAACTATATAACACATTATCAATTGTTTGTTGCAATTCATAAGAAAAATCATAATGGTTTGCATTACAAAATATTTTTTCTAGCTTCTTGTCATTTGATACAATTTTAAAGAATTCTTTTTTGTCGGATGTCTTAATTCCGAATGAGTACGCATATCCAGAAAAAAGATCCTGATAAAATCTATGTGAATATATGTTTTCTCTACGTTTTTTATATTCTTTTTCAATATTTCTTCTAATTCTGTTAATATTACTCACTTAATTTGTCCTCCCAAGAAAAACTTGTATGAAACCGCTTTTCAAGTGGAAGTAACGGATTGACACAAACTACCCAAAAGACCTCTGACGGATCTGTTGTGAATCCTATATCCAAAAAGTTAGGACAAAAGGCATTTATCAATTTACTATCTGTCTTTATTCTCTGTCCAAACATTACATATTCCGTTTCGATATTTCCAGATTTTCTTATTGTATTTGCTACATACTGATTCCAACTCGTCTCCAAAAAACCTCTAAAGCCTATTCCAAACATAAATTCATTACGTTGTTGTACATATTCTATTAATTTTTCAGCTAGTTCTGTTGAATTATTATCCTCTTTCCCTTTAAAAATCAAATTTACAGCCTTATTTACCATACTACTCCAATCTGTATCATTAAAGAATTCGCCCCACAATATGCCTAATCCTCCAATTTGCGCCCATTCGACAATTGGAGAAGTGAACACATAATAGGCATGTTCAACCCTATACAAATCTTTATCCTTAATAAAATCTGATCTAATATATTCCTGGTACAGTAACATTAGTTTTGTTAAATTTTCGAAGTCTCGCTCAAATTGTTCTTTGTCATTATTGACAATTGCCTCTACTGCATCTTCAGAGATATGATTATAGCACTCACCTAAAAAATCAGGGTAATCTTCTCTGTGATTCCAATTACTAATAGCAAACTCACTTGCGCATTTCAACAAAAGTTCAGGCAAATATTTCTTACATTCTAAAAACACCTCTTTTACTCTACTCAATCGACTATCATCCCATCTATCTGATTTCTCTAAATGGCACTTTTTAAGTTCCGTACCTTTTTGTTGAGCAAATTTATAGAAATTCGATAGTTTTGATTCATACTCGTAAAATCTTGTTAGCAATATACATGCCTCATAGTACATTTTTTTATCAATAAAAGTTGTACCTAATGAATACGCATGTTCGATTCCTTCCTTTACCATATCAACCAGACAATTCATATATACATACTCTTCTTTAGCTACATATTGTTTAATAAGCCAGTCTGGTGTAATACGATGTCCTTCTGCATATACCTCTAATAATATCTTCTTATATATTTCAATATTATCTCTGCCGCATATTTCTTTTATCAAATCAGCACGTTTACCTGAATCAATAGCATCTTGTATTGATTCGTATATACTATTAACATCAAGATTTTCAAAATATTTACTAGTTTCCAGAATAATACACAGATATAAAACTGATATATATTCAACAATTCCAGCGAATGCGACACTATCATCCACCTTTTTTTCGTTTGCAATTTTTTTAATTATGTTTTTTAGCCAATCGATTTGACTTACATAATAATTCGCTTCTTTATGTACTATAGCCGTTTTGCATATTGATTCAAATACTATCAAATAATTGTATATTGATTCAAAGTCGCCTTTCCCTACCAAGTAGTTTATACAAACATGGTTTATTGACATTATTTCATCTTCAAACCAATAATAATCTGGTTCTTCTTTTGGTTTAAGAGCAGTTCCTGTCTTCAACGCTAATGAAGCTTCTGAATCATTAGCAAGATGCCATTTTTGGTATTTACCCTTTTTTCTAAACCAAAAAGAATCTCTTGAAATATTTTTCTTAACTTTCCAATATTGTTCAAGCAACACAAGATTTTTGCACATAAAGTTAAGCATTGACGTGTTATCCTTCACGTCAATACTGCATCCATACTTTTGAATTACTTTAAGTAGATCTATATTTTTTGCAGCAAGTTCACTGAAGTGGTTTTGATAATTGGAATCTGTTGAATAAATATTTTTATTTAGATTTTTTGCAACTATACGATTTAATAAGACAAAAGCATCATCCGATACTTTGAATACATCAGATAGTTGATATGTCCTATTTCCTGCTATTCCATAAGAAATAACCACTACTAAAGACCATATAATTAAAGCGCCTCCTGATATGTAACCAACATTCCAACCAAGCATTAGCTCTATAAGAACAATGGTTCCATAAATAATGAAACCGATAATATTCTTCATACATTTTACGGTCAGCCTATCATATTGAAAAGCCCTTGCTATTTTCTCAGGAGCGTTTGAATATCTCGTTGAATAAACACTGGAAATATTAGAACAATACAAACCTAAAATAACACCAGAAACACCTACTTCCGCGATGATTACATCTGCAAAAATGTTAGATTTAATTGATGATATGTCAAGCACTTTTAGAAGTGTAATATCTAAAGCACGAAAAAAAACTACCAAAATTAATCCTTTAAAAAACCCATCTATCACCCTATTAAACAGGATTTTTCTAAATGATTTGTTTTCTTTAGCTGACTGGCTCCAATTATAATAACCATAGATTATTTTTTTTATATGAAAAATCCAATTAAGTATTATTTTTCTTATTCTCCAATATATTCTAGTATTCAACACTATCCCATCCAATTTCCATTACTCTGATCTTTAATTATAAAATGAACTTAGGAATCCTGAAACTATTCCCAACATTCAATGATAATAACAACTATACACTATCTAGTCCTTTACATCGCCGGGATGTCTTTCTTTTATATACTCCTTACGCAGAAATCCTTCTTTTCCAATCATTCTGTTTTCTTCTGGCATTCTCTACTCCGGTATGTAATAATCTCCAACCAAAATATAATCAATTCTGTTTTCAGCAGCTTGTTCTTTCATTGCTTTAACCTCTTTCACAACATTGTTATCATAGCTTGACTTTAACTGCCGTAAAAGTATCGTAAATTCAGATTGTCTTTTAAAAGAATCTTTGATTTTTAGGAGTTTTTGATACCCAATGCATCACCTGCCGTGGCATACAAACAAAACTTTTATCAAATCTCTTAAACTCCTTTAAAATACTGATTTTTCTTGATTTTACACCATTTCTTACTTAATATCCAATCCTGAAATAATCCAGATAATCCTTATACTTATCCTGCGCCGTCAGGCAGGTATCTGTCAGATACCCTTTTTCATTATCCCATTCTTTCAATCCACGGTAATAAAACAGTTTCAGATTGTCCTCAACAATAAACGGAACAATATTATATTTCAGGCACTCCTTAAACAGGATCAATCTGCCCACGCGTCCGTTTCCGTCCTGAAACGGGTGTATTCTTTCAAACATTACATGAAAATCCAGAATATCATCAAAAGTTTTCCCTTCTTTAGCGTTATATTCCTTCAGCAGCGCTTTCATCCTACCGGCAACTTCTTCCGGAAGAGCCGTTTCCATGCCCCCAACCTCATTGGGCAATTTCTTATAATCTCCCATTGCAAACCAGTCTTTTCTGGAATCGCTGGTTCCGCTTTTTAACGTCTGGTGAAGCTCCTTAATAAGCTTCTCTGTCAAAGCAGATTTTGCATGATCAATGATCAGATCAATACAGCGGAAATGATTTGCTGTTTCAATTATATCATCCACATTGAGCGTTTCATTTTCTACCCTGATCGTATTGGTTTCAAAAATATATCTGGTCTGATCGTGAGTCAGTCGGCTGCCTTCCATATGATTCGAATGATATGTCAAATCAATCTGCGTTTTATGATAAATCCCGCCTGAACATTTACTTTTCTTTTCCTGCTGTAAAATATCCAGCAAAGTTGGTTGTTCTTTTCTCTTGTTGGAACGCTCCGGCTTTTCGGCATCCTCTGGAATATTCCACGTCTTCCCGGTAAGAAACGCACCGTTTACTCTCCCCTGGGCGCAGTAATTCCTTACACTTCGTTCTAATATTATAAATTTTTATTATTATATCATATACCGGCAATAAATCTGAACGTCGCTTCGATTTTACATATTATTATTGCCGATCCCGGAAGTTTTATATGAATAATACACAGAAAAACCGGACTTCACATACGAGTGAAATCCGGTTCTCATTTTATCACTGTGCAGTTGTCTGATTTTCTTTTACCTTTGCCACATCAGCTGAAAGATATTCTCGTAGTTCCCACACCCAGTTCGTACCGGACATCGGAAATCGCCTGATTATAGGCTACGACAGCGCTGGTGCGTCCCAGCATGGCCTGTGTCACCGCAAGCTGTGCGCTTTCGATATCGGCCAGCGTTCCCATTCCGATTTCATATCTGGTTTTAGCCAGCTCCAGAGACTGCTCCGCCAGCCGGATTGTGGAATCGTAACGGGAAATCTGGCTTTCCAGCGTAGGAATTTCCTCGTACGCCGTCTGCAGACTGTTTATCTTATTCGTCTTCATCTGCTGAATTCCTGCAGTCGCCTGATCATAGGCGACTTTTGCCTTCAGATATTTCGAGGAACTCGTATTCGTGGAACTGCGGATAGAATTGAACTGGATTTCCGTCAGTTCTGACAGATATTCGTAATACTTGAGTTCCAGATTGTTCTTCAGCATAGATTCCTGCGCATCATGCAGAGACGGCAGATCATTCCGGATCATTTCCAACTCAGTGGTGAGGTTCAGATTCAGTCCGGAATCCATTCCCATCAGCATCAGCAGACTAGACTCGGCGGACTGAAGTGCGTTTTTCGCCTGCACCAGGGAATCTTCCGCCGATGCCACACTGTTCTCCTGACTCTGTACCTCGATCTTTGAGGCCGCACCCAGCTGATATTTCGTCTGCAGCAGTTCCAGTGTCTTTTTTTCCGAACCCAGCGTCTCTTCACATACCTCCACATTGGCCTGAGCCTGAAGGATGCCGTAATACATCTGCTGTGTCGTCTGTTCTATTTTATTCATATCTGCCTGATAATTATTTTCTATATTATCTTTCACAAAGTCCCGCTGCAGCTGTGCAATTTTGAGATTCGACTGTGTGATACCGCTCTCCTGCATCTGATACTGTTCTTCCAGTGGCAGGAGATCCATGATATCCAGTGCATCCGATATATTCTTGGCAGTCTCCTTATATCCCTGTGCGATGGCTTTATCCGACTCTCTGGCCAGCCGCGCAGTCTCCGCCTGCATTCCTTCGGTCTGCATGATTTCCACCGCTTCTTCCAGGGACAGCTGGGTTTCCTTCTGCGTGAAAACGGCGGAGATCAGTTCGTCAGGGAGCAGATAACCTTTCGCAGCCTGCTCTGTGACAGCATCGTATACATTGCTCACAGCGATGGCAGTATTTCCCCGGGTGGCTTTCTCTGAGCCGTCATCTTCCTCCGGATCGAACTCTTTCATTCCATCATATACTCCCAGCTCCCGTGCCGCCGAGACATAATCGTCCGGCCAGCTGCCTGTCAGTTGAGATACATCGATACCGGCGGCACGCACGCACATGGCAGCCAGTTCATCGTATGTGATATCGCCGTAAGGTTTGAAAATACCTCCCCCATATCCGTTGACGATTCCGCACATGGAAGCTGCCGCTATATACGGCTGCGCCCAGGTGTAACCGTCGAGATCGCTGTAGAGTGAAACTGCCGTCTCCGTCAGCCAGCCGGTATCGTGAAGATTTTCGGAGAGCTGCTCTGCCAGTTCTTCCGCATCGGCTTCCGTATCAATTTCTTCTTCCTGTTTCTGATCGCCGGATTTTCCGGTTTCCGGAGTGTCCTTATCCTCCTGCTCTCCGTCGGAAGGCAGGATCAGTCCGGACAGATCCACATTCTCCGACAGGATGATTTTCGTATCTTCCTGAAGAATCAGGGCAGAGAAAATCTTCGCCACCTCGGCTCTGGTGATTTCCTTATCAGGACGGAACGTGCCGTCTTCATAACCGTTGATGACGCCTTTTTCGGTGAGAAGCGCCACGGCTTCTTCGAATTCGGTGTCCCTGATATCAGAATAAGATGTCTCCGCCCACACACCGGAGCAAAGTGATGACTGGATCAGGAGCAGAGCGGGAAGAATCAGACATATTATCCGCATCAATGGTTTCCGCTTTTTACCGTACTGCCGGCCGCGCAGTTGACTTATCATCTGTTACCTCTCTTTCTTCGGCTTCTTCGAATCTTTCTTTGCGTTGCATTTCGCCAGCCACAGAGCCTCACGGTAGAGCCGGATTTTTCTTCTGGCAAGGCGTCGTTTTCCGTTTTTCGTTTCTATGTCATCTACGATAGCGTAAAGTACCGGTATGATGAAGAGTGTCAGCAGCGTGGAAGCGATGAGTCCGCCCATGACGGATACGGCCATCGGAGCCATAAGCTCAAGACCTTCCCCTATTCCCAGAGCCATCGGTACCATGCTGATAATCGTTGTCAGAGTCGTCATCAGAATCGGCCGCATACGCGTACTGCCTGCTTCTGCGATTGCCTCGTCCCGTCCCATGGATTCTCTATTCTGGCCGATGAATTCCACCAGGAGAATGGCATTATTGACGACGATGCCGATGAGCATGATCAGTCCCACAAATGAAGGCATCGAGAGTTTCATTCCAGCGAGATACAGCGACAGGAAGGCTCCCGACATTGCGAACGGGATAGACATCATGACCATCACCGGCAGAATAAAGGATTCAAATTGAGCCGCAAGTACGATGTATACCAGCAGAATCGCCACAATCAGGGCAAGCAGAAGATCTGAAAAAGCATCCATCATTTGCTGCTCCATACCGCTTTCCGCATAATACACTCCGTCAGGGAAATCGTATTTGTCAACCATGCCGTAAATTTCCTCCGACGCTTTCGTTATGTCGGCACCCTCTTTCAGCGTGATTTCCACATTCTGGGTTACTTTCTGATTCGTCTTATTGATGGCTACCGGAGAATTGTCCGATTCAAAGTCAGCGATCTGATAAATCGGAACGGAAATACCGCTGGAACCGGTAACCATGATGTTTTTCAGGCTTTCCACAGACTTTGAATACTCATCAGACAGCGACAGGATCACATCGATGGTGTCGCCGTCGATGTTCACATTGGTAGCCGTCGTGCCTGAAAGGGAGCCTGACAGCGCATTCGCCAGCTGGTATGCGGTGACGCCGTAACTGGCAGCATCCGAACGGTTGAGTACCACTTTCAGTTCTGGAGATCCTTCTTCCACGTCAGTCGACGTTTCACTGACAAATCCGCTGTCTTTCAGCTGATCTGCCAGATCCAGGGCGGTATCGCTGACACTGTCCACATCTTCTCCCAGAACCTGGATAGTGATGTCGGAACCCGTGAGATTCATACTCATGGAGGAAGTCGTTTCATATGTGATTTCAGCGCCGGCTAGATCTTTAAAGTGTTCTTTCACATCATTCATCACTTCTTTTGTGCTTCGGCTCCGCTCTTCCAGTCCCGTCAGCGTGACAGAAATCGTATTGGAGTCGGAAGACATGAGAGGTGACGAAGACGAACCTGCGCTGAAGGATACGTGTTCCACTTCCGGAAGAGTCAGACAGTACTCTTCGATAGGTGTCAGAAATGCGTCTTTTTCTTCCAGGGAAGTCCCGTACGGCAGTTCCGCAGTAATGCTGAAAGTTCCCTCGTCCGTCTCAGGCAGAAGCTCAAATCCCACAAAGGAGACCAGCGAAATCGATACGAGAAAGAGAACCAGCATGATGGCCAGAACGCGTTTCCTCCGTTTCAGCACCCACCTGCAGCCGTGCTTGTAGCTTTCCTGCAATGCTTCGATGAGAGCGCCGAATCGATTCACCAGATGATACCGGTAGAAAAACGGTCCGATCTTTATGTAATCCTGTGACACAGAGCTGTCCAGCAGTTTCGAACAGAGCATAGGCACCACCGTCAGAGAGACGATCAGCGAAACGGCCAGCGCACCGATAATCGTGAAACAGAAGTCCTTGAAGAGCATGCCCGCCATGCCGCCGGAAACGGCAATAGGCAGATATACGACGACGCTTGTGAGAGTAGAAGCCATGACAGCCAGCCCCACTTCTCTGCTTCCGTGAACCGCAGCTTCTTTGGCTCCAAGTCCCATGCGATTGTGACGGAAAATATTTTCCAGCACCACGACAGAGTTATCGACCAGCATACCCACCGCCAGCGTCAGGGCGCCTAAAGTGATGATATTCATCGACATATCCAGAAGCTTCATAACACAAAATGTCGCCAGTACAGAAGCCGGAATGGACAGGCCGATGACGAGTGTCGACCGGATATTGCGCAGAAACAGGAAGATGATGATGACGGCCAGCAGCGCTCCTTCCATAGCCGACTGTCCCACCGAGCGGATGGAATCGCGGATATAATCGGACTGGTCGAATCCGATGACAAAGCGGACTTCATCCCCGAATTCTTTTTCCATAGATTCCATGGCTTCCTGTACAGCGTCCGACAGCTCCACGATATTGGCGCCGGAAGCCTGTGTAATTCCCATAGCGATGGCATCCTGTCCGTCCAGCCTGCTGACAGACTGTGCTTCAGATTCTTCTTCTGTGACGGAAGCGATATCTTTCAGAGTTATGACACTGCCATCGCTCAGCGTAATAGGCATGTCGGAGATTTCGTTGACCGATTCAAATTCACCGTACGTCCGAACGATGACCTCTTGTGATCCGTTTTTCACCGTCCCGCTGGGCAGACTGACATTTTCCGCCTGCAGCATCGATGTAATCGTCGACATCGTCAGACCGTATCCCGTCAGCTTATCCTGATCGAAATCGATGGCGATCTGTGCATCGGTGTTCCCCATCAGAGAGACAGATCCCACATCGGATATCCTCTCGAAACGGGGAATGATATTATCTTCGAGATACTGTGCCAGCTCTGCGGTATTCTTGTCGGAATACGCGTAGATCTGCATCACCGGCACGGCATCCATATTGACTTTCATGATCGTCGGTGAGGAAGCGTCATCCGGAAAGGTATTCTGTACGAGAGACAATTTCTCCCGCATATCGAGAGTTGCAAAATTCATGTCGATATCCATATCGAATTCCAGCATGACCATCGCTGCACCTTCCGACGTCATAGATATCATATTTTTCACACCTTCTACGGAAGCAAAAGATTCTTCCATCGGCTCCGTAATCAGGGAATCGATTTCCTCCGGACCGGCTCCGGGATAAGTCACCATTGCCAGCGCATAAGGATAATCGATATCAGGCATCAAAGCCTGAGGCATTTTTATGAGAGACACGGTCCCGAGTATGAATAC
>JAHZHA010000031.1:13602-37915 GCA_019420525.1 Bacillota bacterium
GTTACCGGACGTTTTACCGCTAATCTGGATAACATAAACCGGCTCCTATTCTACGACGTTGACCTGTTCGCCGTCACTGACATAATTCTGTCCTTTGACTACAAGTTTTTCTCCCGGGCTGAGGCCGGATTTGATTTCCGTCATCGTACCGTTGTCGAGCCCCGTCGTGACTTTCCTCAGTTCGATTTTATTTTCATCTGTCAGAAGAGCCACGTAATCTTCCCCTCTCTTTTTAACTACTGCTTCCGAAGGGACCGCCACGACCCCCGCTTGACTGTCGGTAACGACAGAGATTTCGGCGAACATGCCCGCTCTGAGATTCTCATAACTGCTGAGTGCGATGGTCACCTCATATGTAAAGGAACCTTGCGCCGGAGCATCCGCTACTGTGATTACCGTTCCAGTCATCGGCTCATCAGAAACTGACTTGATCCGTACATCTACCTTCTGGCCTTCCGAAATGCTGTTGACGAGATATTCGGAGACATTGGCCTGCAGTTCGAGTGCTGTCGTGTCGGAAATGACGACAGCAGCGGAAGTCTGTCCGGCGGCTCCGCCGGCGACAACATTTACTGAAGTGGCACATCCGCTGACAGGTGCTGTCACCGTATAATAATCCAGCGTAGAAGATGCGGCTTTCGCGCTGACTTTCGCCTGTTCCAGCGAATTCAATGCTGTGTTATACTGCGTCTGAGCGGATTCGAGGTCCGAAAGAGAGATCGCGCCTGCATCGTAGAGAGCCTGCATCCTGTCCAGCGTCACCTTCAGCGCATCCACGCTGTCCTGTGCTGATTTTATTCCCAGCTGTGCCTGTTCCGACTGGATCTGAGCCTGCTCACTGTCGATGGTAAAAAGTGTCTGCCCTGCTGTCACATACTGACCTTCTTTGACATTCACTTCCTTCACCTCACCTGACACAAGCGGGATGACATTTACCGCATTTGCCGATACGATTCTTCCGGAAATCGGCGAAACCACAGAGACTTCCCCTCTTTCCACGCTCTGAATCTGAACGTTTGTCAGGACTTCTTCCTCTTCGGAAGTTTCATCCGTCATCTGAATCTGAACGGCCCGCACGATGCCCAGCACTACCAGAACCGCGAGAATGACGATGAAAACCTTCCCGACTTTTCCGCGCTTCGGCATCGCTTCTTTCGTCTCTGCAATCTTCTGCTCGATTCCGGGAATCATTTTTTCCGCGCTTTCCGAATCCGATCCGGCTGCGAGATTTCTCGCCTCCAGAGCATCGTCTCTGCGCTCTTCCCTGTTTTCTTCTGTCATGATTTTCTCCTTATCCTTGTGATACGCATATATTTTTCTGCACCAAAAAGGCATTATTCTGCCTTCGGACGTTGTTTTCTCTCCTCATCTCTCCTCAAATCTTCTCTGCTCTTTTCATCCCCCTCTCTGCTTCAGCAAAAAATTTTCCGTAGCATTCGACACGATCTTTTCTGTCAGTTTCTGAAACAGTTCTTTTTCTTCCTCTGACAGTCCGCGGAAGAAAATTTCTTCCATTTCCTTCTCTCTCAGAAATACCCGCTCTGCGACAGGCCCTGCTTTTTCCGTCAGAAGAAGATGCCAGATCTTTTTATCCTGTTCATCCTGTACTTTCACGATGATTCCCTTCTTTGCCAGAGAGTCCACCGACAGAGAAACGTGGGATTTCGAAAAAAGCAGGTCATTTACGATATCGGAAGCTGTGTCTCCGTTTCCGGCGGCTAGGTAGGAGATGACAGCAATTTCATTATTCGTCAGACTGTATTGTTTTGTGATTTCAGAATAAGCCTTTTCTACGATCTTTTTTATAAAATTACTGTAGTTGAAAATCTCCATGATTATGACAACTCCTTTTGTTCAATTTTAAACTAACTTGATTATGCTATATTTCGAAATTTAAGTCAATACAGGGCCTGCAAAAGAAAAACCGGCGGACATGTCAGACGAAAAACATGTCTTTGCCGGATTTTTCCCGTATGGACCCCGTCTGCACAAAACGGGTTCCGGATTACAGATAATGATATTTTTCTTTCATTTTTATAATAAATGTCACGGTCACACAGAGTGCTGCCAGCTCTGCCGCAATGACAGCCATCCAGATACCGTTGAGTCCGAAAAGAACAGGTAAGATAAACAGAGCAGCCGTCTGAAAGAGTAACGTTCTCAGGAAAGATATGGCAGCGGAAACCGCTCCGTTGTTCAGAGCAGTGAAAAAAGCGGATCCGTAAATATTGAAGCCGTTGACCAGAAAGGCCAGGCAGTAAATCCGGAATCCATGAACCGTCATAGCCTGAAGTCCGGCATCATAACCCACGAAAAACCGGGTCAGCGGATCGGCACATGTCTCCGCCAGCACCAGCATGGAAATTCCGAAGATTGCGATGATGAATAGACTCCGCCGCAGCAGATTTTTCAATTCATCGTGATTGTCCGCTCCGAAATGGAAACCTACCACCGGTGCGCTGCCGATGGAATATCCCAGGAAAACAGCGATAAATACGAAATTTACGTACATGATGACACCGTAAGCGGCAACGCCGTCTTCTCCTGCAATCCGCATCAACTGCAGATTGTAAAGCATATTTACCAGAGAAGTAGAAATATTCGTCATAAGCTCTGAGGAGCCGTTGGTGCATGCTTTCAGCAGAATTCTGCCCTGGAGCCGAAATCTGGTAAGGCGCAGAATACTGCTGTTTTTCGATGCAAAATAGATCAGCGGTATGACAGCCCCGATGGTTTCACTCACTGCCGTGGCCGCAGCCGCACCGGCAACGCCCCAGTGCAGAACCCCCACAAACACGTAATCAAGGACCATGTTTGTCACACCGGCTGTGATGATAACAGCCAGACCCAGCTGTGGCTTTTCCGCAGTGACGAAGAAACTCTGAAATACATTCTGCAGCATGAACTGCATGATCGAAAGGAAACTGATCCGGCTGTATAAAATACAGTATTCGGCCATCTGACCTTCGGCTCCCAGGGCATACGTCGCCGGCCGGATAAAAATCTGTCCGAGAACTGCCAGTACCAGCCCTGCAACTATCGTCACACAGACCATCATAGTAAAATATTCGTTGGCTTTTTCCCTGTTCCCTTCCCCCAGCGTCCGAGC
Source organism: Bacillota bacterium (assembly GCA_019420525.1). Classification (GTDB taxonomy): domain Bacteria; phylum Bacillota; class Clostridia; order Peptostreptococcales; family Anaerovoracaceae; genus Alangreenwoodia. The sequence continues at coordinate 16,712 of JAHZHA010000031.1, forward strand.
CACGATGGCGCTTCCTCCTGTACCGATCATGAAACCGATCCCTCCGATGATCATAATCACCGGCATGATGAAATTGACCGCAGCGAACTCCGTTTTCCCTGCAAAATTAGATATAAAGAAGCCGTCCACTACGCCGTAAATCGATGTAAAAATCATCATTACGATAGACGGCAATGTAAATCGAAAGAGTTTTCTGTAATTAAAATGATCTGAAAGCTGAATATTCATCTCTTTTCCCCCTGTTTTGAATTATGACAAATGAGAACACAAAATATCGTTTTAAAAAAAGCGCCCGGTTATAACAACCGAGCGCACTCGACATCTTCTCCAACTATACAGTTGCGACTGCACGTCCTCCGATGACCCCCTATTTATCGTTTTAACGTTTCCGCCGTCAGTACGACAGAATTTCCGCACCGTCCTCTGTGACGACAATGGTGTATTCGAACTGAGCGGAAGGCAGACCGTCATATGTGTAAACCGTCCATCCGTCGTCTTCGTCCTCAAAGACGTCCGGCTTTCCCATATTGATCATCGGTTCGATGGTAAATACCATACCCGGAACCAGGAGAATTCCATCCCCCCGTCTGCCGATATGGCTGACCCAGGGTTCTTCATGAAAGTCTTCGCCGATTCCGTGTCCGCCGATTTCACGGACTACCGAATATCCGTTTTCTACTGCGTGTTTATTTATAACATACCCGACATCGCCTAAAAATCCCCACGGTCTTACTTCTTTCAACCCCAGATCGAGACATTCTTTGGTGACTTGGACAAGCTTTTTTTTCGCATCGCTGACTTCACCGATGCAGTACATCCTCGATGCGTCTCCATAGTAACCATTGTAAATCGTCGTGCAGTCCACATTGACGATCTGACCGCTTTTTAAAATTGTCTTTTCACTTGGAATGCCATGACAGACCACATCATCGATGGAGATACAGACACTCTTGGGATAGCCTTCATAATTGAGAGGTGCAGGTATTCCGCCGAGTTCTCTGGTATACCGATCTACGGCATCATTGATCTCCTGTGTACTCACACCTTCGCGAATAAACTGTTCCACATAATCGAGAACCATCGTATTGATTCGTCCCGCCTCCCGGATGCCTTCGATCTGTGCAGGAGTCTTTATCATATATCCATAAGGAACTTCGTGCCCCTGATCCTCAATTTCCCGGATTCTGCGGTCGAAATCGATATGACAGTTTTTATACTTTTTCCCGCTGCCGCACCAGCAGGGATCATTTCTTCCCGGCTTCATGATATTCCTCCTTGCCTGCTGTCCAACCAACTCTGCAGTATGATGACTGCAGCCTGCTTGTCGATGACTTCTTTGCGTTTTTTACGGGATACATCCGCTTCAATGAGAACATTTTCTGCTATCTTCGTCGTAAATCTCTCATCCTGAAACACCACATCCACACCTTTGACACCTGTGCTCCGCATTTTATTTTCCAGCATGGTTCTGAAGTCCCGTACTTTCTGCGTCTGGACGCTGTCGCTGCCGTCCAGATTTAGAGGCAGACCTATGACCACTGTGCCGCATTCGTATTCCTTTATGAGGGCAAGAACCTTGTCTGCATCCTTGCGTATTCCGATGCGATCGATGGTCATGAGGCCGTTTGCTGTGATTCCCAGAGCATCACTGACCGCTACGCCGATCGTCTTGTCCCCAACATCCAGTGAAATGGCGCGCATATCTTTCCTTTCTTTCGTTGTCTATTACAAAGGAATGCCCGGGCACAGGCCCGGGCATCAGGATACATCATTTGTTCAAAAAATTCTTAAGCAATGCCTCAACGAGATCATCTCTCTCCACCTGTCTTATGAGGTTTCTCGCGTTATTGTGACCTGTAATATAGGAAGGGTCACCTGACAGTATATATCCTACCATCTGATCAAGAGGCTGATATCCTTTTTCTTCCAGCGCATGGTAAACCTGCTGAAGAATTAATTCAATCGTCTTATCCTGAGCCTTCTCAGGACTGGTGAACATAATCGTGTCTCTATTATCCATGCATGTCACCTCCCATGGAATCTGAGAAGAAGTGCTGAAGTTAATATATTGCGATGACTATTTTATCTTAAATCAAACTTTCGGCAAATGCAAGGGCTTCTTCAATCTTGGAAGGATCCTTTGCCCCCGCCTGCGCCATATCGGCTTTTCCGCCGCCGCCGCCGCCGGCTACTTTCGCAATCTGTTTGATCATATTGCCTGCGTGATAACCTTTCTCAAGCAGAGAATCAGATACCGAAACGAGGAATGTCACCTTTCCGCCATTTACTGCAGCGAGAACATTGATCACATCCTTTTCCGCAGCTTTCAACTGATCTGACAGAGATCTGAGATCAGCGATATCCGCATTTTCAAACCGGCCTGTAACCAGTTTCACGCCGTTAATGACCTTTGCGTTCTTCAGCAGATCACCAGCAGAATCACCCATGGACTGACGCTTGAGTTCTTCGATTTCTTTTTTCAGCGCCTTTACTTCTTCCGTGAGAGCCGTCACACGGCTGACGATATTGGATGCCGGCGTCTTGAGTTTTTCAGATATTTCTCCGATAAGCTCGTCGTCTTCAGCGATGTGATTATAGAGACCGATGCCTGTGATGGCTTCGATTCTTCTCGTGCCTGCTGCAATGCCTGTTTCACTGACAATGCGGACAGCTCCGATCTGACCCGCGTTCTTCAGATGTGTACCGCCGCAGAATTCTTTACTGAAATCGCCGCCTACCGATACGACTCTGACTTCATCGCCGTATTTTTCTCCGAAGAGAGCTGTAGCTCCCGTCTTTTTTGCATCTTCAATGCTGAGAACTTCTGTAGATACGTCTTCAAAACGGCTGATAATTTCATTTGCCCGGTTTTCAATTTTCCGGAGATCCTCATGAGAAATCGGTTCAAAATGAGTGAAGTCAAATCTCAGATTGTCGGCCGTAACACTGGAACCTGCCTGTGCTACGTGATCGCCCAGCACTTCTTTCAGCGCTGCGTGAAGAATATGAGTAGCAGTATGGTTTCTGGCGATATTGTTTCTGTTGATCTCGTCGACTTTTGCCGTAACCGTATCACCTTTCGAGACACTGCCTGATTCTACTTTCACCTTGTGAACATAGAGGTTCTTCGCTTTCGTGGTATCACTTACCGTCATTCTGCAGCTACCAGTCTCGATAATTCCCTTGTCTCCGGCCTGTCCGCCCATTTCGGCATAAAACGGCGTGTGATCCAGAATGACGACGGCTTCATCACCGGCAGATATGCTGTCCACTGGCTTTCTGTCTCTGAGAATCGCCACAACCTTACATTCATCTGTCAGCGTATCGTAACCGGTAAATACCGTGGCTTCGTCAGATGTGAAAAATCCAAGAACTTCATCCTGCCATGCGATTTCATCATCGGATTTTCTCGCCGCTCTCGCCTTTTCTTTCTGCTCTTCCATGCAGGCATGGAAGCCGTCCTCATCGGCTTTGATGCCGCTCTCTTCCAGAATCTCCACGGTAAGTTCCAGAGGGAATCCATAAGTATCGTAAAGCTTGAATACCTTTTCGCCTTCCAGTATATTCTTGCCTTCTTTTTTCATCTCAGCGATATATTCGTTGATGATATTCGTACCCTGATCGATGGTCTCACTGAACTTATCTTCTTCAACAGAAAGAATCTTAAAAATGTAGTCCTTTCTCTCCACCAGAGCCGGATATGCTTCACCGGACATCTCGATGACACGCTCTGCCAACTTCGCCATGAATTTGCCCTGAATGCCCAGAAGCTTGCCGTGTCTGGCTGCTCTTCTCAACAGTCTTCTCAGAACGTAACCCCGTCCTTCATTGCTCGGGATGATACCGTCGCTGATCATGAAAGTCACCGAACGGATGTGGTCTGTAATGATACGGATGGAAACATCTTCTTTCGCTTTTCCGGCTCTGTAAGGTACGCCGGAGAGTTCTACCACACCGTCCAGGATATAGCGGATGGTGTCCACTGCAAAAATAGAATCTGTCTCCTGCATGATGCAGGCCATTCTCTCCAGACCCATGCCGGTATCGATATTCGGATGTTCCAGAGGATTGTAGTTGCCCTCTTCGTCCCGGTCAAACTGCGTAAATACGTGATTCCAGAATTCGATATAACGGTCGCAGTCACAGCCCGGCTTGCAGTCAGGGCTTCCGCAGCCGTACTCCGGTCCTCTGTCAAAATAGATTTCAGAGCACGGACCGCACGGGCCGATACCGATTTCCCAGAAATTATCATCCTTTCCAAGTCTTACGATCCGCTCTTCCGGCATGCCAATCTTGTCACGCCAGAGGGCATAGGCTTCGTCATCATCCTGGTACACGGTAGCCCACACTCTGTCTTCCGGCAGTTTGAGCCATTTGGTGATAAATTCCCACCCCCATTCCAGAGACTGTTCTTTGAAATAATCTCCGAAAGAGAAGTTCCCCATCATCTCGAAGAAGGTACCGTGGCGGTCGGTATAACCGATATTTTCGATGTCGCCTGTACGGATACATTTCTGACATGTAGTCATTCTCTTTCCCGGAGGCGTTTCAAGCCCGGAGAAATACGGTTTCAGAGGAGCCATTCCGGAGTTTATGAGAAGAAGGCTCTTGTCTTTTTCCGGAACCAGAGAAAAGCTCTCATGAACGATGTGACCTTTGCTCTCGAAAAACTCGAGGAACATTTTTCTGATTTCATTCAGACCTAATTTTTCCATTTTCTGTATTTCCTCCAAAAATTCATCGATCCAGTCCGGACTGCCTGCTTCCGCCCCATATGGCATTTATTTCCATAATAGAAAAACCCGTCCCTGTAACAGGGACGAGTCAACGTCGCGGTACCACCCTGATTACCGGACAGAAATCCGGCATCTCTCGGCATATAACGCTGCCAGACGCTCCGGACTACTCACGCGGACAGGATGTAATCGTGTCCCGGCGCTTTGCCCCGGAGAACTCGGAAGCTGCTTCGAAAAGGCTGCCGCCGGAGGGCTTCCACCGTCCCCTCCTCTCTGTACACGGACTGTGCATTTTCTACTTCTCTTCGTCAAAGTCTTTCGCACTGATCGGTCTGTATCAAAATTACCCGATTATTATACTAAAAGCACATCAGTATTGTCAATCTTTCCGCAGGCGAAAACTTTCATGCTCTTGTCGGCCGTGCGCTTATACTTCCAGAAATTCTTTCCGAACAAGACGAATCATAATGGACGTATTGAGATCCATAGCTTCTTCCGGATATGTCTCCAGAAAACCTCCGTGACGGTATTCCTTTCGGAATTCGTCGATGATCTCCTGATCCGATACACCCTTCTTCAGCCGACCAAGAATGAATTCCACCGCTTCTTCCGTCTTCGGCCGTATGTTTTGCATATAAAATGATGTCTGATTTTCATTTAAAATTCCCTCGTGAGGAAGGAGAAGCCGGTGGATTTTCAGTTTTTTCGCTCTGTCGATGGAATCGAAGGTGACCTGTACGCCGGTGAGAAAAGCCGGTATGATGGTTTGTTTTGTATCATAAAGTCCCAGAGATTCGCAAGACAACAGAAGTCCCCGACTCTCTTCGTAAAATGCCACCGAACATTTCGTATGGCCGGGCAGCGCCACAGCCTGAAAATTCATGTTTCCGGCCCGGATGATATCGCCGTCTTTTACCGGGATATCCGTCCGCAGATTATCTCCGAGAAACTCATAATCTCCCATTCCCCGTTCCTTCGCCACATTGGCATCCAGCTGTTTCATAGATTGACGGACCTTTTCTCTGGCAAAAGCTGCAGCTGCGTGCTCTCCTGCCACCACTCTGGTATCCGGATAAGATTCCAGAACGTAGGCGCTGCCCAACGCATGGTCATAATGAGAGTGCGTGAGAAAAATATAATCCAGCGGACGCGGTCCGAGATATTCCTTTATCTTTTCCGCCAGCGCATATCCGGTAAAACCGAATCCTGAATCGTACAGAATCGCTGTCTCGGAATCGTCGATGAGAAATCCACTGTCGCCGGGCTGAACCCGCATATCGATGATCTTTATATCGCCCATAGAATACCTCCTATGCTATTTGTACGCTGTTAAAATATATTTTTATTTTAGCACACAATTGTATGCGTAACAATCATCCATGCTATGCTAACCTGCCCGTTATCTATTTTATGCCTTGCCTCATCATGCGCTCTGTCTGTTCGCAAATACTTTTTTCCGGATGATATAGTATGCTGCAAGCACGGAAGCACCTGTAATCACCCAGGAAATCGGATATACTATCATGAGCACTCTGAAATCCGTATATTGTCTGCACACAGTGTAGATCCAGACGAGACGCAGAAGGCATGTTCCGAATACAGTCAAAACTGCTGGTGTCATAGAATATCCCAGTCCCCGCAGAGATGCTCCTCCGATCTCATAAGTGTTGGCCAGCGGAAGAAAAGACAGCACGCAGAGCATTCGAACAGAGGCGTAAGCGGCTACATCCGGATCTGAAGTAAACAGAGATATGAAAATACCTTTCCCCGCGATAAAAATGAAACACATAACCGCAGTGATCAGAAGCCCTGAGATCAGACAAAAGCGATGAACCTTCCGGCACCGGTCATATTGCGCCGCACCATAGTTTTGGCTGGTAAAAGTCACTGATGTCTGATTGAAGGCACTGATGACGAAATAGGTGAAATATTCAAAATTCAGAGCTACAGCAGATCCCGCTACCGCATCAGAGCCGTAACCGTTTAAGGCTGCCTGAATACAGACGTTGGCGATGGAAAAAACCATTCCCTGCAGTCCGGCAGGCATGCCGATGCGCAGCATTCTCACAAGTTCACTTTTCGACATTTTCAGCTTCCGGAACGACAGGCGGATGGGATCGCTTTCCTTCATCAGGAAGCGCCACACCATACAGGCGCTGACCACGTTTGAAATTACCGTCGCAATGGCTACCCCCGCCACATCCAGATGAAAGACGATCACCAGGAAAAGATTCAGTCCGGCATTGATGAGACCTGATAAAACCAGGCAGTAAAGAGGACGCTTGGTGTCTCCTATACTTCTCAGAATAGCGGCGCCGAAATTGTAGATCATGATAAAAGGCATTCCCAGAGAATAGATTCGCAGATACAGAACAGCATATTCCAGCACATCTTCCGGCGTATCCATCAGAACGAGAACCGGACGCGCTATGGTTATGCCCAGTACCAGAAGAATCACACCACTGATGAAAGATACCGTCATGGAAGTATGTACCGCATCTCGAATTTTGTCTTTTTCACGGCCTCCGATGTAATTTGCTATGATGACATTACTGCCGACAGAGATGCCGATAAACAGATTGATAATAAGATTGATGATAGGACCGTTACATCCTACCGCTGCCTGTGCCTGACTGTTGGCAAAATGTCCCACAACCGCCACATCTACCGAATTGAAGAGTTGTTGCAATATGCTGCTGAGTGCCAGCGGAACGGCAAAAATAAAAATTTTGTCTATCAGACTGCCACTGAGCATATTGATACGCTCTGACGACTGACGATTCTCATTTTTTTTCATTTAAAATTCCTCCCCGCTTCGATGGATAAATTTTAACTCTCTGTTATAAACAATGTTTTCTATTCTATCAGATTCTCAGAATTTTGCATCAGATTTCGGCAAAGAGTAAAAAAAAGATCAGAATCTTCGCAGATTCTGATCTCGTGTGATGAAAAAATACTCTTTTCAAAATCATCATTCTCATATTCTGAGATGAGAACCGGCCCGAACTGTTTTGGGGCCGCTGAGATTAATGACAGAACCCACCAGAATAAGAACGACGCCCAAAACGATATTCCAGGTGATGGCCTCTCCCAGAATAACGGATGCCAAAATGACAGCGATCACCGGCTTGATGAAAAATGAAATAGACGCATTGGAAGGACCTGCAAGTTCGATAGCTTTCAGATAAGCAAAATAACCGATACCCGTCACCACGATGCCCGCATACAATACCACCGGAAGGGTATCGGCATGTATACCGGCAACTACAGGTTCCCCGCGGACAAGAAGAATTGCCAGTTCTACTACCGAAGCGATCAGAAAACTGAAACTGTTCTGAACCATGCCTCCCAGTTTTTGGACCCGCAGCTTTCCCAGTGTGGTATACAGAGAAAAAGTCACAGCGGCAACTGCGGTATAGATCAATCCTTTTACCGTATTTCCATCTGCCATATTGGCCGGATTTGCCACGAAAATCAAACCGATAATACTGATGATCAGGACGAGTGCTTTTTTCTTCGTAAATGCTTCATGTATGATAAAATATGCAAAAATCATCGTGAATACCGGATTGGCTGAAATGATGACGGCTGCCGTGTTGGCGTTTGAATTCATGACGCCCAGTTGGAAACAAGTCATACTGATACAGACACCGATCAGGCCCAAAATAGTCAAATAGATGATATCTCCTTTCGTAACCCGTATATGTCTCTTTCTGATGTCGTGAACTGCGAAAGGCAGAAGAAAAAGTCCACCGATAAAGAAACGGAGAAACGTCATCTGCAGCGCCGTGAATTCCGCTCCGCCCAGTTTCAGTGCGATTTCCATCGTACCGAAACAGACGGCCGTAATGATGATAAACAGAATACTTTTATTATTACCCATAATTGCTGACCTCCCGAACCGATTCCGGAACTTTCCGGAATTCTGCTCTTTCTTGTGTTTTTTTCATCTAAGTATTATAATTGCATCACAGAAATATGTAAAATACATATTCATTATATTTACCATATCATAAACGCATATCAGATAATCCGGACACAGTGGTATTTTTCGGACAAATTGCGTTTTTCCGTACAAAATTCAGGAGGTATCATGTCGGTCAATTATGATTATTATCGCATTTTCTACTATGTGGCGAAATACGGCAGCTTTACCCGCGCTGCGTCGATCCTGATGAACAGTCAGCCTAATATCACCCGCACCATCGCAGCCCTTGAAAAAGAACTGGACTGCCGCCTGTTTCTGCGCACCAACCGCGGCGTTACGCTGACACCGGAAGGTGAAAAGCTCTTCGCTCACGTGGAAATCGCCCACGAACAGCTGCAGGCAGGAGAAAGCGAACTGGCCAGTGGAAAAAATCTTCAGACGGGAAGTATTTCCATCGGAGTCAGTGAAACAGCTCTGCAGATCGTTCTTCTGTCTGTGCTGCGTCGTTTCCGCAGCCGCTATCCCGGAGTCCGCTTCCGCATTACGAATCACTCTACCTCCCAGGCTATCGAATCTCTGAAGTCCGGCCTAGTGGAACTCGCCTTGGTCTCTTCTCCCACCGGAGTAACAAAACCACTAAAAGAATCACCTCTGACAGAATTCCGCGATATGCTAATCGCCGGCCCTCATTTTCGCAGTCTGACCGACAAGCCACTGAATCTGTCGGATCTCAGCCACTATCCCCTCATATGCCTCGGTCCTCATACAAAAACATATCATCTTCTCAGCGATTTTTTTTCTGATCACGGACAGACTCTGCATCCCGACATCATTGCTGCCACTACGGAGCAGATCCTTCCTATGGTAAAAAACGACCTGGGACTGGGATTTCTTCCGGAAAAACTGGCCGCAGAAGCCATAGAAAAAGGAGAAGTATTTCCCCTCAATCTAAGAGAACAACTTCCCCTCCGTCATATCTGTCTCATCCGCGACAAAAGCCGGCCTGTCAGCATCGCTGCCCAGGAACTGGAAAAAATGTGTCTGGCGTTCCGAGATGAACACAGAACGCAATACACAAGAATATAGGATTCTCCGCCTGCCGGCGAAGAATTCCGTTTTCTTTCTTCTGTCATTAAAATTGTCATTAAGATTCGTCGTTTTTCAGCGCCACTTTCATCACGCCATCTCTGCGGTTTTCAAACAGATCGTAAGCTGTTTCAATTTCGCGCAGCGGAAATGTATGTGTGATCAGCGGCGTCGTATCGATTTTTCCTTCTTCGATCAATTTCAGTATCTCGTCGCAGCTGCAGCCGTCTACACCGCCTGTTTTAAAAGTCAGATTTTTACCATACATATCAGGAAGCGGCAGTATCTGCGATCCCTCATATAAGGCTGCCACAGTTACCACGGCATTCGGCCGCGCGCACTCCCACGCCATACGGAACGATTCCCTACTTCCGGCCGCTTCCAGCACCGCATCCGCACCGCCGTGCCTGCTGTATTTTTTCACTATATCTTCCACATGGTCCGGATCAGTAATGATGATATCGGGATAATGTTCTGCCACGAAGCTGCGCCGCTGTTCATCGCGTTCACAGACGATAATATGATCCGGTTTTTTCAGCCGGATGCACTGCATCGCACAGATTCCCACAGGACCCGCCCCGATAATCAGCACCGTATCTCCTTTCCTCGTCTCAGAAATCTCCGCAGCCCAGTAACCGGTAGCCAGTACGTCTCCCACGAAAAGCGCCTGTTCATCTGTGACGCCGCCAGGAATCAGATTGAGACAGCAGTCGGCATACGGTACCCGCACGTATTCTGCCTGTCCTCCGTCGATGCGGCAGCCCAGCGCCCAGCCGCCCTGCGGATCTGTACAGTTATTGACCCAGCCATTCCGACAGAAAAAACATTCTCCACAGAAAGTCTCTACGTTTACTGTCACCCGATCACCAGGCTTCACTTTCGACACGCCGCTCCCCACGGATTCCACAATGCCGACCATCTCGTGTCCTACAGTAATTCCCGGTACAGCTTTCGGCACGGAACCGTTCCGAATATGAAGATCGCTGGTGCAGATACTGCCCAGCGTGACTTTTACGATGGCGTCGCGATCATCACAAAGGACGGGTTTCGGTTTTTGAGTCAAAACAAACTTTCCTTTTTCTACATAAGTGTATGATATCATCATCTACCTCTTTCTTTCAGTTTTGCTTTTCTGTATACATGACTCTTTGGAAGCAATATCATTGTAATCATAAAAAATATCTATTATAATTATATTTATAGATAGTATTATTTTTTGTATTTTTTGCAAAAATTTAGTGTTTGTTGCTGCAGCTGCAGCGGTGTCGTTTACTGAGAAAGGCACTTCAAGGGAAAAGGAGGATTTAAACATGATAAAATGTCAATTTTGCGGTACGGAATTAGAAGATAACGCATTATTCTGTCACGAATGCGGTGCAAAAGTGGGAACTTCTCCTGCAGACGAAGCGGAAGAACAGGTTCGTACGTGCAGCAACTGCGGTACCGAGCTGAATCCGGGTGCCAAATTCTGCAGTCAGTGCGGAGCCTCTGCCAGCGACGATCCTGCTCCAGAGACACCGGCTTCGCCTTCCGGAATCGATACCCAGCAAATCCGCAATTCTGCAAAGCAGGTGACGGAAAATATCACAGCTAAAGTAAAAGCAAATCCGAAACTCTACGGAATCATCGCGGCGGTCGTCGTCGTTATCATAGTTTTAATTATCGTTATCAGCAGTCTCACCGGAAGTGATAGCCCGTCCACATCAGGTTCAGGCTCCGGAACATCCAGTCCTTCCTATTCCACCTCGGGAACAGCCGGCTACGATGACGATACTTACGAGCTTCTTGCCGTCAGCGCTCTGCTCAAAGAGATCGACCGCAAATACAGCGCCGCTGATCCGAGCAGCTGTAAATACAGCATCAACAAGACAGAAAAAGAAGGAAGTTACACCGTGGTGTACGGTAAGCTCTATCTCTACGATCAATACGGAAAATCCACTACCGGTTACAGCGACGGTTCCGGAAGTTACATCCGTACCTTTGAAGTGAAAATCAACGATAATACAGGAAGCGTATCCAGCTGTACGATCAAATAACGGACAAAAAGACTGAGACCGAGTACGGCCAGTATTCTAATGCGATACATTACAGCGTTTCGCGGCGTTTCCACAAAATAAATCAAAAAAGCGGGAATCACTCCCGCTTTTTTCTTTCTGTCATTCAGATTTCGGTCGGTTCCTGTTCCGTACAGGCCCTTCCGCCATTCTGAATACATTCCAGGTATTCCTTCAGTCCGGCATCCCAGAAAGCTTCCGTCTTTTTCACGGCAGCGGAAGAGGAATCGGAAAAATCATAATTTTCCTTCAGATAGTTTCCGAGATGATCTGTCACTTTTTCCGCCCCCTGAAGATTCAGATGGTCTCCTCCGTCGTAACTGTCCGTCTGCCAGTCGATTTTCAGTTCTTTCACCTTGAGATTCAGATCCTGAAAGTCGATTCCCTCCGCTTTTGCGTATCCGGCGACCGCACGATGTTTTGCGGCGTTCCAGTTTTTCGGAGAAGGAACGCCCAGCAGCAACAAATCACATTCCTGTTCGTCACAGAATTTCTTTATTTTTTTCAGATAATATTTTATAGAGGAAAACAGCTCCTTCGGTTCTCCCTCTGCCATACAGTCCGTCTTTTCACACGGCCGGCACGCCTTTCTGATCTCAAATCCCTTCCAAGAGATTTCATCCGGTCTGATCTCTGCGGATTCCGGTGCAAAGAAGAAATCTTTCCAACGGTTGTGATAAGAAAATACCGGCATGTAATACTTTCCCGCCTCTGTCACCGCCATACGTGTCTCTTCCAGATATCTGGCATGTGTAAACAGCTCGTTCGTCTCAAGGATCACCAGACGGGGGTGCTGCTTCTGAAACGCTCTTTTCATCAGGTAATACGCCTCACTGATCTGCTGCCCTGACTGACCGCAGACATACGCGGTGATCTTCTGCTTCTGCCACAGGCGGTACGGCGAAATCGCGGTGAAACTCTCACTGTCTCCCAGCACCAGAACGTCTATGGAATTTTCCGGTTCGTTCATAATACTCAGAGCATTTCTGTCCCGATTGTCAATCCAGGAAGCATTCGTAATCCGCTCCGGCTGCACACAGGAGGAAACGACGATGAGCAGCGCTGCCAGCACCACCGTGAATCCCAGTAATAATCTCGTTTTTTTTAACATATCTCTTCTGCCCCTTATGAAAAACTGAAATGTGGGGGAAAGCCTGTCCCTTCCGGATAAACATACCCTCTACATTAAAAGTATTTCACCTATAGAAGAAAAGTTCAATTAAAAAATTCTTAATTTCTTTTGTATTTCCTTTGCGCTTTCCCTGCAGACCGTCTGCATGCCCCGCTTCACTCAGAAACTTCAGATTTTTCCGTTTTCCAAAAACCATTCTTTCATGGTGGTCAGAACTTTGACGAGATCTTCCTCTCCGATCACATACGGGACCATCGCATACAGATAATTCAGAAACGGACGGCTGAACACGCCGCGTTCATAGGCGAATTCCTGATAGCCGCTGATGTCAGAAGCGTCGTACACCTCGATGCAGACACAGGCGCCCATGATGCGCACCTCTCTGATCCGCGGATCGGAAAAACCCTCCATTTCCCGCCGGGTGATTTCCTCGATTCTTCTTATCTTCGACATATAATCCTGCTTCTCGAACAATTCGATGGATTTCAGTGCGACACTGCAGGCCAGCGCATTGCCCATAAAGGTCGGTCCGTGCATGAGCGCATGAGACGGATCGTCATCGTAAAATCCTTCATACACCCTGCGGTTTGCCACGGTGACGGCATGCCCGATATATCCGCCGGTAAGCGCCTTTCCGAGTACGAGAATGTCAGGCAGCACCAGATCGGCAACAAACCGGTTTCCGGTGCGTCCAAAGCCGGTGGCCACCTCATCGAATACGAGAAGTACACCGTACCGGTCGCAGAGCTCTCTGGCTTTCTCAAGAAATGAAATATCGTACATCAGCATACCCCCTGCTCCCTGAAGCAGAGGTTCGACGATAAAACAATTCAACTTTTCATGATATTTCCGGAAAGCCTGCTCCATCGCTTCTATTTCCGTGGGAATATGGACGACATTGTTGCTCTTGCCGTAAGCTTTCAGGACAAAATGATAATCCTCGTCGTCTCCCACCTCCATAGTTTTAAAAGTATCGCCGTGATAAGCGTGTTCCAGCGCCATTACCATCGTCCGCTGCGTCTCTCCCCGGTTTACATAATACTGCAGCGCTATCTTCAACGCCACTTCCACGGCGACGCTTCCGGAATCAGAAAAGAAACAGTAATCCAGATCTCCGGGAAGCCAGCTCTGCAGTTTGTCCGACAGCTTCCGGGCAGGCTCATGAGTGAGACCTCCCAGCATGACGTGAGCAAATTTCTGCAGCTGTTCCTCGATAGCTCCGTTCAGTTCCGGATGCTTGTAGCCGTGGATCACGCTCCACCAGGAAGATACGGAATCGATCAGCTCTCTCTCCTCCGTACGGAGCCGGACTCCTTCTGCATCGACAATCTTATACGGCGCCTTCATCGTTTTCATCTGTTCGTATGGATACCAGATCATCTGTCGTCTCCTCCGTTTTCTTCATACAGGGATTCCAGTTCTTCGCAGGAGAGCTCCAGATCGCTGTCCCCCTCTTTAATGCGGGCAAGCACTTTGAGTCCCGTCAGATATTCGCACATGAAAACATTGTCTTCGTGCATCGCATTTCCCGGCTCGTAGCGGTTGAAGAAGATTCCCTTCACCCTGATACCGCGTGCTCTCATATATTCCGCCGTCAGCACCACCGAATTGATGGTACCCAGACCGGCGTCCGCAATGATGAGGCAGCTCAGGTTCCTGGCCTTTATAAAATCTTCCAGCATGAATTTCTTTCCGTCGAAACGGAGAGGACAGATGATTCCTCCGGAACCTTCCGCCGTAACGTAATCATATCTGCTGCATACCTCGTCAAACCCCTGTAACACCCGTTCCATCTCCACGGGGCCACCCTCCGCACGGGCCGCCAGATGAGGGGAAACGGCTGTCTCGTATATATACGGGCACATTTCCTCCAGAGGTTGACGTATGCCGGAAATCTCCCGGACGTGACGCGCATCTCCCGGAATCAGGATTCCGTCATCCCCGCGGAAATTTCCACTCATGGCAGCTTTGTAATAAGCCGGATTTCTGCCGTTTTCATTCAATTTCCTGACGATAAGACCTGTCACATACGTCTTCCCCACGTCGGTCCCTGTGCCTGTAATAAATAAATTCTTACTCATCGCTAAGCCTCACCTCATAACCAAGCTCTTTTAGCATCTCCATATCCGTTTTCGTCGTGATTCCGGCGGTCGTCAGCATGTCGCCCGAAATGGCGGCATTCGCCCCCGACATAAAACAGCTCCTTCCCTTGTCCTCCAGCAGACCTCTGCCTCCTGCCAGACGTATCGATGCGGAAGGAAGAATAAAACGATATACAGCGACGATGCGCCTCATTTCTTCTTCCGTCAGTCTTTCTCTCTCTCCCAGAGGCGTCCCCGGTATCGGATTCAGCATATTGACCGGCACGCTGTCGATGCCCAGATCTCTCAGCATCAGTGCCATATCTATCCGGTCCTCTACAGTTTCGCCCAGTCCTACGATTCCGCCGCTGCATACTGAAAGGCCGGCTGCCTGCGCCGCACAGATCGCACGGATCTTGTCGTCAAAGGAATGGGTCGTACAGACTTCCGGAAAAAACCTCCGGGAGGTCTCCAGATTATTATGTACTCTTGTGGCGCCCGCCTCTTTCAGCTTCCAGAACTGTGATTCCTCCAGCAGACCAAAAGAGACACATACGGATATTCCGGTTTCTCTCCGAATCTGCCGGATGACGTCACACATCCGATCCACTTCTTCCTCCGACAGACGCCGTCCCGATGTGACGATGGAGTAACGCAGAACGCCCTGCTCACTGCTCGCTTTCGCCTGAGCGACGATATCCTCCGCCGGCAGCAGAGGATATTCCGGCGCACCGGTGCGGCTGTGCGCCGACTGAGCGCAGAATCTGCAGTTTTCGGAACATCGTCCGCTTTTCCCGTTGATAATGGTGCAGAGATCAAAACGTTCGGAGCAGAAATGCCTGCGGATTCTGTCCGCACTTTCACACAGACTGTGCAGAGGCTGTCCGTACAGATACAGAGCTTCATCTCTGCTGATCTCTCTCCCCGCCAGAACGTCATCCGTCAATTCCTCTATGTTCTTCAAAGTCTGTCACCTCCTGTCTTCTCCCAGTATCGGAATCAACCTTCTTCCCAGAATTGCACTGATTATGCACAAAACGATATCTCCCGGGACCGCCAGAATGAAACAGTACAGAAACAGCGGCCAGAGCCCCAGCGGCGTCCCCAGATAAAAATTGCTCATCAGGTAATAATAGCCCATACCGAACAGATACACGATTCCCAGCCCCACAAAACAGGCCGCCAAAAGCCGCCGGAAACCGGGCCGCCGATTTTTCCTGGCGATCGTCCCGGTGACATAAGCGGCAGCTGCAAAACCGACAATATATCCGAAACTCGGCTTCAACACATAAAAAATACCTCCGCCTTCTGCGAATACCGGAAGGCCCAGAAGACCCACCGCGATATACACACCCACGGAAATAGCCCCCAGCCTGCCGCCCAGCAGAAGACCTGCCAGCGTGGTAAACAAAAACTGCAGAGTGAAAGGAACCACCGGTATGGGAATCCGGATAAAGGCGCCTGCTGAGATCAGAGCCACAAACAGGGCGCACAGGACTAAATTCTTTGTTTTTTCTGTCGCCATAATACCTGCTTCTCCATCTGTCAAAGCGGATCAGCCGCTTTTTCACATCTTTTCTGATTCCTCCGGAACCGTAAATTCCGAACATTAACAGAATTCAGTATAATCCATACCGGCCCGTCCGTCAACCTCATCTTCAAAACTGGTTTACAGCTTAGTTGCAACAGGAACCGCGATTCCTAGAAATAAAGAGGCGCCAGGTCTTTTCGACCTGACGCCTGAATAGAGTATTCAACGCATCTACGCGCATCATATTTTCATCTTTTTCCACACGGCATCTCCTGCCTGCTGCAGGGAAATTCCGTTCTCCGAGGCGATCCGTGCCAGATCGTCATACTCCGCCTTGCTGCGCTGCACGCCCCAGCCGCTGGCCGTTTTGACGTGCACATCGCCGTACGGAGTCTGTACCGTTTCGCAGGTGCGCTTCAGCGTGTGACGGCTGCTGGTATTTTCGCGGATCCCCAGCGTCGTCGTATGCTGAAAAATCAGGCGGATCATCTCTTCTCTCTGCTCTCTCCTGCACATGCAGTTGAGAACGATCCCCGGACGGTTTTTCTTCATTCCGGCAGCTACGGTATATACATCGAGAGCACCCGCCTCAAACAGGCGGTCCATGACAAACCCCACGGCTTCCGGAGTCATATCGTCTAGATTGCAGCAGAGTTCCGTGATGACATCCCGGTTCTCCTGTGTATCGCCCAGACTCGCGCGCACACAGTTGGCTTCTTCAAAATCCTTCGTTCCGCAGCCGTATCCGATCTTTTCCACCCGCATCACAGGCTGAGGCCCGAACTCCCGGACGAAATACTTCAGAAGCGCCGCTCCCGTCGGCGTACACAGCTCTCCGGAGATACCGCTTCCGTAAGTCGGTATGCCTTTCAGCAGATAGGCCGCCGCAGGCGCAGGTACCGGCAGAATTCCGTGGGCGCAGTGTACGTGACCGCTTCCCACATTGACAGGGGAAGCCGCAACATGTTCCGGAGCCAGCTCATGGAAAAGCAGACATACCGCTGTCACATCGGCTACCGCGTCCAGCGTCCCCACCTCGTGAAAGTGGATTTCCTCCACCGGTCTGTCGTGAGCCGCACTTTCCGCTTCCGCGATAAGTCCGTAAACCGACATGACATCCTCTTTCACCTTTTCCGGAACCGCAAGATGCGATACGATTTCTCTGATATCCGAAAGTCCGCTGTGATGATGATGCCCATGTTCATGATGAACGTGGTGATGTTCCTGTTCGTGATGACTGTGATGATGTTCCTGTCCGTGATGATGGTGTCCGTGATCGTGAACGCCGGCGTCGCTGCTTTCCTCTGTCTCCCCGAAGACGGATACGTTGACGTGTGTTCCGGTAATACCGCATTTTACGCTCTTTTCCGCCGTCACATCTACGCCCGGAAGGCCCAGACCATTCAGACGCGCCAGGAAATCTTCCGGATCAGGATGAAGTTCCAGAAGTGCGGCGGTAAGCATATCGCCTGCCGCACCCATATTGCATTCCAGATAGATCGTTTTCATCTGTCTCCTCCCATATGATTGATCATGCTCGCCTGATAGGCCGCTCCGAAACCGTTGTCGATATTCACCACGCTGACCCCGCTGGCGCAGGAATTCAGCATGGACAGCAGTGCTGACAGACCTCCGAAGGAAGCGCCGTATCCTACACTTGTAGGAACAGCGATCACCGGGCAGTCCGCCAGACCGCCGATGACGCTGGCCAGCGCCCCTTCCATCCCTGCGATGGCGATAATGACGCGGGCCGACATGATGTCGTCGATACGCGCCATCAGGCGGTGCAGTCCCGCCACTCCCACATCATACAGGCGGAGGACTTCATTTCCGAAAGCCTCCGCCGTCAGAGCCGCTTCCTCTGCCACCGGCATATCGCTGGTGCCGCCGGTGGCGATGACGATCTTCCCCAGGCCGTCCGGTTCCGGAATTTCTCCTATGATGCCGGCGCGGCTCATTACATCGTAATGAAGAGGCAGGCGTTCTCCGGTGTAATCGGCAGCTTCTCTGTCCATGCGGGTAATCAGTATCGTCTTCTGTCCCCGTTTCCTCATGGCTTGTGCAATCCGGACGATCTGTTCCGGCGTCTTTCCCGCACCGTAAATCACCTCTGCGACACCCTGACGCACCGCCCGGTGAAGATCCGGTTTTGCAAATCCAAGATCTTCAAACGGCGCCTCTCTCAGACGGATCAGCGCATCATTGACTGACGCATCCCCGTCGGCTACCATCTGAAGCAGGTGAATCAATTCTTTCTGTTCCATTAATCTCTATCGAACCTCCAAATCCAGAAAAACCGTCTGAAAAAACGGTTTCAAAACATCGCGGATCTCCTGTCTTCTCCCGGCGGCAGCCAGCCACTGCTTTTCGGGGAACTGCAGACGCGCTGCACCGTGCCATACGCGCACCCGGAAATCGGAAAAACCCAGTTCCTTCAGAGCATTTTCCGCCTGTTCCGCCGCAGCCAGCTTTTCCTCCGTCAGATCCGTTCCCGCGGGAAAACGGGTTGCCAGACAGGCATAAGACGGTTTGTTCCAGGTGAAAAGGCCGGCCTCCCGGGAGAAGGATCTGATCTGATCTTTTGTCAGACCGCATTCCCGCAGAGGAGAACGGATTTCCATCTCTTCCAGGGCTTTCATGCCGGGACGGTCATCCCGGAGATCGGAAGCGTTCGTTCCATCCAGGATGACCCGGTATCCGTCCGCAGCGGCCCGTTCTTTCAGCCGGCCGAAAATCGCTTTTTTGCAGTGGTAGCAGCGGTCAGGAGGATTGGAAGCCACCTGCTCATCCGCCAGCACATCGTGTTCCAGCACGGTGAGTTCCGTACCCAGTTCTTCCGCCAGAAGACGGGCATCCCGCAGCTCAGACTCCGGCTGAAAGGGAGTCTTTATAAAATACGGTTTCACATCTGCTCCGCTCTGCACCGCAGCATACAGCAGATACGCCGAATCCACACCTCCTGAAAATGCGAGAGCCGCTTTCGGACAGATGTCAAAAAACTCCTTCAGTGTCATAAAGTCATCCCAGCATCGCCGCGAAGTCGGCCATCGCTTTCGCGATTGAAATCTGCTGCGGACAGACCTGTTCGCAGCTGCCGCAGCCGATACATGCGCCCGGCTGTCTGTCTTCCGGCACGGCCTGCAGCGCCATCGGAGCGATAAATCCGCCTCCGGTGAAAGCATGTTCGTTATAGAGGTTCAGCAGCATCGGGATATCGAGTTCCTGCGGGCAGTGAGATGTGCAGTAACGGCACGACGTACACGGCAGAGCGATTTTGCTGATCATTTCCTCTGCCATATTCAGCAGAACTTCCATCTCGCTGTCTGAAAGCGGTTTTTCTGTCTCAAAAGTCCGGATGTTGTCCTGCATCTGTTCAAAATTCGACATGCCGGACAGCGTCACTACGACACTCGGCAAACTCTGAATAAAGCGGAACGCCCATGCGGGAATATTTTCTTCAGGACGCAGCTGATGAAGCTTTGCGCTGTCTTCCTCACTGAGAGAGGCCAGACTGCCGCCCCGCAGCGGTTCCATAACCCAGACGGGAATTCCGTATTCTTCTACGAGTTTCACCTTTTCTCTGGCCTTCTGAAACGTCCAGTCGATGTAATTGATCTGAAGCTGGCAGAATTCCATATCTTTTCCATAGGCTTCCAGGAACCGCTTCATTACATCGTAATTACCGTGAGCGGAAAAGCCCAGATGGCGGATGCGTCCTTCTTTCTTCTGTTTCATCAGATAATCATAGATGCCGTATTTCGGATCGAGATATGCATCGATATTCATCTCACAGACATTGTGAAACATATAGAAATCGAAATATTCCACACCGCATTTTTCCAGCTGTTTCTCAAAGATCTCTTCGACTTTGTCCATATTGGCAAGATCGTATCCCGGAAATTTCGAAGCGAGATAAAATGATTCTCTGGGATATTCTCTGAGAACCCGCCCCATGACGAGCTCCGAATTTCCTTCGTGATAACCCCAGGCGGTATCGTAATAATTTACGCCGTTTTCCATGGCATAAGCCACCATTTCCGCTGTCTTCTCTTCATCGATATCAGCATCTTTTCCATCGATGACGGGCAGTCTCATCGCGCCCATACCAAGAGCGGACAGCTCCAGATCCTGAAATTTCTTGTAAATCATATTTCTGTTATCCTCCATATCTGCGATAATCTTATTCTTCTGAAAAAAACGGCCTGATGATGATATCTTCTTCTTTCAGATTTTTCATGTGTTCTTCCCATTTTTCCGGAGGAACATCCTCGATGGAAACGGAAACGTATTTCGCCTCCATCCCGAGTTCCCGGCTGAGAAAGTCCTGTACTTTTCCGGCCAGATCTCTCTTCGTTCTGTCATCTCTTCCGGAATACATTGAAATATTTACGTGCGGCATAACATATCCTCCTTTTCATGACACCGCCGGACTGTCCAGCAGTTCTTCCTACATTATAAATGCTGAAATGATTCATGTGTAATACCTGCAGCGAATAGTCAGCGATAGGTAAAAGGCATTCATCGGGCGGTACTCTGTCTTAAAATTATATCACAGGAACCCGCTGCTTTTCAAAAACAGAAAATCCGGACTTCCTCCCTACAGGAAAAAAGCCCGGATCTCGGAAACTGGTGCGGTCGATGGGACTTGAACCCATA
>JAHZHA010000032.1:0-31630 GCA_019420525.1 Bacillota bacterium
TCAAAGAAAAGAAAATGATATGAACTTCCCTATGAGTTCAATATACAAGGAGATGTTATATGACAAAGAATAAAAAAGTGGAGAATAATCCCCGCATCACATCAGACCAGAAAACACATAATAAAATACTGAAAACCTTTTATCTTCTGCTGCGTGTCTCCGTCATCGGAATTCTAATCGCTCAGTTTTTCAACAGAAATTTCGAAAATGTCATGCTCTGCGTCCTCACACTGATTCTCTTTGCTATTCCGGCGCTGATCGAACGCAGATTAAAAATTGAAATTCCCGACACGCTGGAAATCATCATTCTTCTTTTCATATATGCAGCTGAAATCCTGGGAGAAATCCGCTCCTACTATACCGCATTTCCGGGATGGGATACGATGCTCCATACGATGAACGGCTTTCTCTGCTCTGCCATCGGCTTTTCCATGATCGATATTCTCAACAGAAATGACAGATTCAAGTTTTATCTGTCTCCCGTATACCTGGCCCTGTTTGCTTTCTGTTTCTCCATGACAGTTGGCGTCATCTGGGAATTCTTTGAATTCGGAATGGATCATTTCTTCGGAGCTGACATGCAGAAGGATACGATCATTCAGAGCTTCAACACGGTCCTCCTCGACCCTGCCAAAGGGACGACTCCCGTCACCGTAAGCGGTATCAGCGATGTCATACTCGTAAAGTCAGACGGCACCCAGATGGCTCTCGGGCTTGGAGGTTATGTCGATATCGGAATTATCGACACGATGAGTGATCTCTTTGTAAATTTCATCGGTGCTGTCGTATTCTCTTTCCTGGGATTCCTTTACATAAAGGGCAGAGGCAAAGGCAGTTTTGTACGCCGTTTTATTCCTTCCCGAGTATCAGAAGACATCGATTCCTGCTCTGATCCGGAAATCACAGCAACCGAAACCGGAAAAAAACAGCCGGAAACTGAAAACACTGCTCCCGATGAAGAAAACTGAAATCCTGTACGGAATTTCTGTGGACAGCCGCATATACCAGGCGTTCCGCAATACAAAAAGAGAAGGCTGTCCGCTTTTGCCGGACAGCTTTCTCCATATCTGAACCCCGCTCGGTACCGCAGGCAGGTGTTGCCGATTCTGTTGTTTTTTGGCTTTTTCTGTATTCTAAGCCCTTCGTGTGAAGACATTCTGAATAAATTATGTCCGATTTGCGAAAAAACTTTCAAGATTTTCATCTTTTATGCGCCGGTCTGCACCGAATGCCGTATATCCGCTTTTTTCTGCTGACGGCGCTTCCGCCTCAGCCGTACACCATCATAAGGAGAAAAAATGACACGACAGGAACTGATTCAACTTGCTCAGGACATGAGAACCCGTGCTTACAGCCCCTACTCCGGCTTTGCCGTGGGAGCAGCCCTGGAATGCGCAGACGGCAGAGTTTTCACAGGATGCAACATCGAAAACGCCTCTTACTCTCTGACTCTGTGCGCAGAACGTACGGCCGCTGTAAAAGCCGTCAGCGAGGGATGCACGCACTTCGTCCGCATCGCCGTGGCAGGAAGCAGCAGCGACTGCTGCACACCCTGCGGTGCATGCCGCCAGTTTCTCGCCGAATTCTGCGACGATGACATGGAAGTCATCTGTATCAATAAAGACGGCATCTTCGAAGCATATTCCTTAAACGAATTGCTGCCGCATGCCTTCCGATGATCCAGAGCGTCCGCAGGACGCATCTGCGATTCATTCACAGCGCACAAAAAACAAGGATGCCGGAACGATGTTTCCGCATCCTTGTTTTTTCATATCCGTTTTTCCCTGCTCCACGCGTCGGAATGTCATTCTGCTATGAGTTTCGCCGCTGTACCCCGGAGATCGAGGCAGCTCGTCTTCTGAACGCGGCTGCACCATTCTTCCGGCAGAGCTTTCGCTCCGGAATAAGCGCCGCAGATATTTCCGCAGATCGCCCCGTTGGTGTCGGCGTCATCTCCTGCATTGACCGCAGCCAGGATGCCGTCTCTCGCGTTTCCTTTCACCGCATAGAAAATGCCCAGTGCAAGAGGCACGGATTCGTAAGCGAACATGCTGGCACCAAAAATACCCACCAGCTCGTCGATGATGTTTCTGATATCGGTCTCTCCCGCTGTATCGACGATATATTCCGCCATGCGGATCCGCTTCGATACGGAAGGGGCCGTGATTTCCTGGCCGTGCTTTTCCCCGAACAGTGCAGCGTCGTACGAAGCACGGAGAACTTCAGACGGAGAATAGCCGCCTGACACACCTGCCGCTACCGCTGCTGCCACCGCGCACGCTGCCGCTGCCGCAGGTTTGCTTCCATGACTCGGCAGAGACGATGCCAGAGCCGCTTCCATGCATTTCCCCAGATCATAGTGATATTTTACGCCGATGGGAGCCACGCGCATCGCACTTCCGTTTGTGTTGCCCTGTCCGGATGTCTCTTTCGGATCTCTGCCTTCTATGAGAGCCGTCAGATATCTTCTGGTGGAAGGTCCTATCACTGTGCTTTCCAGCATTTTCTGCTCGATCGCCCACTTTTTCATAGCGCGGTTGAAAGCTTCTTCCGTAAATTCACCTTCCGCAATGAGAATATCACTTATAATCACGCTTTCCATCGTGTCGTCCGTGATCTCGGCAGCCTGGAGATTTCCGTGATAGCTCTGTACGTCTTTTTCCGGCTCGAGAAAATCGTGAATATAGCCGTAACTCTTTTCGATCTGTGCTCTCGTGAGAAAGGATGCCGGCATACCCATGGCATCTCCGATGGCACCGCCCACGAGGGCTCCGTATGCTCTGTCTAACATTTTTATTCCTCCAATTTCCAGAATCCGTGAGGTCCCTGGATCGTAACCGTCTTTGCAGCACATTTTGCCGCCAGACGCACCGCTTCGCCCATGGTGAGTCCTTCGGCCATGGAATACAGAAGTGCCCCGGAAAAACTGTCCCCGGCTCCTGTGGTATCTACCGCCTCACACCGTTCCGCCTGATACGGGAACGATCCTTTTGGAGTGTAGACCGTCCCGCCGGCTGAACCGTCTTTCACGATAAAAACCGGGGCATCGTTTCCACACAGGGAATTTTCCGGATCAGGCCTTTCCTCTTCAGGCAACGTCAGCTTTCCTCCCCATCGTTCCTCTAGGATTTTCAGTTCCGTGACATTCGGCGTCATAATATGACTGATCTTCATCATTCTGATCAGGAGATCCCGCCGGACGGAATCCGCCAGCGGACTCGGATCGAACAATATCATCGTTCCTCTGTGATACAGTTCCTCAAGAACCTCTATGACTCTTTCCGAATCATTATTGAGCAGATAATATCCCGTTACGCCGACTGCCGCATATTTTCCCTCCAGAACGGCTTCCGCCAGTTCCTGCGAAAAAAGCCCCTCTGCCCCTTTACGGGTGAGAAACGTCCTTTCACCGTCAGGCTCCACAAATACGAGACATTTGCCGCTGTCACCGCTCACTTTCCGGATAAAACGGGAAGACAGTCCGTTTTCTTCCATATATTTTTGCATCTGACCGCCGACAGCGTCGTCTCCTACGCAGGAGACCACATGTGCCCGCAGGCCGAGATTTTCCGCCGTGACTGCCATGTTCACGGCACAGCCCCCCACTACAACTTTTTCATCAGTGATAAAGCCGTCCTGCCCCCGTTCAGGCCACCGGCTCACACTGTAATATACATCGGGCACCAGACCGCCCAGTATAAGACATTCCTTTTTCATCTGTCGCATCCGCCTAACTAGTCAGCCAGCCTGATCTGTGCGCTGTCATTCCAGGAAACCCAGACTTTCTGACCTCTTTTAAGATTCTGAGCCGTATCCGCATCTGCTATCTCAGCAATGATATCAATTCCGCCGCAGTCAACCGTACATGTGGTCAGATTTCCGGAATATACAAGAGAACGTATTGTACCGTTCATTCTGGCTTTTTCATCTGCGGCTTCTGCAATCCTGACTTTTTCCGGACGTACCGCATATGTGGCGCCGTTTTCTTCTATAAAGTTGGCTTTTCCCAGGAACCCTGCCACGAAACGGTTAGCCGGACGTTCATAGATTTCGTGAGGCGTGCCGGTCTGTTCGATAATGCCGTCTCTCATGACGACGATCGTGTCAGACAGCGTCATAGCTTCTTCCTGATCGTGAGTTACGAAAAATGTCGTCACCTGGCTCTCTTCCAGTATACGTCTCAGCTCGCTCTGCATCTCCACGCGGAGCTTCTTGTCCAGAGCCGACAGACATTCGTCCAGCAGGAGAACTCTCGGTCGGATCACGAGAGCTCTCGCAAGAGCCACTCTCTGCTGCTGTCCGCCGGAAAGCTGTTTCGGTTTGCGCTTTGAAAATTCTTCCATATGAACGGTCTCCAGAGCTTCACGAACCCGTCCGGGAATTTCGGAACGGGGCGTGCCGTTCTGCTCAAGACCATAAGCCACATTCTGCTCCACCGTCATGTGAGGGAAAAGCGCATAACTCTGAAATACCATTCCGATGTTTCTCTTATTTACCGGAACCGTGCTGACAGTCTGGCCGTCGAAAAGCACATCCCCGTCTTCCGGACGTTCAAAGCCGGCGATCATTCTCAGCGTCGTCGTCTTTCCGCAGCCGGAAGGACCGAGAATCGACACCAGCGTACCGTTTTCGATTTCCAGGTTTATATGATCCACTACTGTGTTCTGACCGTAGACCTTTGTCAGATTCTTTAATTCCACCTTAGCCATTTATTTCTTCGAGCCTCCTAACATATCTTTCAGATTTGATCTCATGATGATACCGACGATTAAGAGAATAACCAGTGAAAAACCGATGATCACTGTCGATATTGCGTTGATTTCCGGCGTAAACCCGAATTTGATGGATGTCTGGATCTCGATAGGCAGTGTCGTCACACCGCTTGGCATCAGGAAATAACTGATCGCAAAATTATCAAAACTGATCATGAAAGCCAGGAATCCACCTGCCACCATAGCCGGCGCGATCGCAGGAAATGTGACTCTGCGAAATGTAGTCATCGGACCGGCGCCCAGAGATGCGCTCATCTCTTCCAGCGACTTGTCGAGAGAACTCATACGGGCTCTCAGAACGAGAAGCGCATACGGCAGAGAGATGATCACGTGCCCCGCCAGCACAAAAGCCATATTCTTCGTAAATCCCAGCGAACGGATCATCAAAAGGAGAGACAGACCCATGATCAGCCACGGAATGCTCATAGGCATCATGACGATGCTGTTAAACGTTCCGCTGACCTTCCGGGACAGATATCTCTGGCCCAGAGTGAAGAGTGTAGCCAGCACAGTACAGATGATGCCGGTAACAAAAGCCAGCAGAAGTGAATTCTTCGCCGCGGACAACAGGGCTTCGTTTGAAATCATATCCTCATACCATTTTGTCGTAAACTCGAAAGGCAGAGAATTATAGCGCGACTCGTTCAGGCTCAGCACCATCAGCACGATAATGGGAACATACAGATAGAGCATTACAAGAAGTATGAAAATTTTACTCAGGATATTGTGTTTTCTCATTCTGTTTCCCACCTCTTTCCGGCCTTATTGAGTGCAGCCATGCTGAGGATGACGAGGGCAAGCAGCAGGAAAGCGATAGCCGCCCCAAAATTCCAGTTTGCAATCTCGAAGAACTGGTCTTCGATAATCGTTCCTATAACGGTTCCGTCGGTTCCCCCGAGAATTCTCGGTTCCACGAAAGTACCCAGCGTAGGAACGAAAACAATCATTACTCCCGAAATAACCCCTGGCATGGACAGAGGAAATACGATTCTGCGGAACGTGGTGAATCGGGAAGCTCCTAAACTTCTGCTGGCCTCCAGAAGATTATCATCCATGCGCTCCAGGGCCATGTAAATTGTAACTACCATATAAGGGAAAAATGCATGGGTCAGGCCTATGACGACGGCGCCCTGTGTATAGAGAAGACCCATTCCGTCTTCACAGAGACCGAAAAGATTCAGGAAATTATTGAGAATACCTCCGTCCTGAAGAAAAATGAGCCAGCTGTATACGCGGACCAGCTGATTCGTGAAAAACGGAATGATTACGAGCACCAGAATGATATTTCTGAGGCCTTTCAGTTTTTTTGCCATGATATAGGCAAGAGGATATGCGATGATGAGACTGACGACGGTGACGAGAAGGCTCATGACGATCGTCTTTCCCGTCAGCCTGAGATAAATCGAACTGGAAAAAAATTCTTTATAATTCTCGACTGTAAAGCCTGCGGTCACATCACTCTGAAAACTCGTAATCAGCATGGTGATCAGAGGTACCAGAGCAAACAGAAACAGTGTGATCATGGCAGGCCACGTGAGAATCTGTCGTTTGTCGAATTTCATAATAGATACACCTGTGATGAGAGGAATAACGTATAATTTCGGAAAATCTGCGAATTAACGCAGGAAAAGGGCAGGAATCTCCGACTCCTGCCCTGATATTAAGCGGCACTCTGCGCAAAAAACGCCTGCGGACGCAGAAACGATCAGGAGGCCTTTACTTCCGTCCAGACATCGTTCCAGGCTTTCTTCACTTCAGGCGTTCTGTATTCCATGAAGATCAGACGATTCAGAGATGCTTCATCCATAGCGCAGGAAGCTGCGTATTCAGGATCGATGGCATCTGCCGCTTCCTGGTTTGCAGGAGCCGGACCGCCCTTTGTCGCCCAGTTGTACTGAACATCCTTGCTGATCATGTAATTGATGAAAGCGTATGCCAGATCTTTGTTCTGGGAGGATTTTGCGATAGCCCAGTTGTCCACCCAGCCGATGCCGCCGTCTTCAGGTACGACGAATCCGATCGGCTGACCGTCCTGCTTCATCGTAGCAGACTGACCGGACCACATGAGACCTACAGAAACCTGATTGTTGGCAAAGAGTTTCGAGAATTCGTCACCCGTCTGCCAGTAAGTCTTATTTAATTTTTTCTGTTCGATCAGGAGTTCCTTGATGGCATCCAGATCATCCGGATTGTTCGGGTCCTGTCCGAGAACGATAGCTGCGGCCATAATCGCATCATTGTAGTCGTCGCGATAAGCGATTTTTCCGCTGTAAGCCTCATCAAAGAGTACATCCATGCTCTTCGGTGCTTCTTTTATATCGTTTGTATTATATGCAATCGCTGTCGATCCCCAGACGAACGGGACAGCATACATATTGCCATCGGCATCGAGACATTCTTTCTGAGTCTTAAAACGCTCAAAGAGCTTCTCAAAATTCTCGATTTTGGATACATCCAACTTTTCAAGATAGCCGCCTTCGATAGCTGCAGGCAGAATGGTACAATTCGGCAGGCAGACATCGATTTCACCTTCCGCACCGGTTTTCAGTCTCGTAAGAAGGTCTTCTTCACTATCCATATAAGTGTTTACAATCTCGCAGTTGTATTCTTCTTCAAAAGCAGCCATAAGTTCTTCGTCATCGGAAGCATAATCTTTCCAGTTTACGACGTAGAGCTTTGTCTTTTCTCCGGAATCACTAGAACTTCCGGAATTGTCAGAACCGCCGCAGGCAGTCATGGAAAAGATCATGATGCCGGCGAGAGCGGCGGAAGCGACTCTCTTTACCAATTTGCTTTTCATACTTTTCTCCTTGTTTCACTTTAACTTGTGCAGATTTTAATTGCTTTCACGATTCCGCACCGTCTTCAGTCAGCAGCCCTCACAGAGATTTGTATACTTGTCCGCAAAATCCCTTTCAGGCCGGCAGCTGCAGGCATCAGAGCAGTTCGTAACTATGAGGACATAATATCATAATTCGCTTTCATTTGGAAGTGCTGTTGATCCGTCTTCTTTAAAAACATAGTCTTTTCCCGGAAGCACAGCATTGAGAATGATTCCCGTCAGAGCGCCCACCGCCAGACCGGACAGACTGATGGTCATGGAACCTGCCTGGAAAGAGAGAGCTCCCGCCGTACTGTAATTTATACCCGTGGAAAGTACGAGAATCAGAGCCGCGATGATGATATTCCGGCTTTTCGCAAAGTCAACTCCGTTCTCGATAAGGTTTCTCACTCCGACACCGGAAATCATTCCGTAGAGCACGAGTGAAACGCCTCCCATCGTCGCCGCCGGCATCACGGTAATGACAGCAGCCACTTTCGGTGAAAAAGACAGAAGTACAGCGAAAACTGCCGCCAGACGAATAACTCTCGGATCATATACCTTCGTAAGAGAGAGAACACCCGTATTTTCACCGTAAGTCGTATTGGCCGGAGCGCCGAAAAGCGAAGCCAGAATAGTGGCCATTCCGTCCCCCAGGAGTGTCCTGTGAAGTCCCGGATTCGCGATATAATTTCTTCCAACTGTGGAAGAGATCGCAGACATATCGCCGATATGCTCGATCATCGTAGCCAAAGCGATAGGAATAATAGTAACTGCCGCGGTGATCAGCAGCGACACGTCAGCGTTCGGAAGAATGCTGAAAACCGTAGAATCCCAGCTGACAGGAAAGCCGATCCAGGCCGCTTCACTGACCGGCGTAAAATCCACATTTCCCGTAACGGCCGCGACGGCATACGATACGACCACACCCAGTATAATCGGAATAATCCGGATCATTCCCTTTCCCCAGATATTGGCAACGACGACCACGAGAATCGCCGTAAGGGCAATCCACCAGTTTGAAGCGCAGTTATCCACCGCCGACTTCGAAAGATTGAGCCCGATGGCAATAATGATGGGGCCGGTAACCACAGGCGGGAAGAACCGCATGACTCTTCCGACTCCAAATGCCCGGAACAGCCCGGACAGAATCAGATAGAGCACCCCCGCACAGGCCACTCCGAAACACGCATACGGAAGCAGATCTGCTTCGCCTTCTGGAGCGATGGCCCAGTATCCGGCCAGGAAAGCAAACGATGACCCGAGAAATGCAGGAACGATCCCTTTCGAAATCAGATGAAATAGAAGTGTTCCCACGCCGGCAAAAAAGAGGGTAGACGATACGCTGAGACCTGTAAGAGCCGGTACCAGAACGGTGGCGCCGAACATGGCAAACATGTGCTGGATGCCCAGAACCAGCATTCTGGGAGTTCCCAGAGTGCGCGCATCGAAAATGCCTTCCTGCGCTTTGTCCGGCGATTTTCTGTTCGATTCTTTACTTTTCATAATCTGTTTCTCCTGAAATAATAATGCAGATGATATTAATCCTTCCGGCCGGCGCCCCTTTCCCTGCAGCGGAAAGAACCCGCACAGGCCGCTTTTTCCGAATTGATTTTATGACAAAGGTCCGGTCAAGTCAATTTTATATTAAATTTATCTCAATCTCTTATGCCCTCTCCTCCGCTTCCGCCCGTTTTCCGTCCCCTCTCCCGTACTTCCAGGGAGATGACGGTCAGAACGAGATCTCTGACGCGGAATCGGATATCGAATTCAGAAAAAGATACTCCGTATACACGTTCTTCCGAATGCTGATATCCCGGCCTCGGGTCCTGAGACAGCATCTGGACCGCGGCTTCCCTCCGGTCCGCCGGCAGTTTGCCGAGAAGTTCATCCGGAAAGTCAACGGTCAGTCTGTATCCGGCGGCAGCCTCCGAAAATCCTCCTTTCGCTTCCGGATGTGCGTCGATGTGGGGCAGATAAGGCTTGATATCATAAATTTCCGTTCCGTTTCTCATATCGATGCCGCTGACGGAAAGGACGGGCCCCCTGTCCCGGTCGAAGCGGACGGATTCCAGTCTGACGCAGGAAAGGCCGACGGGATTCGGACGGAACGGAGAACGTGTGGCAAATACGCCCTTTTTCACATTTCCTCCCAGACGTGGAGGCCGCACCGTAGGCTGCAGTCCGGCAGAGAGCCGGCTCTGTCTTTCCGGGCTGTGATCAAAATGCCAGATCACCCAAATATGTGAAAATTCCTCTAATCCCCGCACCACATGCTCACTGCGGAATTCCTTTTCAAAGACAATCTCTCCCTTCAGCAGATCAGCCAGTCCGCTCTGCCGGGGGATTCCGAAATTTTCATCGAAATCCGTGTAAATTCTCGCAATCCGTCTCATTCCGGCTCCTTTCTCTTCTGTTTCTATTTTTTCATCCTAATTTTATCAGATATTCCGCTGCAAAAAACTTTTTTCAAAAAATTAGCACTCTCGTGTTTAGAGTGCTAAAAGCAGGGCAATATATATGGCGTAAGGAAAAAAACTTACAGAGAAAATAAAGTATGACAATCCCGCAAGGGAAAAGAATAAATCAGGAGGTATGTATTATGTTATCTTTAACACCGAGAACAAACTTTGGAACTTTAGGATTTAATGATTTTATCAACGATATGTTTTCCGACCCGTTTTTCCGCGGTGGAAGAAGTCAGATGCCTTCTATGAAGACAGACGTAAAAGAAAAAGAGGGCATGTATATTCTGGATATCGATCTGCCGGGCTTTGAAAAAGAAGATATTAAAGCTGAACTGCATGACGGATATCTGACGATCTCCGCAGAGAAAAACACATCAGAAGACAAATCTGACGAAGATGCAGGTTACATCTATCGCGAAAGAACTTCCGGCAGCTGCAGCAGAAGCTTCTATGTAGGCGGAAACGTGAGAGAAGAAGATATTAAAGCAGCATACAATAACGGAACACTTTCTCTGACTTTCCCGAAAGATGCACCGCAGCAGATTGAAGAAAAGAAATATATCGCTATCGAATAAAACTTTTATAAACAGACAACCAGAATAACCTTTCTCTTAATACACTGTAGCCCCACGCAGAAGGACCGGAGCCGTACGGCTCCGGTCTTTCTGCGTGGGGCTGTAAAACACAAAATACATTTTTCCATCTGCAGAAAATAAATTCCGCCGGACGTACTGCAGATTTCGCTAATCTTCAATCAAAATATTCATATTTCCTCCTCTTTCAAAGATCTGTCATTCCTTTTCCGTTCGCTCCTCCCTTTATCGAATGCTTCTTTTCAGCTGACCAGAGCTCTGCCCATTTCAATACACTGCGATTTTGCTTCTCCGTCGGGAGCCTCTCTGCATATGACGCTGCTATGAGCCAGCAATGCGCCGCGGCTCACACACTCCTCTTCCCAGATGCGCATCCACTCGCCGTCTCCCCAGCCATAAGAGCCGAAGAGTGCGATCTTGCGGCCGGAAAGTTCCGGCAGACAGTTCTCGAACATCGGCGCAAACTCGCTTTCTTCCAGTTGCTCTGCACCCATGGAAGGACAGCCGAAAACCACCACATCGTAGTCCTTTATCAGAGATCTGCCGAATTGAGCCGCAGTATAGAGGACGGCATCGCCGCCTGCTTCTCGCACGCCTTCTACGATCTTCGATGCCATCCTTTCCGTATTTCCCGTTCCGCTCCAGTAAACTACCGCAATTTTACTCATTACAACCTCCCCGTAACAAACCGGCCGTCAGGCCGCTACCGTAAGCTGCCGGACGCTACTTCCGCATTTCCAGAGGTAGAAATACATTCGCTGGCACTTTTTCAGCTTTGCGAACGTTTTTTTCGCCTCCTTTTCATCGCCGTAGACTTTCCAACAGTCAGCGCATTTGCAGTTATTCCCGCCATTTTCGATGAACCCTATCACATCGCTCAGCGGATAACCGAGAAAAATCCCGATTTCGTGAGGAAAAGATCCGGTTTCCGCCAGCCGTTCCTTCAGCCGCTGTACCGCTTTTTCCGCACTTCGGACCGTATATCCGTATTTTTCCAGGAATTCGGCAGCAGCCGGCTGCATCAGTTCTCTCTGAAGTCTCGATCTGCGATACACGTAGATGAGAGCACTTTTTTCACTCCGTCTTAGAACGGTCAAAGTGACACCCTTATCGTTCAGACATGCATTCCAGCCGCCGATCTGTTCACCCAGCTGCTTCCCGTTTTCAAAACGAATGTTGAACAGATTGGCTGTTTTTATCGAGGCCAGAGTCGGCGAGCAGTGGCGTATCAGATATCTTTCAAGCATACTTTATCCTCCTTCAAAGATCCCGTCGCTGCCCGGTTCCCGCAGTCTAGTTAGTTTAACCTAACCATTGTGTAAAAAAATAAACTTCCTGTCATGCCCCCTTCTTTCTCCGGAAAATCGATTCTCATTCACCGGACGACGGCAATATTTCAATTAGTTTTGACTAACCATTTAAAGTATACCACAGTTCTTCCATCTGTCAAGGCTATTACAAAAAACAAAACGGGAAAATATCCAATACTGCAGAATTCCTTCCTCCACAGACATGCCAAAACGGCTCTGCCTGCAGCGCCATACGATATGGAATGCGGAATATCTGTCGTTCCGGAATTTCCCCGTTTACGCTGTCCCGTCTCCCGCGAGACGGTGACATTTACTTTCGATTATTGACAGGACTACTTATTTACAGCGTCCTTGAGAGCTTTGCCGGCTTTGAATGCAGGAGCCTTGCATGCAGGGATCTTTATCATTTCGCCAGGTTTTCTCGGATTTCTACCTTCTCTTGCCGCTCTGTCTCTCGTTTCGAACGTGCCGAATCCGATGAGCTGAACTTTATCACCTGCGACAAGTGCTTCACTTATGCTCGCAATCATCGCGTTGAGTGCCGCTTCCGCATCTTTTTTCGTGCTGCCGGTCTTTTCAGCCATAGCTGCGATCAATTCTGTTTTGTTCATAAAATGTTATCCTCCGTAATTGTTTAGTTACTCTTTTAACATATCCTGGACATTTTTTATAATAACATACTTGTTCATTTTTAAAAATACTATTTTCCTCACATTTTACATATATAAAAAGGAAAATTTATGTATTTCTGTTATTCTTTTTACAATATTTCGCCTTATTTCCTGTCATTTCGTCCCGGTGGAACCGAATCCTCCGCTCCCGCGCTCTGTCTGTTCAAGTTCTTCTCTTTCCGCAAACTCCGCTTTCAGATACGGCGTAAAGATGATCTGTGCAATCCGTTCACCGTGGGATATGACGGCTTCTTCTCCCGAATGATTGTGAAGAGCGATCATGATTTCTCCCCGGTAATCCGAATCGATGACTCCGACTTTATTGGCAGGCGCAAGACCGCGTTTCGATGCCATACCGCTCCTGGCATAAATGAGTCCCGCATATCCTTCCGGAATCTCGGCCGCCAGCCCCGTGGGAATCATCACCGTTTCTCCCGGCCCGATCACCGTTTCGCGGTCCAGGCAGGCCCGCAGATCGGCTCCCGCGGCTCCCTCCGAACTGTAAACTGGCAGCGAAGCGCCTTCCCGAAGTTTCCTGATATTTACAGATGCTCTGTGCATAAACTCCTCCGATAAGATATTCCTTACTGCTGCTGACTGAAACTTTTCGACTGCTATTATACCACATCAGCTAAAATCCATACCTGAAAAAAAGAGAATATCTCTTTCCGCGAGCCTGTGCCCCGGCAGAAAGGATATTCTCTTCTTTCTTTTCAAAATCTGTTTCTGACAATTTCCGCAGACCGGTATGAAAAAATGCTTTTCTGCCTCTTTCCCGTACACATCCGGTCATTCCACTCCGCTTCCGTCGCTCCAGATCACGGTCTCATCTTCAGCCAGAGATTTCCGGACATCGATGATCCTCTGATTCAGAGAACCCCGGAATCTCAGATCGATCACTTTCTGTTCTTCCACAAATTCACCGTCTACCAACACATCGATCAGGGACAGAAGTTCGTCAGATGACTCCGGACTGCCGACACGGCCTGTCAGAATATCTTTTTCATAGTCATAACCAGTGTAACACCACACCGATTTTTCCGGAAAGGTCTCCCGGACTTTTTTCACCAGTTCTATCAGCGCAGGTCTGTTCTCCGGTTCAAAAGGCTCTCCTCCCAGCAGGGAAAGACCTCTTATATAAGATGGCTTCAGCGCTTCGAGAATCTCCCGCTCCGCCGCTTCGTCGAAAGGCTGACCCGATGCGAAATCCCATGTTTCCGGATTGAAACAGTTCCTGCAGTGGTGCGTACATCCGCTGACATACAGAGAAACGCGAACTCCCGGTCCGTTTGCGATATCGTGTTTTTTTATCTTCGCATAGTTCATGACGTGCAACTTCTCCCCGTACTACAGATGAAGCACTCTCGCTTTGATTTCCTTCGTCTTGCCTACATTCCAGAAATTTTCGCCCAGATATCCGCAGGTCCGGCGGGTTACATTCATTTTGTTCTGGTCTTTATTTCCGCAGTTCGGGCATTCCCATTCATTGTCGTCGTTAATGAGAATTTCACCGTCGAATCCGCATTCCTGACAGTAGTCCGATTTCGTGTTGAATTCCGCATAGAGAATGTTTTCGTAGATGAATCTCACCACGTCTTTCATCGCGTCCAGATTATTCTTCATATTCGGCACTTCTACATAGGAAATCGCCCCTCCGGAAGAGATCTTCTGGAAATCACTCTCAAATTTGAACTTGGAAAAAGCGTCGATCTCTTCTCTCACATCGACGTGGTAGGAGTTCGTGTAGTATCCCTTGTCAGTCACATCCGGAATCGTGCCGAAGCGTTCCTGGTCGATACGGGCAAAGCGGTAACACAGCGATTCCGCAGGCGTGCCGTAGAGAGCGAATCCAAGTCCCGTCTCTTCTTTCCATTTTTTGCATCTTGCGTTCATATAATTCATGACCCGCAGGGCGAACTCTCTGCCCTTCGGATCGGTATGGCTCACGCCTTTCATCAGTTTCGTCATCTCATAGATGCCGATATACCCCAGTGAAATCGTGGAATAACCGCCATACAGGTACTTATCTATAACCTCGCCTTTTCCCAGACGTGCGATGGCGCCGTACTGCCAGTGAACCGGACTCGTGTCCGATTTCACACCTTTCAGCGCGTTGTGGCGGCACATCAGAGCTTCAAAGCAGAGCTCAAGGCGCTCGTCGAGAAGCCTCCAGAATTTTTCTTCGTCTCCTGCCGCGATAATTCCGATCTGAGGCAGATTGATGCTGACCACACCCTGGTTAAAACGTCCTTCAAACTTATAATTGCCGTCCTCGTCTTTCCACGGTGACAGAAAACTCCTGCAGCCCATACAGCTGAAAACATTGCCTTCATAATATTCGCGCATTTTTTTTGCCGAAATATAATCAGGATACATTCTCTTGGCGGAACATCTGACAGCCAGTTCCGTGATATAATCGTATTTTCCGCCTTTCAGGCAGTTGTGTTCATCTAAAACATAGATCAGCTTCGGAAATGCCGGAGTGACATAGACGCCTTTTTCATTTTTAATGCCTTCCAGGCGCTGTCTGAGAATCTCTTCGATGATCATCGCATTTTCTTTTACATACTCGTCATCTTCTTTCAGGTTCAGAAACAGTGTCACGAAAGGCGACTGACCGTTTGTCGTCATCAGCGTATTGATCTGATACTGGATCGTCTGAACGCCGGATCTAAGTTCGTCCCGCAGGCGGTCACAGGTGAGCTTTTCGATAATGGCCTCGTCTACATTCCCGCCGCAGTCGGCTTCAATCTGCTTTCTGAATTTATTGTAACTGCGTCTCAGATATTTCCCGAGGTGACAGATATCTACCGACTGACCACCGTACTGACTGCTGGCAACCGCCGCAATGATCTGCGTCATAACGGTACATGCCACCTGAAAGCTCTTCGGAGATTCGATAAGTTTTCCATTCATCACCGTACCATTGTCGAGCATATCACCGATATTCACCAGACAACAGTTGAAGATAGGCTGCAGAAAATAATCGGCATCGTGGAAGTGAAGGATTCCCTCTTCGTGAGCCTTGGATATCTTTTCCGGAAGAAGCATCCTTTTGGTAAGGTCCTTTGAAACCTCGCCGGCGATCAGATCTCTCTGCGTAGCGGCCATAACGGCATTTTTATTGGAGTTTTCCTCCATGACATCTTTATTGCTGTTCTGAATCAGACTGAGAATCGATTCATCTGTAGTATTGGCTTTGCGCACAAGCGCTCTCGAATAGCGATAGATGATATACGCCTTTGCCAGCGTAAACTTTTCTGCTTCCATAAGCTTATGCTCTACCATATCCTGAATGTCTTCCACCAGCAGGCGCGGACGCTTTCTGGCAGCGATGTAATCGGCGATGGAAACAATCTTCCCCTCTTCGATCCTCTCGCTCTCATCTACCGCTTCATTCGCTTTCCGAATCGCATTTTCTATCTTACTCCGGTCGAAATCCACCGTGCTTCCGTCTCGTTTTATTACTTTCATGTCTCCACCTCACTGTTCCGGGGCCGATCTTTCACAGCCTCCGTCTCCCTGCTCATCTTTTCCTGTCCGTTCTTTTTTCTTTTCGTTCTCTCTTTCAAGATCTTGTATCTTACCGCAAAAAACTCCGGAAGAAGTACGTTCCTTTCTTCTCCGAAGCGGACTGTCAATTTTGTTTATTATTTTAGCAAAATCCCCGTCTTCTGTCTACAAGATAATGTATGTTATTTTCCATCATTCGGTGTATACAAACTATATATTGTGTCTCTATTTATAGAAAGAGTTCACGTTTTTCCCGTACCGTCATTCCCCTGTCACGATACTACAATGGCCTCCGCCGTTTTTTCTTGGGCTCTACATATTGATTTTTTGTTTATTTTTCAAAAAAATTTTCAAACAGGTGGAAAAGAGTTCTCAGCGTGTTATCATTAAATATTGAATAAAACATCGAATCATACAGGAGGTTTGAAAGAATGAAATGGTCTCGCGAAGAGCGCAGGCAGAAACTGATCGAAATGAGCGACCGCGGTCCGGAATTGAACGAAGCCGCAGGTAGCGAGATTTTCCGCATGGAGTTCGTAGATTACACGGACGATGATGAGTATATCGTAAAATATTATATCAAACCCTGGCAGCGCAATCCTTTCGGAAATCTTCAGGGAGGAATGCTCTGCTACTACATGGATGCAGCAGCCGGTACCCTTTCCTGGGTGACTGTCGACTGTGAGCCGGTGGGAACGGTGGATATCAATGTGACGTTTATCCGCGGTGTACCGAAAGAAGCCGAGTATATCCTCGTAAAGTCAAAAGTTCTCAGTATCGGACGCCGTGTAGTAGTTGCCTCTGCCGACGTCTACTGCCCGCCTGAAATCTACGGCGACGACAATCCTTTTGAGCCGGACAGTGAATATGGCTGGCTCATGGCTACGGCCGTCACAAATACCACCCGTCTGCTGGACAAAGATCCGAATCCTACCGTGGTTTAACGACTGCACGGACCGCTCGGATAGGCTTTCCCACATATGCAGAAAAAGGGATTTCCTGCTGATTTCTCGCAGGGAATCCCTTTTTTCATCATTTTATATTCTGTTCTGCCATTCCGCATCATGCGGCATGGCTCCGTCAGCTAAACAAGCCTTTAAAAAACTCGATAATTCCCTGGAAAAATTTTGTAATGGCATTTACCACTGTGTCTTTGTCCAGATCGCTCATGTCCACTCCCAGATCCTTAAGGCGGTCATAGATGTCGGAAGCCTGCTGTTTCAACGCATCAACATCGATATCGAGATTTCCGATCTTCTTCATCAGAGAGAGAATCTGCTGTTTTTCCGCATCGGAAAGAGTCACGCCTATCTGAGCTGCCGCATCCTCTATAGCCTTCAGAATGTCTTCATCACTGCTGAGATCCGCTGATATCACTTTCTGTTTCACCAGAGCCATGAGGTTTTCCGCATTTTCCGTGCTGCCCAGATTATCCGCCAGATCTCCGGTAGCGACGATTTCATTGACCGCAGCATCCTGATTCTCTTCAGAGATCGTCTTCCCCGTCATCTCCTGATAAGCCTCCATGGCCCCCACCAGTCCTGCAGTACCCGAAATATTCGTCGGTCCCGCTACGATCACATCGGCATTCTCGATTCCTGCCGTAATCAGCGCATTCTGATACATACCTTCCGTGCAGTATGTGATATTTTTCGTCGTGACTTTAATTCCGTCTGATTTCTTTTTATCGACTCTCACGCAGGAAAGCGCTCTCGATCCGATGACACTGTTCGGAAGATATCCGCCCAGCATCTCATGTTCTTTTTCGTTGGTAATTTGAACCACATCCATGCCTGCCAGATCTTCCTCCGTCAGATCCATCAGTTCCAGAACTTTCGCCCGCTGTTCCACCGTCAGGTCAGCCCCCATGGATACATATGTATCGCTGGCATCCGCATATGCTGCCGCCGTGCATCCCGCCAGCAGCGCAGTACAGAGCACAGCCGGCACCAGTTTTTTTATCAATCTCATACCTGATTTTCCTCCTTTTTTGCAATGATAAATACCCCCCCGCACCGGCGCTAGGGAAGAATCTCACCGGTACGGCGGTATTTCTCATTCTCCTGTTACCGTGATTTTATACGGATTTGCTCATAACATCAAGTACGATAGTTCTTATATCTTCCTTACATTTTATATCATCTTTGCCGATCAGAAAGTCCGGACCGATGAGATGTTCCATCGCGATCACACCGGCATCGTGATACTTCGGACCGTCGTGAGATCCGGAATATTCCGTAAGAACCAGCGGACGCACCCCCATCTCAAAGAGATCTGCCGCCGTCGAAAGCAGACAGCATTCCGTGTCGAAGCCCAGCAGGAAAACGTATTCCGGAAGCTGTCCGTCTCCCAGTTTTTTCAGCAGCGCTACCAGTTCAGGAGTCACCCCGGAATAAATATTTTTTTCGGTGACATGGTCAACATACGGGACGATTTCCGGGACGAGCATCTGCTCTTCTTCGGTACAGAGATCTTTCCATCCCATCAGCCGGCTGATGTTGCTGTCCGGCGTATTCCAGTATTTCGTCGCGATGACCGTATCGAAAACGCGCCTGCTAAGAAGATCCTCAATGCAGGGAATCTTCTCTACCGTAAATTTCTTTGTAAATCCTTTCTGAACGTCTACAATAATCAGAATATCTTTCCTGTCAGTCATACTTCGTCTCCATTCCCGCGAGCGGTCAGTCGTCTTCTCCTGTACCATTTCTGCCTGCCGCACGCTAAAATAACCCGGATTACATAGCGTAAAAAGCGTTTCTGTACTTCCCGTTCTTCCGCTCTGTCCGGTATGCGAAAAAATTTTACTCTTTATTATTCTGCTCAAATACGGTATATTTTATCATAGAAGAAAGTTTTCACACAATACGTCAGAGCAAAAACCGACGGAGGATATAGAGTAATGTATGAGATAAAGAAGAACGATTATAATACGGTCCGTTTCCTGCCCGAGTACAACTCAGGATTTGGAAATGATTTTCAGCACAGACAGAATAAAAAGAGAAGACGCAGACGTACCGTCCTCATTCTGATCATCGCCGTGATCATCATCGCCGCAGCTGCATTCACCGTTTATAAGACATTCTTCAGCCCGGCAGACAAATTCAGCCGCGCTTTCAGCAGCAGCGATTTTGACGTCTGCAGCGAAATATTTGCGGAAAACGCTTATGACAAAGATTTTGTGAGCGAAGTAAAAGACTCCGTCACTTCAGCCGCAGATTCTGTATTCGACCGCTACATGAGCGGCGAACTCAGCAGCACGGATGCCGCAACACTTTTAAAAAATTATAACGACGCATCCTGCGAA
Organism: Bacillota bacterium; assembly: GCA_019420525.1. Lineage (GTDB taxonomy): Bacteria > Bacillota > Clostridia > Peptostreptococcales > Anaerovoracaceae > Alangreenwoodia. The sequence goes on from JAHZHA010000032.1 coordinate 19,453, forward strand.
GAATTTTCGGATGATCTGTCCGTTCTTTCCGACAATATCACGGCAGTCGAAAGCGTAAAATCGGATTACGAAACCTTTAAGACGATGTGTACGGAAAAGAATTTCGGCGAAGCTTTCACTCTGGCGATGAAAATCACGTCATCCTCCGAACAGTACGGCCTCGATTATTCCGATGAGATTTCGACAGCGATTCTCGACAATTATTATGACTTCAAAGCCAGCGCATTTTATGATATCGCCGGGGCTTTCAACAGCAGGAATTTCGATGACGTTACCGCCATCTGTACCTTTATGCTTCAGTTCAGCGCAGACGAAGATTTTACAGACGAACAGGAGACCCTGAAAAAAGTCACAGACGGCGACACCAGCACGAACACCGCTGCCCGCCAGGCGAGACAGATCGCTTCCGCAGCGGAAGATCAGGCGAAGGACAATGCCCCTGAAACTTCCGGTGACTCAAAGGAAGGCACGTCGAGTCAGGACGATTAGAAAATGCCGTCGGAAAATTCCGCGGATCCGGAAAGGAACTCTTTTTCCTTTCTTAACATCTCCGCAGCTAACGGTACACATATTTCTGAAACAGAGCGAAAAAAGACCGCATGATCCGATTCCTCGGAATTCATGCGGTCTCTTTTTTCCGGCTGTTACGCCTCCTTGTTTTTCAGTTCAAAAAGGCAGAAATGCGTCCTGTTATCCTTGTAATCTTCGATATTTTCGTCGATGAGGCAAAGTCCGAACATCTCTCCCGCATTTTTTCTGCAGAGAACCGTGTAGTCATCGGAAAGTTCCCCCTCTGCCAGATCCTTTGCCGCTTTGGCGGTGTCTTCCACCTCAATGCTCTTCAGCTGCGGATAGCTGTATCGGATGTGATTCTCACACTGTTTGATGGCGAGAATATGAGACGCTACAAATTTCAGATTTTCATCCGGAACATCGGCATTTCTCTTGAAGAGACAATGATGGATATTCATCGTAGTCTCGCCTCGTATAAAGAGTTCCACGCCGTTGGTGGCAAAAAACGTTTCCAGCACCATTCCGGCCACGCTGTTATATACCGCACAGACACCGTAATCGGTTTCCCCCGTCTTCATGGCTTTGATGACATGCGGGGAATCCACCAGTGGGACGTATTCCACATCGGTGAGTCCCAGTTTTTCCACCAGGTCCTTCGCTGCCTGCTCCGCATTTGAACCTTCAATGCCCTGATATCCTATCCTGATCATCTGCTTTCTCACTTTCCTTATTGTCTCATTTCGATCTGTTCTGAGAGAGTCCGGAATTTCCGACAGCACCGTCCAGCCCGTCCTCCCCGTTTTCCATCATCTTCTTTATATACGGATATACGATATCCAGAAAATTCCGGTGCATACAGCAGTTTTCCATCGTTACGGAAAAAGCCTCTTCCGTCATCGGCCCAGTTTTGATCGCCGGTATCACCACGACAGAATCGCGTTCGCCTTTCATCATCTCATAGAATTCGTCGATATCCGCCGATACCATATAGATAACTTCTTCACCTGGCCGGAACGGCGGATCTGTCTCCACGTAAACGTAAAGATAGGCTATCTCCCGGTCGTTTCCTACGGGTTCTTTCACATACCCCAGACTCAGCAGTTTATCGGGATTCAGACGTATTCCTGTCTCTTCCTCCGTCTCCCGCAGTACCGCTTCCTCCGGTTCTTCCCCCGCAGAAACATGTCCGCCCGACGTCACATCATATCTTCCCGGATGACTCATTTTTTCAAAGGAACGCCTCTGGAGATAAACCCGGACCCCTTCCTCAGTCTTTCCCACGATCCAGCACTGAACGACTCTGTGCCACATCTTGTGATAATGAATATAGGAGCGGGCATAGACACCGATTTCATTCATGTTATCGTCATACGCATTCATCCATTCCTGCACTCTCGATGCTTTTTTTCGTCTCATGGCAAACTTCCTCTCATCCGGACGCAGACCCGGTTGTAAAACAATTCTGCACCTTTTCCACACTATTTTACCTGAAACACAGCGGTTTGGCAAACGCCGCGCAGATACACCGCCTGTGCCGGCACGCCCGCAGGTTTAAACCTCAGGAAAAATTTCCTCCCGTATCCGCTTCGCCGCAGGAGTATTGGCAATCCCTCCTTCGCCGGTTTCTTTCAGAGATACATGCATGCTTTCCCCTACCTCTTTCATAGCATCGATCACCTGATCCGCCGGAATACGGCTCTCAATTCCGGCCAGAGCCATATCTGCTGCCGCCAGAGCGTTGACGGCTCCGATAACATTACGTTTCACGCAGGGGATTTCGACGAGTCCCGCTACAGGATCGCATACAAGACCCAAAAGGTTTTTCAGCGCCATAGCGACCGCATGGATAATCTGCTCCGCGTCTCCGCCACAGAGTCCCGCAAGAGCCCCGGCTGCCATAGCCGATGCGGTTCCCACTTCTGCCTGGCATCCGCCGGCAGCTCCGGCGATAAATGCTCTCTCTGCGACAACCTGACCGATCCCTGCAGCCGTGTACAGCGCCTTCACGATATCTTCCTCTGGAATTTTTCTTTCTCTGCATGCGGTAAGCAGAACCGCCGGGATCACACCGCATGCTCCTGCAGTAGGGGCAGCCACGATTCTCTGCATGCAGGCGTTTGACTCCGCCATCTTCAGCGCCTCTGCCATTACTCTTCCTGTAAATTCTCCACACAGAGAATCGTTTTTCTCCAGATAGGATTCCATCTGCGCACCTGCGCCTCCTGTAAGGCCGCTGTGTGACATGCGTTCCCCGTCGTAATTTTCTTCTGCGGACTTCATCGCATCCCACATTTCTTCCATCATCCTGAGAGATTCTTCTTCCGTAACCCCCCGTTCATCCATATCGGAAAGCTGCACGGCTTTCCAGAAAGGAACACTTTTGCGTTCACAAAACATTCTGATCTCTTCCAGCGAATGAAATGACATTTTTTCTTTCCGTCCTCCTTTTTCCGTTTTCCTCCGCAGCTACCTTTCCTGCGGAATATACCGTATTTCCAGGATTCCTTCCACCTGCCTCAGCCGTTGCGCTATCGCATCTTCTATCGGCTGGTCTGTCTCCAGTATCATCACCGCATTTCCCTCGCGCCGCTCTCTGTAAAGCTGCAGCGTGGCGATATTGACATTTTCCGCTGCCAGCATGCGCGTCACTTCAGCCACCATACCGGGGCTATCCTGATTCCGTATGATAAGAGACGGCTTTTCACCCGTACAGTGAACATCCGTATCACCTATACGGTCGATCATTATTCTTCCTCCTCCCAGAGAAGATGCCTGAATCCGTACCGTTCTTCCGTCTTCTCCCTCTGCATGAATAACCGCCGTATTGGGATGAGCTCCCGGAATTCTGATTTCTTCGAAAACAAAATCGAGACCTTCCTCTTCCGCCACCTGAAAACTCTCCGGAATTCTCATATCGTCCGGTCTCATACCCAGCAGACCGGCGATGAGAGCCCTGTCCGTTCCATGACCCGTACCGGTGGCTGCAAAAGAACCGTGCAGACCGACAGACGCCTTTACAGGCCTGCTTCCCAGCAGCGTCCTCGCCACATATCCGATTCGTACCGCTCCCGCCGTATGGGAACTCGAAGGTCCCACCATTACGGGACCGAGGATGTCAAAAATATTCAAACCTTATCTCCTTCCGTTTCCGTCTTTTCTTTGATTGTATCAGTTTAACAGAGAATATCCGTGACATTCCGGTAAAAAATGCATGAAATTGCAGCATCAGAGACTTTTTCCTATTATTTTCCGACAAAATACAGCCGAACAGCTGAATGGCGATGCATTCGTCGCCTCCATCTATTGACTGCCTGTATATCTCGCTGAGGCAGATATCTGAACGATCTGAAGAAATCATTCCATCTACATAAACCGAGACCCGCCGCAGAAAGTTTCCGCGGCGGGTCTCTCGTTTAACAGAGCCCCCACCGGATCTCCAGGAGATCTCAGGAAACTCTGTCTTTGAACTATTATTTTATTTTCCAGCTAAAAAACCGGCTAGGCAGTACCCTTTTATCTGTACTGCGCAAAGAAATTCATGATTCCCGTGGCATCTGCCCGGGCGAGAATGTCTCTGAAGCTGCTGGACTTCAGTTTTTCACACTCCTCTTTATTCGTATAAAATCCATGTTCGATGAGAACGGCAGGCATATATGTATTTTTGATTACATAGAAATTCGCCGTCTTGCAACCTCTGTCTTTGAGTCCGGCTCCGCTGGCATTCGTCGCAGCTTCGATAGCCTTTGCAGCCTGTTCTGCTACGCCTCCGGTCTGATAGGTATAGATTTCCCAGCCGTTTGCGCTGTTCCAGTCCGTGCCGAATGCATTGGCATGAATGCTGACGAAGAGATCGACGTTTCCGGCACTGTTGGCAATCTGCACTCTCGTAGCCAGAGACGGATCCGTCTGATCGTCTTTCGCAACCGTCATGATACAGGTCACGCCTTGCGCCTCCAGAAGCGCTTTCAGGCGATACGCCACATCGCGGTTGAACTCATATTCCATCAGACTCTCATCCGGGCTTCGTTTGCCTCCTGTCGTTTTTCCGTGACCCGGATCGATGCAGACGACTAATTTGCCGTCGGCGTACGGATCATATCCGGAAGTGTTTCCGCCGGAATTATCCGGAGGAATGGAAGGAGTCTCTGTCTCAGTGTAAGTCTCAGGGAAAGCCACTGTCATTGTCTTCCCGTCGCTGGAATATGAAATCTCAGGCGATATTTTCGCCTTCAGGTCGCATACGATTCTCACCGCACCGTCATTCACTCCGGTACGCACTTTCGATAAATAAGAATTGCTGACGCTCAGCGACTGATCGCTGACACCGCTTCCCAGTGACGAAGACGCGATATCCACATACCAGCGATACGGATCGGACAGCATCACTCCCTGATATCCTCCCGATTTCAGAGACTTGTCCGCAGTGATATTCACCAGTGTATACTTTGTGGAACCTGAATAAGTCTGACCACTCTTGATCTCGATTCCTGTTATGGTTATCGATGAGTTTGATGTGCCTGACTGCTTCGTATTGACGATAGCTGTCCGCGTGGAATCATCCCAGTCCACATCATAATCGAACGCTTCTGCCACAAATCTCAGCGGCACCATAATACGGCCGCCGCCGTCGGCATTGACCGTCACAATCCGAGGAGCCGCCAGCAGAGTATGCTTCACTCCGTTGACTGTAGCAGTCGTAGATTTGTTTGTAAGGACGACAGTAACATTTCCATTTACAATCGTCGCCTGTTGTTTTTCCTGATTCCAGCTGGATGTACCTCCGAGATAATCAGCGATAACAGCGATCGGCACCAGCGTCGTGTTGTTTTCGATGATCGGAGCTGCATCTGACTCGATGACCACGCCGTCGATCTTTATGGAACAGCTCGCCGCCTCGGCATTGGATGCCAGACAGGTCAGCAGCATAAGTGCCACGATCACCGACGCGATCGCAAAGAGCAGCCTTTCGGCGCGCTCTGTTTTCATTATTGAATTCCCCCCTTTGCAATAGTATTATATAGTTTATAGAAAATATTATCATATATTAAAGATGGATTCCACATTTCGACGAATTCTGTAACAAAAATAACATAATCTATCACGCAATTACAGCAAAACAATTCAAGCATATTGAGGTAAAACATGAAGAAGTTTTTGATTATTATCCTGCTTTTCGTAATCATCGGGACAGCGGGAATCATCGGATATAATCTCCTGAAGGATAGAGTTACGCTTTCCGCAAAAACGCTGACGTCGGACGACAACAAATATTCCATGGAAGTACCATCCTCGTGGGATTCCGCGGAACGTCCCAGCGAGATCTGTCTGCTGGCAGCGGAAAACCGCGATCATTCCATGTATGCGGCGCTGTCGGTAAATACTTATGTAGCCGACGGTGTGACAATCGAAGATTACATCAGCGCTTATATCAGCGATATCGCTTCAAACAGCGACGACCCGTCACAACAGACAACCGTTTCCGAACCACAGCAGGCCACTTTCGGTGAAAATACAGGATATTACTTTGAGCTTGCCACGAAATCCGGCGGTATGGCTGTCACGACAAAGAACTTCGTCATAGCTACTATGGACGGATATCTTCACATCGATGTGGTCCTTCCTGAAAATGCCGATGCAGACGATCAGAAAACGGCGGAAAATATCATCGCTTCCGTCAGATACAGCGCTGACGGAAACGTGTAATTCTCCGGTCGGCAGTTCCTGCCTTCATTCGTCAGAAAAACCCGTCATAATTATTGACATATGTTCATAACCTGTTATAATAGAGACGTAAAATACATCTGACAACAGGAGGTATGATTATGAAAATCGCTGTAACTTACGACAATGGTCAGGTTTTTCAGCATTTTGGCCACACACAGCAGTTCAAGCTTTACGATATAAAAGACAATAAAATTGCCGGTACTGAAATTCTCGATTCCGGTGATTTTGGTCACGAATCTCTGACAGTACTCCTTCGTCAGAAGGGAGTAGAGCTTCTCCTCTGCGGAGGTATCGGCGGTGGTGCACAGAACGCACTGGCCAGCGTAGGAATCCGTCATTTCGGCGGTTGCAAAGGCGATGCGGACGCCAACGTAGAAGCGTATCTCAACGGTACACTGAATTACGATCCGGACGCAAAATGTTCCGATCACGAACATCACCACCATCATGAACACGGTCATTCCTGTGGATCCGGCGGCGGTTCCTGCCACAACTGATCTGCAGATGAAACCGTTTTCCATCATCTTTGCATATATCTCATAACAATTTTTAATCTTCTTATCAAACGGAAAAAGACAGCGGTAACGCTGTCTTTTTCCGTTTGTCGGGAGAATTTCCGCAGTTTCCTCCTCATACAACGCAGTCCTCCGTATTATCCTTTCCTTTTCTTATTCATATAGTGCTCTTCCGCATTATTCTGCGAAATCTCCGGCACCGCTTGAAATGGGATATGCCATTTGTTAAAATGTATACACTGCAAAAACGACATTATTTCAGATAATATAAATTCTAAAGACAGACGATAAAGGAGACTACCCATGATCAAGTACAAGAGCACACGCGGAAATTCCGCTGAAAAGACAGCAGCTCAAGCTGTCATTCAGGGGCTGGCGGAAGACAGAGGTCTTTTCGTTCCGGACTCCCTGCCCAAGCTGCCCTTCCGTATTTCCGAAATGACGGGAAAACCGTATAAAGAAGTTGCGGAAGCCGTCATCTCTGCGTTCTTTACGGACTACACTCAGGAAGAGATCCGTTTTTGTACCGATGGCGCTTATGATGCAAAATTCGAAGCGGACGACATCGTAACCCTGTCCGCTGCCGGGGATGCATACTTTCTGGAACTCTACCACGGGAAAACGGCTGCTTTCAAAGATATGGCGCTCTCCATTCTGCCTTATCTCCTGACGACAGCCGTAAAAAAGGAAAAAGAAGACAAAAAAATCGCCATCCTCACCGCCACCTCCGGCGACACAGGAAAAGCAGCTCTCGAAGGATTTGCTGATGTGGAGGGTACGGAAATCATCGTGTTTTTCCCTTCCGACGGTGTCAGCGAAGTTCAGAAGCGCCAGATGACGACTCAGACCGGAAAAAACACACACGTCTTTGCGATCCACGGAAACTTCGACGATGCACAGACCGGTGTCAAAAAGATATTCAACGATGACAGCTTCCGATCTGGCCTGGCAGAAAACGGGATCCGCCTCTCCTCAGCCAATTCCATCAACATCGGTCGTCTTGTTCCTCAGGTGGCATACTACGTTTACGCTTACCTGAAGCTGGTAGAAAACGGTACTGTCCGCGAAGGGGAAAAAATTAATATCGTAGTTCCGACGGGCAATTTCGGCAACATTCTCGCCGCATACTACGCTTCAAAAATGGGAATTCCTGTAAATAAATTCATCTGTGCATCGAACAAGAACAAAGTTCTCACAGACTTTATAAACACCGGAATCTACGATATCAACAGAGAATTCTACTGCACGAATTCGCCTTCCATGGACATTTTGATCTCCAGCAATCTGGAACGTCTCCTCTATCATCTCAGCGGTGGCGACGGCGACGAAATTTCCCGGCTGATGGACTGTCTGGAAAGAGACAAAAAGTATCAGGTCAATGATGCGGTAAGAGAAGGAATGTCCTGTTTTTACGGAGGCTTTGCCGATGAGGAAGAGACAGAACAGGCCATAGCCGAAATGTACGAAAAACACGGTTATCTCATCGACACACATACCGCCGTTGCGTATAAAGTCTATGAAGATTACAAAAAAGCTACGGGAGACGATACACCGGCTGTCATCGCCTCTACTGCCAGCGCATACAAATTCGCTGCCAGCGTAGCGGACGCTCTGGGCATGCCGGAAGAATCTGACGGTTTTGCATACGTCAGAGCTCTCAGCGAAAAGACGGGCGTGCCCGTACCTTCTGGCCTGAAAGATCTCGATAAAAAAGAAATCCTGCACGACACTGTCATCGAACGCACGGAACTGGCAAAAGCGGTTATCGAATCTCTGGGAATCTGACAGGCAAAGCACCGGATTGTAAACAGTAAACAGGCAATATGTTCTGCCCCGATTCAATAACTCTGTAACAAATGCGTAGAGGACGCCGTCTTTGCATGAATTTTATATCCATGCAAAAGCGGCGTCCTCATTTTTTACCTGCTGACGAAAAAAGAAAACGATCTATTCCCTATCTCAGCTGTTTTGTATAGAAACTGTAAGCCGACGGCAGAGCATACTCCTCTCTGATTTTTTCCGACGGCAGAAAAAGCGTACTCTCCGGAAGAAGCTTTCCGGCATCTGCAGATCCGGGAAGACTGCGCAGAACGGCCCGGTATCCCGTCATATGCCACTCCGCGTGAGAGAAGATATGCTTTGCTTCTCCCAGAGAAAAAATTTCTTCCGTCCGCACTCCCAGGCTATCGAGATATTCCTCCGCTTCCCGCTCATCCATAAAATCATCGGTCTCGGGAAACCCCCAGAGTCCCGCCAGAAGACCGGAATCCGGCCGCTTATATATCGCCGTCTTTCCGTCCTGTTCCAGCAGAAAAATCGTCTTCTGCAGAATGCTCCGCTCTCTTTTCGGTTTTTTTGCCGGAAATGACAATTCTCTTCCTTCACGGTGCGCACGACACAGATGAGCCGCCGGACAATCTCCGCATTTGGGTGCGCCATTAGGCAGACAGACCGTCGCCCCCAGCTCCATCATCGCCTGGTTGAAGTCGGCAGGAGCAGAGGCCGCTGAAGGGAGAAGGGCCTCTGCCACTTTCCTTCTGACGGACTGCTTCGATATATCAGCTCCGTAAGCCACAAGGCGTGTGACGACCCGGAGCACGTTTCCGTCCACAGCGGCGGCCGTTTTCCCAAAAGCGATGGAAGCCACCGCACCGGCCGTATAAGGGCCGATACCCGGCAGACGAAGAAGTTCCTCTTCAGAGGCCGGCAGAGAACCGTATTCCTCCAATGCCTGACGGGCAGCTTTCTGCATGTTGCGGACACGATTGTAATATCCGAGACCTTCCCAGAGTTTCAGAAGAGTCTGTTCTTCCGCTTCCGCCAGAGCCTTCAGGTCGGGAAGTACTTCTACAAACCTCTCAAAATAAGGTTTCACAGCCTCCACTCTGGTCTGCTGCAACATGATCTCCGAAACCCAGACTTTATAAGGCTGAGGATCTTCTCTCCAGGGAAGAACTCTGGCATGCTTTGCATACCATTCGAGAAGTGCCGGAGCGAATTCTACGGGGATCAGAATTTGGTCCATATCAGACATTCCAGCTGTTGAGATAAGATTCCTGCTCATCTGTCAGCGTATCGATGGTGATGCCCCATGCTTCAAGGCGCCGGCAGGCTACCAGATGATCGATCTCATCGGTAACATAAATCACTTTATTTTCCAGTTCGTCCCTGTGATTGCGCACATATAGTGCCGACAGCGCCTGTACTGCAAAACTCATATCCATGATTTCCGCAGGATGTCCGTTGGATGCGGCGATGTTGACCAGGCGACCCTCTGCCATAACATTAATCCATTTTCCATTCGGCAGACGATATGCCATGATATTTTCACGAGCTTCTTTCTTTTCAGAGGCATTTTTCTCAAGCCATTCCATATCGATCTCCACGTTGAAATGGCCGGCATTTGAGAGAATCGCATGTTCTTTCATAGCTGCCATATGCTCGCCGGTAATGACATGCTCACATCCGGTCACCGTCACAAAAATATCGCCTTTCGGAGCCGCATCCGCCATTGTCATGACATCGTAGCCATCCATTCTGGCCTCGATGGCTTTCACCGGATCCACTTCCGTTACGATTACTTTCGCTCCCAGAGAAGACGCTCTCATCGCCACGCCTTTTCCGCACCAGCCGTAGCCCGCCACAACGACTGTCTTGGAGGCCACGATGAGATTCGTGTTGTGCATGATGGAATCCCAGACAGACTGCCCCGTCCCGTAACGGTTGTCGAAGAGATGCTTGCACTTGGCATCATTGACAGCTACCATCGGGAACTTCAGCACGCCGTCTTTTTCCATAGCTTTAAGACGGATGACGCCTGTAGTCGTCTCTTCACAGCCTCCCCACACATCTTCGATAAGTTCCGGCATCTCTCTGTGAATCATGCTCACCAGATCCCCGCCGTCATCAATGATGATATTCGGACCCGCAGACAGAGTCTTTCTGATGTGATCAAAATACTGATCCTCATCCGCTCCATGAACGGCAAACACTCTCATTCCGTCTTCTGCCAGCGCTGCAGCGATCTCATCCTTCGTAGAAAGCACGTTGCTTCCTGTCACTGACATCTCGGCGCCGCCAGCTGCCAGAACGCGGCAGAGATAAGCCGTCTTTGCCTCCAGATGTACGGAAAGAGCGATTTTCACCCCTTCAAACGGTCGCGTCTCGGAAAATTCTTTTTCAAGCCCCCGCAGCAGCGGCATATTGTTTCTTACCCACTCGATCTTGCGGTGTCCGTCTGGTGCCAGAGAAATATCTCTGATCTCATATCTTTCCATTCTTTTTCCTTTCTTTATTCATCACATTTTCATGACTGCAGATGCATACAGTATCATCTGCAGCGCTTTTTTATATCATTCTATTATCCGGCATCGTCATCCGGTTCGTGTTTTCCCGGCACTACAGCAGAATAATCGTGATTCCGTGATTGCACTTCTCCAGGTCCGGATCCCCGGATAGATCAGGATACCTCAGCAGCGCGCGCTGTGTGCAGGAATCAAAAATTGAAAAATCTTCTCCCCGTATATAGTCTCTGATATTTCCTCTGCGCATCTGCGCGTCGAGAAAAGACGGCAGAGAATTCTTTATCATCCCGCCTTTGCCGCTGGACCCGTAGCCGTGGATCAGTTTCATACAGCTCCATTTTCCGAACTTCGCAGCGGCGATCTCTTCTTCAATGCGCTTATGCGCCTGTCCTACGGTGGGCAGACCTTTTTCGATGTTGCAGATTTTTATTTTTCCTTTTGAAGTTCCGGCTCCGGAACCTCCGGTAACGCGACGCTTTGCCATATTCCGCACCTCCGCAGCGATCTGCTGCGATATCAGGATTCCCGGCATATCTCTTTCACATGCCGTGCTTTCCATGCTGTCCAAGGGATTTCCCGCTTTTCTGCATCCGTCTGCCGACTCCGTTCCGTCCGTCGGGTTCCCTTATTTTCCTGACATACTGCCGGCGGACTGCCCGGATAATCCGGCAGTCCGCCTGAAATAACTGATTCTTCTATCCCGTCCTCTCGGAGCGCTTCTTCTGCCGTTTTATGAAGGCATATTGAAATTATCCACGTCTGCCAGCGTATAAGCCGCAGTTGCATCCATGTGTCCGCCGATCGTTTCCACCTGCTGGCCGCCGACAGTAAACGCAACGCTGCTCACTTCAGAGAAAGAATTGATCAGCGTTCCGGCAATCTGATAAATAAAGAACTGCTCGGTATAGTTGTCCATACCGTCTGCAGGAACTTCTGCCAGATCAACCGTCGCTTTGCCTTCGCTGTCCACACTGACGCTGTTGAATTTCATATCGTCTCCGATCACGGTGACGAGATCTGTCTGTCCTTCCGGAACGGTTTTCAGGAGTTCCAGTGTTTTGAGACAAGCTTCATCGACACCTTCTGCGTCGGCCGGAACCGTAACTTCTCCGCTGACATCGG